>NZ_CBDDRA010000010.1:0-167472 GCF_965232925.1 Tumidithrix helvetica PCC 7403
CTTAGGGAAAAGGTAGACCAACTTCTAGCAGAATTAACTCCCCAAGTTATAGCATCGATTACTGGATATCCTTTCATTTTGGAAGCCCTATCTGTTGCCAATATAATTTAAATTGGTATCACTTACTTGTAGATAGTCTTCCATACTCTTTTTTAGAAATATAAGGCATCGCGGCAAGGCAAGATTCATGCTTTCCACAAGCCTAGTCTTGATTGCTATACTACGACAGAATAAAGCTAACCTAACATGCCAAAGAAATTGCTTGAGCAGTTCGATCTACATTAAGGGCACATAATGGGAAAGTACTGCCTAACGTTCGCGATCGCCAGACTCAGGCAACCCCAACTAAAAGCTGGTGTACTCCAAAGTTGTTATGCATCGTCATCGCTGCCCGCAACAGCAATATCAAAATGAAGCACTTCTTCGCGTGTCCCAAGCTTCGTGTAGAGTGCAATTGCAGGGTCATCCCCGATGTCTGCCTGTACAAAAATAACATAGGCTGCTCGTGCTACAGCGATCTTCTTTAATTCCTGAATTAATGCAGTAGCAATGCCTTCGCGTCGATGCGCTGCTGCTACAGCCAGATCGTAAATATAAATTTCACTACGCTCCTGCTCAAACTTCTGGAGTTCGTAAGCAGCGATACCTCCGACTACCGATCCATTTTTTAACGCTGCAAGCGCGATGAAATTATCGCTATTTAGCAACCGCTTGAGATAGGCATTGCTTGGACGAGACGAGTTATAGGTATCGACTTCATCGAAAGCCTCACCAAAGGTAGCCAACATCCCCTCCATAAGTGTCAGGTCGTTGGCGGAAAGCTGACGAATGCTCATTGGATCGGGGGATGACATGTTCTACCTATTCGTTGGAGCGACATAGAAAAGTATTGAGTAAGCATGAATAGCGATTAAAGCGATCGGAATTAGTCGCCTTGAACTCACAACTAGAGCGTTATTTTGCTCGATTCACTTCAGTATTATGCATCAATATTATGCATCACCTTGGTGCTTTACAAAGGGTACCAAATGCATCATAAAATCGCGTTTTCCTATTGGTGCTCCTGCCATCCGCAGGATGTCGTAAGCCGTCGTCAGATGGAAATAAAAATTTGGTATCAAAAAATCATCTACATATGAGAATCCAGATAATTCTAGGTATAGCCCTTGTCCGAGATTGATTCGCTTGATCTCTGCAAGCTTAGTATCAGCAACATCGATCGTTGTCAGCAGTTCCTGAGTAGATGAAATATGACTGCGAGCCTCAGCTAAAGATGCTACGTCAGGGTTCAGGTTGTTCTCCGACTGCCCTAAGCACCACAACGCGAAGTTGCGAGGCTGATTGCAAGTAAATGCAATTTGTGTGCCAAAAGGCAACATATCGGGCGCTATGCGGCACTGCAATATAGACGCCACATCGTCTGCGAAATGACTCTCCACTATCTTTAAGAGATGACCCAACGTATCTAGTCTAGAACTGAAGATATTTTGTAGCGCTACGATCTTCTGGCTTTCCATAGGATTTCTAGGAGTACAAGTTTTGAAGTATAACGGTTGAGCTGAACTGCATTCGCTATGCTAAACGATCAACTAGAAGTCGTTATACCATGATATGGTGCAGTTACAGCTACCTGCTTACTTCTCATCAAGTCGTTAGCGATCGCTTATCAAGCTCAAGAATATGTCCAGTTGCGGGCAAAGACTCATTCCCATGTAGTGCTTAGAATTCTAGGTAATTTAATCCAAAATCCTCGATCACTCGCCGACAAAACCACTAATTTCCACAACAACGGTTTTGAGCGGAATTCTAGCTTGATATTGTAATGGCTTATGGGTATCAATTCTGTGCTTGCTTTGGCTGTAGTTTGCGGTTTCTAGAAGTTGGCTCGACTGATTCCATACCCATAAATTTTTACGGTTAAAATAGATGAGAACTTCTCCACATCCACTAAAAAATTGTCCCCCTTGAATTTTTATTTCGCAATGTTGGGTTGGGGTGGTGAGCTTAACAGTCCCCCAATCGATAAAGAACAAGTCAGGAGAAGATTCAGCAGACTTATCTTCTAGGGTTTTACCTGTATTTCGATCGAGTACTAAGACCCCACTGCTATCAGCGACAAAAATAGTGTTATCCGTAAAGATCGTGCCTAGCAAAAATGGAAATCCATTGTAGGAATGAATATTTACAGGCTTTTTATAGCTACGTTCGATCGCTTGGTTGGCTAGCCGTTCGGGTAAAGATCTCGTCCAAAGAATTTTCCCTTGTTTTCGATAACTGACGCTTGCTAAATAATAGTTGTAATAATCACCTTCTTTCCGAGTCGTGATATTCCATTCTAAAGATGCATCTGTGGATAAGTCAGCACTAAGAATTGAAGATGATTTTGGCAGCTTTACACAGCGACTCAGCAATGTATCGAATAATAAAGGTTCGATTTTTTGGATATTGCCCAAAACTGGAGATATGACAATAGACAGAAACAAAGTAAAGACTCCCAAAAGAGGAATCTTCCCCAAGCTTCTCCAATAAATCAGAAGGTTCTGTCGAGATAAAGTCATAGGACATTCTTATTGCCTGTGAAAGTCTTGAGGAGAGCGATCGCTCTCCTCAGCCACTGGGAAATAGCAAGCTAACGGTTTATCCAAATTTCAGGCACATTGTACTGGCTTGAGTTTATACCAATTTCATGCCAATTTTACTTAGATTTGCAACAGATCGAGATTTGAAGACCGCGCGGAGCGCGGTCTTTCAAAAAATAATGCGTCGCATTACTTTTTGAAAATGGTATTAAACGTAAATCTCCAATACATTACTGCTCAATCGCCCGTAGGGGCAATTCATGAATTGCCCCTACGGGGGAGGACAAAGAATCTAAACAGTCAGAGGGTCATTATTGAGCTTGCGAATCGCCACGACAGCAGGTTTAGGTGGTTCGTTTGGCTTTAAGCTTGGCCAGTTGGAACCCATAGGAACTTTGCGGGTTTGCATAAATTCCTTGCCATCTGTCGTGCGCATCGCCATTTTCCGAGATTCAAATGCCATATCCTTTCTTGTGCCTTTCACTTCACCGGGATGCTGTACGGAAAGGAATAGGGTCTGTTGATCGCGGGAAAAGAATGGTCCCGTCGTTTCGCATTCCACTGGCCCAAACCCAAATAAGAAAGCTTTGCCTGCATCAGCACCAGAGGTGGGAATAAACCAAATGGAACTATTGCCATATAGCCCACGCAGGTTAGACTGGCTGACAGGTTTGCCTTCTTTATCTTTGCGACTAGGAATGGCTTTGTTGTATTTATCGCTTGAGATATCTGTGACCATCCAGAGATTGCTATTGCGATCGATCGCAATATTGTCAGGATTTGTGAAGCCCTGTCCGCCATCAGCAGGTTCTCCACCCGTCGCAATCATGCGCCAACGGAATTTCATCGCTTCTGGGGCATTATCATCTTCAGCTAAGCGCATAATCCAGCCATGCTCGTGAGCTTTGCCATCACGACCCTTAAAGATGCGTAGATCGGGACTGCCATCGCTAGCACTGACGGAACCAGAGGTAAAGGCGATAAACAGAGAACCATCCGATGCAATTTTCGTGTCTTCGGGACGAGCGGTGCAGGTTGCACCCGCAGCATTCGCAGCATAGTGAGCGTCGATTAAAATTGCGCCTTGCTTTTCGCGATCGCTACCGACATACAGATCGCCCAAAACCTTGAACTTAGACTTAAATTCGGCAATCTCTTCGTCTTTAGTTGCCTTAAAAGAACCACCATCGGGACGTTTGGGTAGGGGCAACATTTTGCCCGCTAAGACGCTGGGTTTATCGGGATTGACGGGTGTAGAGGCTTTGAGCGGAATCCAGCTACCCGTGCCATCAGGATTAAATTTTGCCGTGTAGAGCATGCCTGATTCCAGAAGTTTGGAGTTAGCTTTGTCTTGCGGATCTTTGACCGCATCCTTACTGACGAATTTATATAGATGGCCACCTCGGCGATCGCAGCCTGAATAAAATGCTAAGGGTTTACCTGCCTCGACGCGAATACCTACGGCTTCATGGCGAAAACGCCCCAGCCAAGTATGCTTTGTGCCATAGTCATCAGGATTTGCAGGATCGATTTCTACAACCCAGCCATACTTATTCCCTTGCAGCCCAAATACGTTCCCCAGACCGACAAATTCGTCTTCATCATTTTTGCCGAGTTTCTTTTTACTGGGGTCAAAAGAAGTACCATCGGGCATCACTGGTTCGGGGACTAGAGCCTGAAAATTTTCTTCGGCACTTAAAACAGTTCCCCAAGGTGTCGTGCCACCCGCACAGTTACCGAACGTGCCAATAACGAGATCGCCTAACTTGTCAACATAGCCCAGTCCTTCTTTTTTGCCAAACACTGCGGTTGCGGGACCAGTGGTTTTGAGATAGCGATTGTCAGCTAATCCAGAGATACCCGTAACGCGGCGATCGGCTTTGGAGTAAGTGCGAACCCATTGACCATCAGCATCGCGACGTACAGAAATCACGCCAATTCCAAGATCGATCATGGCTTCTTTGGCGATCGCCTCTAACTTCGCTCTCATTGGGTTGCCATTTCCCAAGACTAAAACATTGACACCCTCTTCACCTGCTTCCTTGAGTGCAGTTGCCATATCCTTAAGTGGAAGGGGCTTGCCAATTACCTTTTCAAAGCTTTGCTCCCAAGGAGTATTGCTGATGTATTCAAAATTAACGGTCAAATAGCCTTCATCTTTACCTGTTTCAATCAGAGAGAGGTAATCGTTGTTGTATCCAAAGCGAGAGTCTCCCACTTTATCACCCCATGCCGCCACGATATCGTAGGTAAAGCCTTCGGGTAAAACGAGATCGTCTACCACTTCAAAGGTTTTATAAGATTCAATTTGCTTTGACTTAGAGATACCTGATGTTTCTAAGGGCATTGGCCCTTTGATGGGTTTAAAGCTTAAATTAGAGGAGGTAGCTGCAAAAGCTGCTCCTTCTGGCTCAGATCCCATAAAGGGCATGGAGAATGGCTTGCTTGATTTAGAACCTGGGATAGCATCGAATAAAATGGTTCCTGCTCCTGCACCCAGAAATAACAAGAAATCTCTACGTTGGATTGTCATACTGCCTTTCTCTTATTAAATTGATTCGCCTAGCGACTTATTTTGTTGATATTTACAAAGCACAAACCTAGCGCGATAGAGCCGCGCTGCTTGCGATCGATGCAAACACATTAAACTTTATCGCTACCAGTTTAAGAACAGGTAAACCTATGTTTATGCGAAGCTAGAATTAGTGATTAAACTAGAGCCTTTCCCAATTCAGAGCTTCGCCATTTGAGCCGAAGTCAATATTGGGACTTTAATTTATGGCAAATCCCTGAGCACGATACGCAACAGAATTCCAATTACGCTTGCTGATGTGTTTTGGCTTTTCTCTCATTAACTCATTTCTGTCCGCTTCTACTCCCTGTTGTGGGTAGAGGAGTTGTTGGTGAAGAGGGTTCAGCAGGTACGCCTAGCTTACTTTCAGGATTGGGTGGCTCTACAGCAAGCGGTGGCGGACTCGTGATGGCTGTGGGTGGCTGTACGATAGGAGCAGGTTCAGTAACAGGTGGTTTTGTATTGTCTACATTAGGCAGAGGCTTAGAAACAGGTTCAGAAGAAGGTATTGGCTTTGCTATTTCATGGTTAGGTGGGTTAGGTAATGGCTTAGTAATAGGCTCAGGAGAAGCGGTTGGTTTCGCTATTGCGGTTGGGTTACTAGGGGGTTGAAGTGGCGGAACTTCTTCTACCTGTCGTTGCTCTAATTGCCTTCTCTCCTGACTACGCCTTGAATAATCTGAGTTCTCAATTTGAAAATTAATTCTGGCAGGAATTGCCTGTTTGCCACTTTGGGAGGGATCGAATTTCCAATTCCATGCTGCCCGTTGTGCGGCCTCATCTAGCTCGGCATGACCGCTGGAATTGAGCAAGCGAACATTAATTACATTGCCATTTGCATCAACGTCAACAGCAACCTTGGCTTCCCCCTCTAAACCACGCTCTCTGGCATTGCTTGGATAGTCAGGTTTCACACAGCTCTGGCAACGGATTTTACTATTACTTGATGGGTTGTTGGATGGATTTGCTGTAGAAGTAGATTGCGTTGAGGAATTGTTAGGTGATGTCGTCTTAGATGTTGAATTAAGGTTGCCCGTTGGGAGTCCAAATGGAATGCCAAGTTTTCCGAGGGCACTACTTGGCGATCGCCCATTTCCTAGAGTGTTTGTTCGATTACCTGTTAGTCCCCAGCCTATTCCTGATGTATTTTTACCAAGTCCATTCGGAACAAGGCTACCCGATCCTTTTCCAATAAATAGATTCGGTAAGTTTGGTGCGACCACGATCGAATTTGGTGCGGTATTCGATAAAATTGAATTGGGATCTTTGACAATATCTTTGGCAGCTTCAGCAGGCGTTTTGCTGTCCGTTGATTTGTCTGTATCTGTTGGAGTGAAGTTACCTGCCCCTTTAGCTGAGTCGATCGCAGTGCTTAGAGAATTGGGATTGCCAATCATCGATAAAATATCTAGATTAGCAATGGGGACAAAGGCGATCGCTTCTTGAGGTGTTTCAACTTTGAGGATATCTGGAGTAGGTTCGTTTTGGGGCTCTAAAGGCTTCTCAACAATTCTTACTTCCATTAACTCCTCTTGTTGAGAATCGAAGGAGTTACCAAGTTGTCCACCAAAATTTGGCATTGCTGTAAGGGTGGCAAAATGTAACGCAATCGAACAAGGAATGCTGACGGTCACAAAAATCTTTAGAGATTTCCATTCGCGATCGCGTTGCACATTAGCAAGTTGTGGGCGCATTTCTTGTTCTTTCTCAGTAACATTCATAATCAGGAATCCGCAATGTTTAAAAGTTATTAGAACTTAGCAATGCTTCCATCTAGACCTCTACAAGCAGTACAGGATTAGATCAATGTATGAGCTTGCGTAGTAGCTGTCAAGTTAAATACAGCAGCAAGAAGTTTGACAGGCTGTCAAACTTTTAATAGGCGCAAAAAAACGATATGGTAAATAACCGATCGAAAATTTAATCTGTGGTGTTTTACATTCTTTATTTGTGTTTCTAACATTTTATGGACATTGGACGAATTTTTGTTTCAGGTGGCGTTGTCATGTACCCCCTGACAGGATTTTCGGTCTTGGCAGTGGCGCTTGCTGCCGAACGGATCAAATTTTGGCTCACAATTAAGCGTAAGCAGAAACGTTTTGTGCGCGATGTTTTAAAAACCTATGCAAGCGATCGCGACACTGCCTTAGCAAAGCTACAAAATAATTTGCAATTTCCGATCGCTAGGATTTTTTTGGCTGCAATGGAATTAGAATATCCGAATCCTGAGGAATTTCGACTTGCCCTTGAAAGCGAAGCCCAAGCAGAAGTCCCGATCCTCAAACGATTTAATACTGCTTTTGAAACAATTATTAGTCTTGCGCCTTTATTGGGTTTATTAGGGACTGTATTGGGGCTGATTACTTCCTTTGCCTCTCTAACGCTTGGTGATGTCGGTGGAAGTCGCACGACAAACGTCACGGCAGGAATTAGTGAAGCTTTAGTTTCTACAGCTTCGGGATTAGTTGTGGCGATTTTCACATTGGTCTTTGCAAATACATTTCGCGGATTTTACCAACAAGAAATTGCGCTCATCCAAGAATATGGCGGACAATTAGAACTTCTCTATCGCCGTTATTACTACGAACCAGAAACCCGCTCAAAAAAGGAAGATTATGCGACTCCCTGAAGAACCCGAAGCTCCTTTTCAAATTAATATCATCCCGATGATTGACGTGGTGTTTGCTATTCTGACTTTCTTTATTACAGCAACTTTGGTTCTCAATCGCACAGAGGGGCTTCCAGTCAGCTTACCTCAAGCCTCTACGGCAAAATCACAAGCCCAAAATAAAGTTGTCGTTTCTTTAGATGCTCAAGGCAATTTATTCTTAAATCGTCAGCCGATCGCCTTAGATCGCTTGGAAGCACAGGTGCGATCGCTGATGAATCAGGAAAAGCAAAATATTGTTGTGATCAATGCTGATGAGAATGTTACCCATGGCAAAGCCGTCGCTGTAATGGATCGCATCCGCAAGATTGAAGGTGTGAAATTGGCAATTGCAACGAAGAAGTAGAAACGATAAAGACTCTGCAAGTTTGACTCTCTGTCTTTTGACAGTAGTTCTCAAGATATTCAATAATGAAAAACCCTGCTTGATGCTCTTATTTTAATGACATCTGAGCCTAGGGATCAAAACTGTGAGGAGTTGAGTAGATATGAAATGTATGACGTTGCTAGTCTTAGCACCTAGTGTTGCTGTGGCTATTTTTAGCATTGCCGAAACGACTTGGGCGGAACCAATCGTTGAAACGCAGAAAATTAATCAAAAAACAAACCAAGATATTCAAGTTTTAACCGCAGGTGAGTTGCGATCGCAAGTTTCTCAACAAAGTTCTAGTTTATTGCCTCCTAAGCTTGATTTTAGTTTTCCGCTTAAAACTGAGACTGTAGCTCAAACAAAACCTGAGAGCGATGAAATTCAACTGGACGTAACGGGTAAGAAGTCACCATTTTCTCCCACTTCTGCACCAGTCTATGTTGTACCTAAAGAAGAAATCCAGAAGCAAAATCCTAGTACGGCATCAGAACTTTTGCGAAGCTTACCCGGATTCGCGATCAATGACTATGGGTTTGGTGCAGATATCCATACGGGGACTTTTTTGCGCGGATTTGCGATCAACCAATCGGTATTTCAAATTAATGGACGTTCCTTTGGTAGTAATGTTAATACCTATCATGGTGGAACCGATCTGAATGGTATTCCCGTTGATGCGATCGAACGTGTGGAGTTAACAGGTGGAACCAGTGCCACCCTTTACGGCTCGGAAGCCTTTGGTGGTGTTATAAATCTCGTGACCAAAAAAGATCCACAGCCACTCAAAGCAACTGCTGGTATTGAGTTGGGTTCCTATGGCTTTCAACGCTACCGTGTTGGCTATGGTGGCACGGTGGATGGCGTGAACTTCCGTTTGGGCTACGAGCGTTTCTCAACAGATAATAACTATCCTGTGCCGATTGGGGCTGCTAACCGCAATCCTGCTGATGGCAGGCTTTTTAATGGCGATACTCGTCTCGATAACTTTTATGGTAGCCTTGAAACTCCGATTGATGCCCGCAACTCTTTTAGCATTGATGCTTATAAAAGTGCCAGTCGTCGAGGGCTCCTTTACTTTGGCTTTCCATTACAACGCGATCGCCTAGATCACGAGCTAACGAATGTGGGTGCGACATTGACAAGTCGTCTGGGCAGTGGCGACGAGTCAATCTTGAAAACGACCATTGCATTCAACCAAGATTTTTTTAATACCTATGGTCCCTCAGGTGTATTTTCTCGCACAGGCACTTTAGATTCACAAGTACTGAGTGGTCGTGTCGAACATCAATGGCAACTAGCAGCTAACAACAAACTTACATGGGGATTTGATGTTAACACGAATTCCATTCGCGGAGATGTTCTCAGTAGTGTTCCTGCTTTAAGCTCTTTAAATGGAACTGTTAATCGCAATCGCTCTCTATTTGCTCTCTTTGCCCTGAATGCATGGAAAATTGATGACAACTTTCAATTGGAAGTTGGATTGCGTCAGAATTTCACAAGTGACTTTGGTAGCTATCTCAATCCTACCATTGGAACGAGATGGAATCTTACACCCGATATTGCTTTTCGCAATAGTTTTGCAGTGCTTCAGAGAAACCCCGGACTGGATCAGCTTTATGTGTTTGATACAGTTCATGGTTGGTTTCCTAATCCCAATCTAGTCCCCGAACGTGGTGTAGCATGGACGGCTGGTTTTGATGTAAATGTGACTGATACTTTCCTCGTTCAGTTAACTTATTTTGGGAGCAGTATAAGCGATCGGATCAGTACGATCGCGACTGGAGCAGTGACTCAATGGCAAAATATTGGACAAGTGAATACCAATGGTATTGAGGCAGCCCTCAAATGGAAAATCACGCCTGAGTTCTCATCATTCCTCAACTTTACCTATACTGATGCCAAAATCACCAGTAGCAAAACAGCTTCTGAAGTTGGCTTGCAACTGGCAACAGTTCCCTACTCCGTTGGTAAGTTAGGCGTTAGCTATGAGTCCAATGGCTGGCAAGCAAATCTATTTTTTAACTACTATAGTGGTTCGCGCCGTGCTGTCTTTGCTCAGGGTACAGCAGGACAGACAGCTACCGACTTCTCCCCTGCCTATCTAAGCCTTGACTTTAATGCGAAAGTTCCACTAGCTAAAAATGTAGCACTGACGCTCAATCTAGAAAATTTGACGGATCAGACCTATGAAAAAACCAATCGCATCTATCAACCTGGTCTAACCTATCGAGTAGGTGTGCAAGCAAGTTTCTAGCCCAATTAGTAGTGCAGGCAAGATGCCTGCACAGGTTTGAGTTCTGCGCTACGAGTGGGTTTTCAAAAAGTTGTACCGCAGCTTTTTTGAAAATGGTATAAGGTTCGCTATAGCGATCGCCAGAGAGGTTAAGGCAAAATTCTCCTCGCTCGTTGAACGGAGGTTGGTGAGCATTGTCAAAGTAGCCTAATCTATCCGATTAGACTTAGCTACGTTTTCTATAAATGCGAACTGCTATAGTTGCTCCAAACGCGATCGCAAGATTGTTTGTTGTTTGAGGAATTCTTCGAGTTCAGCCTGAGCTGTTGCCACGACTTCAGGGGGAGCTTTCTTCACATAACCTTCGTTGTTTAAACGAGATTGTAGAGAAGCGATCGCACCTTCCAACTTAGTCAGACTGCGTTCTAGTTTGCTCTTTAACTGGGCAATATCGACCACACCTGTGAGCGGAATGATCGCTTGCACTGTCCCAACTACGCCCACAATCGTTTGCTCTTCAGTTTGTTCCGAAGCAACAGGAGACGAGGTTTGAATCGTTAGGGTTTCTACTCGAGCTAAATCGAGGAGATAGGTTTGACCCTCTGCGAGCAGTTTCTGTTCGCGATCGCTTTCGGTTTGCAAGATGACGGTAATCTTCAAGCTAGGCTTGATTTCAGCTTCGGCTCTGAGGTTGCGAATTGTGCGAATTACCCCTGTGAGCAGCTCAAATTGTTCTTCTAGTTGGGGATCGATTACATTGCGATCTGGTTCGGGATAGGCTTGTAAAGCGAGGACATGCTTTTTATCTTCAGTTTCGGCGGGATTGAGGATTTGCCAAATCTCTTCTGTGATATGAGGCATAAATGGATGCAGGAGTCGCAGGATTCCATCTAAGACGTAGGCAAGGGTTTGTTGGGCGACTTGACGAGATTCAAGTTTGGCAGAATTCGATTGAACTGTAGGATCGTCTTGCAGTTGTAAGCGAGACTTGACGAGTTCGATATACCAATCGCAAAAATCACCCCAAATAAATTCATAGAGACCTTTTGCAGCTTCGCCCATGCCATATTGCTCGAGCTGTTGCCGCGTCTGTTGCACCACTTGATGGAATCGCGAGAGAATCCAGCGATCGCTTAATTCTAGGTTGGGATTTTCTAGGAATTGGGGAGGGATAGGGCTGAGATCGTCGTCCAAATTCATCAAGACAAATCGCGAAGCATTCCATAACTTATTGGCGAAATTACGAGCTGCTTCCACATTGGAGGATTCATCGGTCTTGCGATTGTAGTCTAGGCGAATATCTTGGCCCGCACCTGTCACCTCTCTCACGAGGGCAAAACGAAGGGCATCGGTTCCATATTTGTTGATCAACAGGAGCGGATCGATGCCATTGTTCTTAGACTTTGACATCTTTTGATTGTTCTCATCCCGCACCAGTCCGTGAATATAGACGGTTTGAAAAGGAATTTTTCCTGTGAATCGCTTTGCCATCATCGTCATCCGTGCCACCCAGAAAAAGATGATATCAAAACCCGTCACCAATACGCTGGTTGGATAGAAAGTAGCTAAATCCTGCGTTTGTGCGGGCCATCCTAGGGTGGAGAATGGCCATAACCCCGAAGAGAACCAGGTATCTAAAACATCGACATCGCGTTCTAGGGTAACTTCCTTGCCATGCTTTGCTTGCGCTAAGGCTAGGGCTTCCGCCTCGTTATGTGCGACAAACACATCGCCAGAGGGCGTGTACCAAGCAGGAATTTGATGTCCCCACCATAGTTGGCGAGAGATGCACCAATCTTTGAGTTTTACGAGCCAATCGCGATAAACTTTTCCCCAACGTTCGGGCACAAATTGAGGGGAGTTGTTCTGGTCGAAGTCTTGTAGGGCACTATCTGCTAGAGGACGAATCTTGACAAACCATTGTGTAGAGAGAAATGGTTCCACGGGTACTTTCCCTCGTTCGGAATAGGGAACTGTGGTCAGATAGTCTTCAATCTTGTCCAATAGACCGAGAGATTCCAGCTTCGCTACCACATTCTTTCTGGCGACAAATCGATCTTGCCCTTTAAATTCGCCACCATTCTCATTAATGGAACCATCTTTATTGAGGATGTTAATC
The DNA here is from genome assembly GCF_965232925.1 of Tumidithrix helvetica PCC 7403. Lineage (NCBI taxonomy): Bacteria > Bacillati > Cyanobacteriota > Cyanophyceae > Pseudanabaenales > Pseudanabaenaceae > Tumidithrix > Tumidithrix helvetica. Next base: position 12,539 of record NZ_CBDDRA010000010.1, read on the forward strand.
GTGGGAAGATTGTGGCGTTTTCCTAGCTCAAAGTCATTGTAGTCATGGGCTGGCGTAATCTTGACGCAACCTGTGCCAAATTCGCGATCCACATAATCATCTCCTACAATCGGGATCTCGCGATTCATCAATGGAAGTGTTACAGTTTTACCAATTAGATGTTTGTAGCGATCGTCATCAGGATTCACGGCTACGGCAGTATCCCCCAACATCGTTTCTGGGCGCGTGGTTGCTACCACTAGATAGCCACTTCCATCTGTAAGCGGATAGCGGAAGTGCCATAAATTTCCTTTGACTTCTTGATTGTCAACTTCCAGATCGGATACGGCTGACTGCGAAGAAGGACACCAGTTTACAAGGTATTCACCTCGATAAATCAAACCTTCTTTGTGAAGGCGAACGAATGCTTCGGTTACAGCCTCCGAGAGGCCAGCATCCATCGTGAAGCGTTCTCTCGTCCAATCTGCAGATACACCCAAGCGGCGGAGTTGATTAACTATTGTACCTCCAGATTCGGCTTTCCATTTCCAAGCTCTCTCAAGGAATTTATCGCGTCCTAACTCTTGTCGCTTAATTCCTTCTTTTTTTAATTGCTTCTCTAAGAGAGCCTGAACAGCGATACTGGCGTGATCTGTGCCAGGGAGCCAGAGCGTATTAAATCCCTTCATGCGATGATAGCGAATCAGAATATCGATCAATGATTCCTCAAAAGCATGTCCAGTATGAAGGCTACCCGTCACATTGGGCGGTGGAATCATAATCGAATAAGCAGGGCGGCAGGATGCATCCCCGTTAGGGCGATCGCTTTCGGCTTCCGCAACAAAGACGCCTTGCTCTTCCCAATACTTTTGCCATTTGATTTCGGTTTCATGGGGGCTGTATTGCTTGGGCAGATTATCGATATTCATAGCGAATTTGTCACGAATTTGGATAGGGTTGATTCAGCGAAGGTTGGAAGAGCTACATGTTCGGTTAGTAAAGTTTGTTTTGAGATTCTAGGATCTCTCCATTGGTTACTACTGCGAACATACTAGCCAGAAATCCAGTTCTCTCCCCTACCCTGCGGAAAGTCGCTTCGCGACTAGTGCAAGGGGAGGGTTAGAGTAGGGTAATTATCCCATCTCACAAACAATGCTGGATCTGTGAATAGATTAGCTATTGGGGTAAGGAGATCGGACTTAGTGTAAACAGATTCTTAAACTTACTTTACCTCAGCAAATAGATTTGTGATGCGAGGATATTTAGAAGTTAGACCAAAGGTTTCAGGAGTAACGACATCATAGGTAAGGTGGCGCAACTTGACATTAAAAAGATCCCATTCTGCCACTTCAATTTTAAATAATTTAATGATTAAGTTGATCAGCGTTGGTGAGAGATCGATCTGCCAGCCAATGCGCTTTTGATACAATTCGCAAACCTCAGCGATCGCACCATTTACGGTTGACTTTGGCATCCCCATCACTAGGCGCGTGGGTAGATGTTCGCAGAACTTTGGCTGATCGGCCGTCAGTAAATAGGTAATAATTTGGGCAATGTCGCTACCATGGATGAAATGAAAACTACCCTCACCTTTGACAAATCTAATATATTTCACATACTTAACAATATCTTTTAGCCCTGCCGAGATATGGGAATAGGGCTTATCTGCTGCCCCACCAAAGACCAAGGTTGGAAATACGGTAATTAGCCGCTTGCTGATCGGAGAATTTTCCAAATATTCCAAACAGTCGTATTTAGAGCGAATGTAGTCTGTACCGATCGTTCCAGCCTCTTTGAGCAGTTGATTGTGAGAATCGAGAATGCTTGCCGTAGAAAAATAAATGGCGCGATCGCACACTTCAGGATCTAAAGCATCAAACAATTCATGGGTCTTGTGCACGTTGGTTTGAAATACCTCCTCTGTGCCACCCCAGCAGGCTGCCGTACTCACGACATAGTTCATGGTAGCAAGTAAAGATTTATATGCCCCAATGTTACTCATATTGTCTTCGATCACCGTTACCCCCGATCTAACGCTGAGATCGGTTTTGAGCTTGGCACGATTGCGCACGAGCAGATAAAGCTCATAATCGGTCTGATGTAGCAAAGACTCTACAAGATAGTGACCCACACAGCCACTCGCACCCGTAATAAAAACTTTTTTTGCCATATTTAAATATCTAACTCTTTCTTCTCCCCCCTTTTTTAAGGGGGGCTGGGGGGGATCAAACACTGAAACCAAGCAGCAAAAACTTATATATACCTTAGCTCGTTGTAGGGGCAATTCATGAATTGCCCCTACAACGGAGAGACTGGGGGATGATCCTCAAAACAATAACGGGAGCGCAGCCATTGCGCCCCCATCTAAAGAATTATGTTGCAATCCTCGGAGCAATTAAGCCAATCCTTTGACCGTCTCAAAAAAGAAACGAGCATTTTCTTCGGGCGTGGTCGATAAAATGCCATGCCCCAAATTCATGATGTGACCTTTATTTCCAGCTTTTTGCACCACTTCTAAGATGCGCTCGCGGATATAACTTTGATCGGCAAAAAGAACGCAGGGGTCGAGGTTGCCTTGTACGGGAATGTGGCGACCAATGCGATCGCGCGCTTCGGCAAGATCGACTGTCCAGTCAACGCTGATAATATCTACACCAGACTTAGGCATGCGGTCTAGCACCCCAGCACTGCCACTAATGTAAAGAATCATCGGTGTATCGGGGTATTTTGCCTTGACCTTATCTACGACGATCTTTTGATAGGGCAGAGCAAAATTTTCATAATCCGTTGGGCAAAGATGTCCTGCCCAAGAGTCAAACATCTGTACCACTTGAGCGCCGCACTCAATCTGGTGGATCACATAAGTACCAACCATCTCGGCGAGTTTTGCCAAAAAGCTATGGACGATCGCTGGCTCTTTGTAGGCCAATGATTTGATTACCGAATAATCTTTAGAACCTTTTCCTTCAACGGAATAAGCAGCCAATGTCCAAGGTGCGCCAACAAAGCCGAGGATCGTCGCTTGGTCTTTAACTTCTTCTTTGATCGCGCTTAAAATTTTACGAATAAAAGGAACCGCAGTATCGGGATCGAATTCCTTAAGGGCATCAACCTGCGCTTGGGTGCGAATGGGCGACGCGATAATTGGCCCTTTACTTTCAATAATGTCAAAGTCGATCCCAATTCCTGTAAGGGGAGTGAGAATGTCGGAAAACATAATCACGCCATCAGGCTGGAAAGCACGAAATGGCTGTAAAGAGATTTCGGCGGCTAATTCAGGAATTTCTGAACGCTCTCTAAAGGTTGGGTATTTATCACGCAGATCCCTATACACCTTCATGTATCTACCTGCTTGGCGCATCATCCAAACTGGCGGACGATCTAGCACTTCGCCTCGCGCAGCTCTGAGTAGGCGATCATTGCCTCCCATAGTTAATTAATCCTAATTCACTTAAAATCTTGACATTGATTATTATGTCTTAATCTGGACGCTCTATAATAAATGATCATAAGTGTTTGTACTTTCTTTAAGATATGTTATTTAGATTAAAGTTTTCTTGTGATTTCTCAATTTCTGCTTTGATTGTTCTTTAACCCACTGGTTCAGTGATTTTGCTGTGAGTAATGACGGATTAAATTCAGCTACTGTAGCTCAGCCAGAGTTAGCCCCATCGCCTCAACAAGGACCTCATCAAGGGCTAGTGATTCTTGGTACAGCCCTGGTTTCGATCGCGATCGTCTTAATGTTGTGGTTATTTCGCCCTCATACCGACCCTTATACTGAATCTGTTTTGCAACTCGATGGCGATGCCAATAATGGCAGATCGATGTTTGTGATGAATTGTGTTGCCTGTCACGGACAATGGGCAACGGGCGAAGTCGGCCCGAGTTTGCGGGGGGTATCTGAGCGTTTATCGCGATCGCAACTCATCCATCAAGTTGTCAGTGGCGAAACCCCACCCATGCCAAAATTTCAACCAGAAGCAAAGCAAATGGCAGATCTTTTGAGCTATTTAGAGCAGTTGTAATTAACCAGCATATTTTTGGCGATGTACTTCTAGTGATTGAACTACAAACTGATATTCCTGCTCAATACTAGGAACGATCTCCATTAAGTTTTGAACTGTAGCTTCTTTAATTTCTCGCTCAACGGTTTTGCATAACGCTGCTAGCTCTATTGCCCCAATGGATGCGCTAATCGATTTGAGCGTATGGACAGCATTGGATAGATTTGTGACATTGAGTGAATTGCTGAAATCAGTGTAAGTAGCAATTTGTGCCACAAGTTGCTGCGAATCATCTAAGTAGATGTCGATCATTTCAACAACACTGGCATCATCTGCCATATTCCGAATTGCCTCTAGGGCCTTAACATTAATTGCTTCTGTTTTGTTCAGTTCGGCGGGTATATGTTTGGTCATACTAGGCTGGTTTTGCTGGGCGTTAGAACTTTCTGGACTCATTGCAACCATCGTACCCATCCTTACATCCTGAAATTTCTTTAGTGCCGCCGCTAATTGCTTAAGCGCGATCGGTTTGCTAAGGTAGTCATTCATGCCTGCATTCAGACATTGTTCGCGATCGCCGCGCGTAGCATTTGCGGTTAAAGCAATAATATATGGAGATTGATAGTCACTGTCCCTTTGGCGAATATACTGTGTTGCTGCCAACCCATCCATTCTCGGCATCTGGATATCCATCAAAATTAGATCGTATGCTTTACGATCTAATGCCTCAATTACAGCAAAGCCATCATTGGCAATATCTGGGCAATATCCTAGTTGTTCGAGCATTAAAATCGTGAGCTTCTGATTGGTGGCATTATCCTCAGCCAACAAAATTTGTAAAGAAGGTTGTAGATTTGTATTTTGTTCTTTGTCCTGACACAAGGGAACCTGTATTAATGCTTCTTCTTTAATGGGAAGCTCTCGATCTTGGTCTGCAAGCGATTGGATCGTTTGACTGGAAAGTGCTGCGCCATAAATTGTAAAGTAAAATGTCGATCCGCGATCGCCTACTTTTTCTATACGATCGTTTACCCATATTTCCTTTTTCCAATTTAAAGGTGGTTCGCCCTCAATGCAACCGTTGCTGACTACCCATATTCTTCCTCCCATCATTTCTACCAATTGAGCGCAGATTGCAAGTCCCAAACCTGTGCCTCCATATTGCCGCGTGATCGAAGCATCCACTTGGCTAAATGGCTGGAATAATCGGTTTAGCCGATCGCTCGGAATGCCAACACCAGAGTCTTGGATTGCAAACTGGATTTCGTAGGCTTGAGAAAGAGGATAGTAGGTATCTAATATAGTTTTTACCACAGCTATATGCGCTTGTTCGGTCAATAACTCGCTTAGCTTCGTCGCCGTAACAGAAATGTTTACTGCGCCTGATTCTGTAAATTTGATGGCATTGCTGACTAAGTTGATTAATATTTGTTGTAAACGCGTCGCATCTCCAACAATATAAGCAGGTACCTGGGCATCAAGCGTAAATTCTAAGGATATTCCTTTCTCATTTGCTTTCACAGAAAGTAGGTTGTTTACCCTTGCTAAACTTTTTTTTAAATCTAAAGGTCGAATTTCTAATTCTAAGTTACCTGATTCTATCTTTGAGAAATCCAGAATATCATTGATAATCTTGAGCAGAGAATGGCCGCTATCTTGAATGGTAGTTGCTAAATCTTGTTGTTTTTTGTTCAAATCGGTACAAAGTAGTAATTCTGTCATGCCCAGCACCGCATTCATCGGCGTGCGAATTTCGTGACTCATTGTCGCTAAAAATTCACTTTTTGCTAAATTAGCCGCTTCGGCCTCTCCTTTAGCTTGCTTGAGCGCCTTATTTTTAATTGCTAACTCCTGACGTTGTTCGGTTTCGTGAGCTAACAAACTTGCCTGAGCCATGGCGATACCCACTTGATCTGCGATCGCTTCGAGCAGTTCGACCTCATCTTCCGTCCATTCCCGAAAGCGATCGCACTGTTGCAGACTAATCAAACCATTGGGCTTTCCTAGGTAGGAGGTACGCACTGCCAACAAAGATTTCATGTCGCCCAAGGGTCTAGTTAGCTCTAAAAGTGGATCGGTAAAGACATTATTTGCCACAACAGCGCCATCTTGTGTCAAGACTTTTTGCGCGTGAAAATTCCCTTCAATCGGTATAGTCAACTCGATCGCGGATGAATAACCAGGTTCTAAATACTCGCAGACAAAAGGCATTTGCGGTGTTGGATCGGATACATAACGGTGAACTACGCAGCGATTGACAGCAAATGTCTGACCAATTTGGGTTACGGCGACGTCAAGTATCTGATTAATATCAAGACTCTGGCGAATTTCGTCGACGATCCGCTTAAGGAGTATCGATCGCTGGAGTTGTTTCTGTAACGCGATTTCTACCTGCTTGCGTTCCGTAAAATCTTGGTTAATCACTAAAACAAACTCTACAGAGCCATCTTCCGCATACTCAGGTAAAAATCGAGAGAGATAGCTTCTTTGTCCGATAGTGGTAGGAAAATCATATTCAATTTCTTCTTGTTTACCCGTATCAAATACCTTATTTAGGCAACTGTTCCATAGATTGACATAATATGGTGGGAAACCAAGCTCTTGGTATGTTTTACCGATAAAGTCTTGATGGGCAATCGGAACTAGATTTTCAATGCGAGGGGTGACATAAACAAACCGTAAATTTCGGTCATAGCGGCAAGTGATATAGGGAGAGTTTTCGGCAAGGGTTCTAAAGGTGCGATCTTGGTCAGACTCGCAGTTTGATGGAACTGATTGCGGTACTATGCGATCGCTAACTTCATTTCCTAATTCGAGATTTTGTGTTTCAAGTTTCTTTTTGAGGCACTGCAATGACAAATGCATATCTACCCGAGCCAACACCTCCTCAACCTCAAATGGTTTGGCAATAAAGTCCACACCGCCTGCTTTGTAGGTCTTGCCTCTTTCCGCTATATTTTGTACATCGTCAAGAAAAATAATTGGAATCTCGCTGGTTTTGACTTGAGATTTTAACTGCCGACAGACCTCAAAGCCATCTATCTCTCCTGACATTCTCACATCCAACAAGATCAAGTCAGGGCAAGAATGAGCGATCGCTTTTAATGCCAATTTTCCTGACAAGACAGTTTGTGGGGTATACCCTTGTGCAGTCAACAGGCTTGACAAAAAAGCAAGGTTTTCTGCCTGATCGTCAACCACCAATATGCCGATCTCATTTTTATTCATGGGCGATTTTGCTCACCTTTGCCTTTAAAGCTAATGATGCCCTCCAGTAAAGTCAAGGTTAAAATCATTTATAGCAATTTCTCGGATAAGATTCGGATAAAATTCGGGCGAGATATACATATTTTATATCTTCTTGATGAAGGTGTAATATTTCTTGATAGGCTCGATCGGGGCTTAATACATGCTAGGCTTAGACAGTAGATGAAACCAAAGATGAAACCAAAAGGGGAAGATTGGTTTTAATCGCTAACATCATCTAAGCATTAACTATGCTTTGAGGATTGGGCAAAAAATGATGCCCTCTCAAACTTAAAATAGTCAGGAAAGTATTGTTGCCTAAAAGCTATACTTGAACCAATCGTCTAGGCTTTAATTTTAAAATCCATAATTAACAGGCTTGTTAAATCAACCCTAAAATTGCGTCAAAATCCCGCAAAACAATCCAAAACTTGGGTAGACTAAAGCATTAGATAAATTCAATGTTTAAGATTGTAGATGCGTCTAAGCTTTCGTCAATTAGCGATCGCCCATCCAAAATATCTTTCCTTGTCGTTCATTTTAATTTAGTACGTAAGTTTCTACCTTGAGCCATTTCGACTAATGAGCACCAATCAAAACGCTACATTTGAAATCCCTAAAGAAAATGAAGCAAGCATTCTGATCGTAGATGACACACCTTACAATTGCCAACTGCTCTCTACGATGCTATCGAGACAAGGATATAAAGTTCTCAAAGCCGAAAATGGAGAAAAAGCACTGTCTCTAGTCGATCGAGACATTCCAGACTTGATCTTATTGGATATTCGGATGCCTGATTTGAGTGGTATTGAGGTCTGTATCCGTTTAAAAGATAATCCCACGACTGCTGATATTCCCGTAATCTTTATCAGTGCCATTGATGAGGAATCTGATAAGGTTGAAGCCTTTTCAGTGGGTGGGATTGACTATATTAATAAGCCTTTTCACCTTGCAGAAGTTTTAGCACGCGTACAAACCCACCTCAAAGTTCGTACCTTACAGGCACAGTTACAGGAGCAAGCCATGCTCTTAAAACGCCAAAACGTTAGCCTTCAGAAAGAACTTTCAACGCTTTTGGGGATCGATAAATCACTCCATGAAGATTTGTTGTTAGCCTTAGAAAGACAGCAACTACAGCTTTACTATCAACCCATCATCGATCTCGATACAAAAGCGATTCGAGGGTTTGAGGCACTGATTCGATGGCAGCATCCCGAGAGAGGGTTTATCTCTCCGTTAAATTTTATACCCCTTGCCGAAGCAACGGGTCTGATTAATCCCATTGGCAAATGGGTGATTCATCAGGCTTGTTCGCAGCTTTATCTTTGGACTCATCAATTTCCAGATTCCTCAGATTTGACAATCAGCGTCAATGTATCGACCAAGCAATTGGCTAACCCAGACTTGATCGAGCACGTTCAAAAAGTTTTACAAGAAACTCAAATCGCGCCGAATAGCTTAAAGCTTGAAATCACTGAAAGCAGTGTGATGAGCGATCCCGATCACGCCATGCATATTTTGTCAAAGTTACAAGATTTGGGCGTGCAGTTTTATATGGACGATTTTGGTACGGGGTATTCTTCGTTAAGACGGCTGAATGATTTTCCCATTGATGTCTTAAAGATTGACCAATCTTTTATCAGGCAAGAGGAATGGGTTGTAGTCAATGCCATATTAATGCTTGCCTTTGCTTTAGATAAAGAAGTAATTATAGAAGGCATCGAAACCGAAGAACAATTGAAGGCTTTAAAAACTTTGGGCTGTCGCCACGGACAAGGCTACTTGTTTAGTAGACCTCTAGATGTTGAAGGGGCAACGCAATTATTGGCTAAGCGATTGAATATGAAATAATGCCAGTTCGAAATCTTGCTTGGTACACTGGATAGAGCTGCTAAATGGATACGAGTCAAGACATCAGAGAGCCAGCTTTTGGTGCAAGTATTCTCATTGTTGACGATACACTGAGCTACTTGGAACTTTTAGCTACAGTCTTGACAAAGCAGCAATATCGGGTAAGCCGAGCTACAAATGGGTATATGGCTTTAGCCATGGTAGAAAACGAGCCCCCCGATCTGATCTTGCTAGATATTCGCATGCCTGACCTAAATGGGTTTGAAGTTTGCACTTGGCTCAAAAAAAATCAAAAGACTAGTGAAATTCCCGTCATTTTTATTAGTGCTGTTGATGATGCGATGGATAAAGTAGAAGCTTTTTCGGTCGGTGGCGTAGATTTTGTGAATAAACCTTTTGAATTGGTGGAGGTGCTGGCTCGGATCGAAACCCATTTAAGGCTGAGATCGCTGCGATTGCAGTTACAGCAACAGAATATTACACTGCAAACTTCGGCGTCGATTTTATCAAGGGCTCTCGATCAAGAGAGAGAATTGAGCAATCTCAAATCTAACTTTATTTCACTGGTTTCCCATGAATTTCGTACCCCACTCACTACGATTCAAAGTGCGGCTGAGTTGCTCGAGCATTATGAATGGTCGCGAGAGGAACAGATCGAGCAGCTTCATCAAATTCAGTCAGAAGTCCAGCATATGACTGAGCTGATGGAAGATGTTTTGCTGTTTAGCAAAGCTGAGGCTGGAAAACTGAAGCTCAAACTGTCGTCGGTAGATTTATGTAAATTTACAGTGCGCCTTGTAAAGCAATTTCAACTGGGTATGGGTCGCCATCATCATATTAACTTGTTGGTACATAAGCTCTCAGATGTTGACTCAGGGGTTAACAGCGTGGAGAAGATATCGTGTTTCTATGATGACTTATCGCTCAAGTCTCAAGATAGTATCCATGAAGATGTTGTAGAGGCGATCGCGCTGGTCGATGAAAAACTATTACGTCAGATTCTCACAAATCTTCTGACGAATGCCGTTAAATATTCGGGCAAAGGCAGTGAAATTGACTTTGAGCTGACTGTCTCCAAAGATAGTGCTACTTTCCTAGTTTCCGATCGCGGCATAGGGATTCCTGTGGAAGATCAGCCCCATCTATTCACTTCGTTTTATCGCGCTCACAATGTAGATAATATTCCTGGTACTGGACTAGGGTTATCAATTGTTAAACGGTGTGTTGATATCCATCAAGGTACAATAGTCATGTCTAGTCAATTAGCAAGGGGAACCTCATTTACAGTTGTTATTCCCCTACATATCGAGTCACTTGAGGACTGATGTGTCAATCGATATGTCAGTAAGGGCAAGGATTTCTTACAAGCAGGTGAGAGGGTATGAAAAAGATCTTAATTATTGAAGATAGTCAAACGGTCTTAGATAATATGTCTAAGATGCTAAAAGCAGAGGGTTTTTGGGTGGTTACCGCTGAGGACGGTGAAGTTGGGCTAGAACTAGCAAAAAAGCATCTTCCTAACCTGATCATTTGTGATGTGATGATGCCCAAACTTGATGGTTTTGCTGTGCTGACATCCTTGCGTCAAGATCCGACGACTGCGACGATTCCATTTGTCTTTTTAACGGCTAGATCGTTTAAAGATGACATTCGCCAAGGCATGACTCTCGGATCGGATGATTATTTGACTAAACCTTTTACGCGTGATGAGTTAATTGCCGCGATTCAGGCCCAGCTTAAAAAGCAAGAAACGATCAGCAATTTCTTTAGACAAAAACTGGATGGGCTTCGGAATAATATTGCCCAGTCATTGCCCCATCAACTCCTCTTTCCTGCGATCCAAATTATTGGTCTATCTGATATTCTCGTGCAAAACTCCCATGCCATGGAACCTCATGAAATTCCAGAAGTTGCTAAGCGCATTGGCAAGGCAGGAAAGGATTTGCATGACATGATTAAAAAGTTTTTGATGTATGCAGAAATTGAAACCATCGATCTAACTTCCGAGCAGGGACAACAGTTGCGCAAAGCAAAAACGACGTTCGCTGAAATTGAAATTTCTAATCTTGCTAAGGAAATTGCTAAAACCTTTGGTCGATCTCCCGATCTGGTTTTGGAACTAGATGGTGCAACCGTACAAATCTCCGATCACTATTTAGAGGCGATCGCTAGAGAACTTATTACCAATGCATTTAAATTTTCCGCCCAAGGCTCTCCTGTAAAAGTGATGAGTGCGGTTGACGATGACAAGTTTATTTTGTCTGTCGTCGATCGAGGGCAAGGGATTTCTGAGGAACAGATTGCCGATTTAGGTGCTTATATGAAATTTGAGGAGAAACTCTATGCTAAGCAAGGAAGTGGTTTGGGACTAGCGATCGCCCAACGATTAGTGGAGTTGCATGAGGGGAGCCTAGCGATTGAGAGTATTCTTTACGAGCAAACCACTGTAACTGTGACCCTACCCATTGCTGCTTAAAAAGCGATGCAAATGAAACTGGCATCTTTACAGGAGATCGGCTTACCATCTAATGAAGTTCACCTTTGGTATGTCGATCTTCAGGTATGCGATCGGCTATTAGAACTCAAAGCTACCCTATCACTTGACGAACAACAACGCGCCGATCGCTACAGATTCGATCTACATCGTCAACGCTTTATCCTTGCACGAGGTCATCTACGCCTTATCCTTGGTCGCTATTTAACTATTCAACCCGCGCAAGTGCAATTTACCTATAGTCCCTCGGGAAAACCTCAATTAGCAGATCGTCTCTGGGAGGCTTCTACCATGGGTGCTGGGAATTTGGAATTTAATCTATCCCATGCCGAAAATCTGGCGGTTTATGCAGTAACCTGCAATCGAGCGATCGGGGTTGATGTTGAGTACCAGCAACGCTCTATCGAAGATGTGGAACAATTGGCGCAGCGTTTTTTTAGCAGTCAGGAGTCCGAGAGGCTCAGAAGCTTAGCACCAAAAGAACAGCAGGAGCTATTCTTTCAGATCTGGACGCTAAAAGAAGCCTATCTCAAAGCAACGGGAAAGGGGTTAGTCGATTTAGAGAGGGTACAAACTGATTGGCAGGGGGAAAGATTGATGGGTTTGATCTTTCCCGAGCGCGAGCAGACTTGGCAGGCTCATCAGTTCCAACCCCAGCCTAATTACGTAGCAGCCTTGGTTGTTGGTGGTGCGATCGAGCGATTGATTGAAATCGTTCCTGAAGGTGCGATCGATGCTTAATAAAACTCCTATCATTCCTGTTAGATGTATTAAAAGTAAGGGCGAAATTCTCATAGTCACGGTATTCCTTCATGCAAGATCTACCCAAACGAATGATTCAACCCTGCGGGAAATGTATTTGAGCTTGGGACGATCGGGCAGTAACTTTTATGCTCCCATTCAACTTGTTTAGAATATCCCTTGACCCATAACATAGGACTCAAATCGCGATTGGTAGTGAATTTACTTGAAATAGAGATTGAAATTTGGCATCTAATCAAATTTTTGTTGAGAATTGCAAATCTAAACCTGTTCTCTGTCATGATTAGAACCTATGTTCAATAGCAATCGTCAATCACTGTGGATTTTAAGTATTTTAGGTGGGTTCGATCGTGAAGATATTTGGTAAGCAATATCTATATATTAGTAAGCAATATCTATATATTAGTAAGCGATATCTATATATTAGTAGTATCTCTTTAGCATTATTCGTGTCAGGTGCTGTCTGGGGAGTCACATCTAAGCGGTTTGAATCTCGATCTGTTAACATTCCCAGTCCCGTTGAAGCCCTGCATCAAGCCGATCGGCTCAGTCCAGCCGAACTTACAGAGCTAGAAATTGATGAAGTCATTCGCGATCGCTTGCGCTTCGATCCGCAGTGGCAAGAAATCGCTCAAGCCGTGCGTCAAGACCTTATCCTGCTCAAATGGTCAAAACAGCCTCTTACCAATCCGATCTGGAAGCGGTACGGTGCGAAAGCCTATCCCCTGCTTGCCTATTACGCCCGTTCGCGCGATCGCGTCCGACAAAACTATGGCATGGCAGGGATTCGCAGTCTAGGCAAACCCTACACAACGCTTTGGTTGACGCAGCAGATTAAGCAACGTCTCCCTCGCCCACATATGGATTTATTGACAGAAAACGTCGAGTATCTCCTCAATCAATCAGGTACTTCGGCTCCCTATGACTCTAAGGACTGGGAAAAAGACTTTGGTTTAGATGAGCCTGAAACACGCGATCGCTTGGTGCGGCTTGCCCGTATTGGGCTGGAACCCGAATCTTCCCCAACCTATTACGATCAATTCAATTTAGCCTTCTTGCAGCGATTGCTGGGCTATGATGCCGTTGCTAGTCATCGCATCTCTCCAGATCTCCAACTCAAACCTTTCGCTCGTTTAGCAGAATGGCTCCAGTTTGAATCTCTAGAACAGCCTAATCATCTTCAAATCGAGCAAGCGATCCATTTCTACAACAGTCTGCCAGAGCAGGCACGGGATTATATTCTGATCGAACGTCTGGGAAAACTCAAAGCAGGCGAGATTACCAACTTCGCCAGAGCCTTTTTTCGTCAGATTGCCACGAATCTGGATGCTCCCGATCGGGCATGGGCGATCGCAGAGCTAGATCGTCACGGCGATCCCATCGGGGAAGAATTATTACAGAAGATCGTTAACGGCGACTTGAGTCAGCTTTATTCCCTCTCTCGTCCTGTCAGTTATGAATCTTACTCAGAACGAGGCTTTTATGCCTACTATTTACTGCTGGGGATCGTAGACAAGTATCCACAGTCAAAATATACCCAAGGTTGTCGCGAGTATGGCAATCTTACGGGTAAGTCCTATTTTGATGGCGAACCACGCAGTCAGGAGATTTTGGTTCGCAACGCCCGCATGACTCCCAAAGAGCGCAGTCAAAATTGGCAACAATGGCTAAGTCGCTACCCCGACCATCCTGGTGCTGACGATGCCACCTACCTGTTTGCTCGCAGCCTACAATCACAAAATGAAGTGATGCCAGCTTTACGTCTGTGGGTCAAAATGATGCCGCAGCCAATGGGAGATAATGATGCGGCATATCTAGCATGGCCCCATGTTCGTGCCTTGTTAGATGTGGGTCTAACCACCGAGCAGATAGAAATCCTTCTAGCCGAGCCTGAAATTCAACCGATCGCTCCCCTGTTCCAGTATGCCTTGGCGGTTCGCTACGCACGATCGCAAAATTATGCGAAGGCTTTGCAGATCGCTCAAACGATTCGCCTCGAAGAAATGCCCAAACGGATTCTCGATACCTATTATCAAAACTTTCGTTGGTGGGAAGCAGGCGATCGATCTGCCAATGTCATGCAAGAAATGCAAACGATGTTGACCGAGCAGCGTCAGCGTTGGCAAAAACTATTGGCATTGCAGCAAGAGAATACCCCTGAAGCTCGTTATCGTCTCGCCTCTGATTGGGCAGGTAAAGATGGCTGGAAGAATGGTTACTTACCCTTTTGGGATGGTTTCCGCCTCTACCACCTCCCGACTGGAGGCTGGGGAGATGATGAATGTCTGGGCTGGTGGATCTGTAATACCAAACTCCGCTCAACGGATGTAGTTCGTACTGCCTATCAAGCCTCAAGCCAAAATGCTGTAGCTCTATCGCTTTATCAAAGTATCCTTGATGATGCTAATACGCCACCCAGCCTACGTGAAAAAACCCTGTATATGGTAGCGATGACCTTGCTCGAACAATGGGAAGAGCATGATTTTGGTGAAACTGTGGCAATTCACCCGCCTGCGGGGATAACGAGCGATCGCTCTACGATTGCTTCGTTGAAATTTGGAGCCTACCAAGACTATCAAAATCGAGAGAAGCAAATTCAAAACGATTATCAGCGCCGTATCGATAGTATTATTTCAGAATTGCAGTTGAAGTTTCCTCAGAGTACTTACACTGACGATCTGTTATTTTCTAGCTTCTTTCTCAGCGATCGCCCTAGATATCTAAGTCGGCTAGTTGAGCGATATCCACAAAGCGATCGTGCGGCTGAGGCAAGATTTTTGTTGGAGCACCTTCCCAGCAAACTGGGCGAATAGCCTCATCGTATCTTATAAGACGGTCGCTAAAAGCTAGGATCGAGACCTAGAAAGATTTTTAGACTGACAGATGCAGCTTCATTACTTCGTTCGTGAATGCTTTCTTTCAAACAATTTTCCTGTCTCTACCCCTCGATCGGAGCTAGAGACTCATATTTTACTCCCTAACTTAAAGGGAGATTTGAATCAATCTTAGAAAGATTCCATCAAAACTATTGCGGAGTGGAACGAAAGATGATAGAAGAATAGAATGAATTCTCTCTTTTCTTCATGACATCACTTTATGGCATCGTAACAAATGACATGAATGCAGGGAGGAAAACTGCCAACAACTTATCACCAAAGGGTTTCAATTATGGGTCTTGATTTACCAACAGCATCCCTAGTCGCTTATCAAAAACAGCTTCAAGATTTTCTTGAAGCCAACGAAGAAAAAGTTTCTCAAGCTCGCGCTCAACTCCAAAACGTCGAAGCCTTGCTAGCAAGCCTACCAGCCACAGTAGCAAAAGCTGGTAAAAAGGTTGCCGCTAAAGTCACTGCTGCTGTAGTTGAATTAGCTCCCCCTCCTGCACCCGTTAAGGTGTCAAAGAAGGAAGCCAAGGCTGCTGCTGCTCCTGCTGCTAAGAAGGCTGAGCCAAAGGTCGTTACAAAGCCTGCTGGTAAGCCTGGTAGACGAAGCAGTTCGATCACTTTACGGAGTGCCTATCAAGGGTGCACCTTGACTGAAGCGATCGAGAAGGTTCTGCAAGAACGTAAAGGTCAATATGTCAATGCTGACGGTGTTGTAGATGCATTGTATGGAGATTTGACTGAAGAAGTTTTGAAAGTAGCTAAAGAGCGCGTCACCAAAAATTTGTCCAAGGGCAAGATTGAAGGCAAGTGGGAGCGCGTACCCGAGCAACTGGGCTATTACACCCTATCCCTGAAGGATGCCTCTGCCTCTGCCGCGAAGTCTACAGCAAAGACAGCCAAAACAGCCGCCAAAGCTACGGCAAAGACAGCTGCCAAAGTCGTGGCAAAAGTTGCCAAGAAGGTAGAAGCAGAACCTAAAGCCGCTAAGAAAGCTGCTAAGGCTCCTGCTAAAGCCGCTCCTGCTCCTACAGCCAAGAAAGCTGCTAAGGCTCCTGCTAAAGCTGAATCTGGACGTAGTGGATCGATTAAGCTCCGCTCTTCCTACCAAGGTAGCACCCTCACCGAAGCGATCGAGAAGGTTTTGCAAGAGCGTAAGGGCGAATATGTAAATGCTGATAGTGTGGTAAAGGCATTGTATGGCGAACTCACTCCTGATGTCTTTAGAGTTGCTAAAGAGCGCGTCACCAAAAATCTGTCCAAGGGCAAGATTGAAGGTAAGTGGGAGCGCGTACCCGAGCAACTAGGCTACTACACCCTATCTCTAGCTGCTATCAAGGCATAGGTATTCATTCGTTCATTGTGAGGTTAGCTATAAAAGTTAAACGCAATGAATGGCTGACCTAGAAGACAGAGGAAAAGCAGGCAGACTGAAGCATCTATATTTATTTTGTAATTAGTATCAAACTGAAGTTATGTCGGCTTTTCCGATCGCCATCTCACCCCTGATCGATATTTATACCAATTTCTCTTGAAATTGCGACAGATCGGGTTTTGTGTTCCGCGCTTCGCGCGGTCTTTTCAAAAAGATGCGTTGCATCACTTTTTGAAAATGGTATTACTTAAATTTTCGACGGATTTGAATTTAAGCTTTTCATTTTTAGTTCTTTGAAGTGCCAGACTATTCTAAAAACTTTACAAAAAGCCGTTTCAATATTTTTGTAAGCGATAGATATCAATCCCATAGACGCTTGCCTTCCCCTTCGTAGAGGCGATCGTGGGTGTCACGCAGTAATTTGGGAATATCTAGCTTTTCAGGACAACGAGGCAAACAGTCGCCGCAGTCCGTGCAGCGATCGCCCTTTTCTCCTGGGAACCAATGACCTGCATTTCCAAACATGGCATAACGATACTTGCCAAATTCCACCATGTCGTGTGCAACTGCCAGATTTCGCAACCGTAAAATCTCTGGGATGTTAATTTCTTCTGGGCAGGGCAAACAGGCATAGCACTGCGAACAGCGATCGCTTCCCAACCCTTCAACATAGTGGCGGTGCATGCAGGCAAAGATTTCATTTTCCAATTCTGAAAGCGGCGCATCATTCTCCCAAGCTTCTTGATGCTCGGCAAACTCTTGCGGGTGGGCAGCACCAAGGCTGAGCGTGTGAACTCTAGGATCGGATAGTAAAAAGCGATCGTTCACATAGATTGGCGTGAAAGGATAGCATAGGCTTTTCAGCTTGGCTGATGGCTTGTAGATCATGCCGCCTTTATCTGAAGGAGAAATGATAAACACCCCCATATCTTTTTCATGGGCTAACTGAACGGCAGGTTCATTTCTTTGATTGAAATAGTAGTAGTGCAGATTGACCGAGGTAAATAGGTCGGTCTGGATTGCCGCTAAAATCACCTCTAGGGGGGCATGGGTAGAAAAGCCGACATGACGAATCAATTTTCGATCGACTGCCTCCTGTACTGCCTTCATACAGCCCTGAGGATTTTTAAGTAATTCTAAATGCTCCCAAGTATTGACGCCATGCAGGTCAAAGTTATCGATGTAGTCGAGATTCATCTTTTGCAAGGAATCTTCGATTTGCCGCCGCATCGTGTCTGCATCTGGTGTGGGCACTATTTTTGTGGTGACATAGAGGCGGCGGGACGCATCCCCGTTTAGGGAATCGCGATGTTTGTCTAGCCCAGCCCGAAATGCCGCGCCCACAAATTGTTCGCTTTTGCCATAGCCTTTAGCGGTTTCAATGTGATTGATACCCAGTTCTATCGCTTTAAAAATCGTACTGACCGCATTTTCCTCAGACTCCAAATAGCGCATCGTGCCAAGGGAGAATACGGACAGAAGCATTTCAGTTTTACCAAAGCGACGATAACGCATAAAATTGTTCCAAGTAGCAGCAATAAAGAGGTAGATACCCATCAACTTCTATATTAGCGTCAAGCTCCTCACTGATTCGGGTATAGTGTGAAGAAATCAAGTCAAAAAGGATAGTAGAAATTCTGAAACCGTTTGAATTTAAACTAGAATGCCAGTGTCGTCAGACAGGCGCAAGAGTTGGACAGTTCCACACACCTCATGGTGTCGTGCATACACCGCGTTTTATGCCTGTGGGAACGCTTGCCAATGTAAAAACCGTTACGCCTGCGCAACTCAAAGATTGTAAAGCCGAGATGATCTTGGCAAATACCTATCACCTGCATATTCAACCCGGTGAAGATATTGTGGCAGAAGCAGGCGGGCTACATAAATTTATGAACTGGCAGCAGCCAATTTTGACCGACTCAGGGGGCTTTCAAGTATTTAGCCTCAGCGATATTCGCTCGATTACCGATGAGGGCGTACAGTTCCGATCGCCTCGTAATGGTCAGATGATTAACCTCACCCCTGAGAAATCAATCCAGATTCAAAATCAACTGGGTGCAGATGTAATTATGGCATTCGATGAATGCGCTCCCTACCCTGCGACCTACGACCAGATTAGACAGGCAAGCGATCGCACGACCCTGTGGTTGGAACGATGTCTCAAAGCTCATGCTAGACCCGCCGATCAAGCCCTATTTGGCATCGTTCAAGGAGGCGTGTTTTTAGATCTGCGGAAAAAATCAGCCAGCGAACTGGTGCAATTCGATCTGCCGGGCTATGCGATCGGAGGGGTAAGTGTGGGCGAACCACCCGAGTTGATTGCCAAAATTGTACGGGCAGCTACTCCTTTATTGCCTGAGAATAAACCTAGGTATCTCATGGGGATAGGTACGCATCGAGAAATGGCACAGGCGGTTGCCGCTGGTATCGATCTGTTTGACTGTGTAATTCCTACTCGTCTAGGCAGGCATGGGATGGCGATCATGACCGTCGATGGTAAGAGCGATCGCTGGAATTTAAAAAACAATCGCTTTAAACGAGATTATTCCGCTTTGGATGCCAGTTGCCCTTGCTATACCTGTCAAAACTTTTCCCGTGCCTACTTGAGTCATTTGTTTCGATCGCAAGAGGTTTTAGCCTTTACGCTTCTAGCAATTCACAATATTACGGAGTTAATTCGATTTACGCAAAGGATGCGCGATGCAATTTTGGGCGATCGCTTTGTGGAAGAGTTTGGTCACTTCCTGACCGATTTTTCCAATGATTCCGATCTAGATCTGCACAAACATCTTTGATTAAGAAATGTAACTTGGAGCTTCAGTATGATTCGGATTTTGCTCTATCTTTGGCTGTGGTTCCTGTCGATGGGAATTGCCATCTTTGCGACTCAAAATACGCTATCGATAACGCTCAAATTCTTAGTATTTGAGTCGATTAAGCTCCCGTTAGGTTTGGTCTTGGTATTTTGTGCGGGAGTCGGTGCGATCGCGGTTACGATTTTGCAATCCTTTCCAAAGCTACCCAATTACGCATCCGCTTTTTCTCGTCGTTCTGCTCCAATCAAGGATGTCTTCTCTGCCTCTACGCCGCCGCCTAAAGATACTAAAAAGGCAGCTTCAACTCCGAGCAAGAAAGCCAGTAAAGATGGTTTTGAAGACGAATGGGATGATGACTGGGATTGAGCTAGGGGGTATTGCCCACAAACTCAAAAATTACAGAAGTAAAAAGCAGAATACTTGTAGCAACACCTATGCCAAACCAAAAGATGAAAAAAAGCATTTAGTCAAGAGGGATTTTGGAGGAAACTGATACCAATTTCTCTTGAAATTGCGACAGATCGGGTTTTGTGTTCCGCGCGGAGCGCGGTCTTTTCAAAAAGATGCGTTGCATCACTTTTTGAAAATGGTATGAGTTTAATCAGAACAAAATCTCCCTCAAAAGCCCTTGTTTGACATCCTACCACTGCTGTATTGTCTGTCCAACTACATGACTGACACAACAACCCCCTCACCTCAGAAGAAATCCGTCCATCATCTACCCCCCCAAACGGAAACGGGGACGACCTCAAGGTTCAAAAAACAAGGACAAAACGCAGGTTAACCTGACTCCAGAGCTACTCCGCATCAAAGGAATGATTATCGCCCTGTTGGCTTTGCTCAGAGGACTAATCCCACTTAGTTATCTAGTGCTGGATGGGCTTTTTGGCAACAATAACGCCTTGCAAATGTCGCAGCAAATAGGTTTGTTTCCGATCTCCAAACTCCGTCATAACTCAGGGTTATACCTGCCCTACTCTGGTACAGACAAAAACCGTAAATATGGTGATCGTCTCAATCCTCGATAGCTATTCTCACATCTGTGTAGTACATTCAAAATACCCCCCGAAATTACAAAGCAAAAAAGCTAACAGCCAACAGCTAATCGCTATATTCTATGAAGCAAAAAGTATTCCAAGCCATTTATCAGTTACAAAGCCAAATCGCCGCCTTATTGCTATATCAAGATACCTTAGCGCTACCCGCAGGACAAGCTTATCAAAACCTCTTACAAACCCTAGGCGAAACCGCAGAAGGCATTCAATCCGATCTCGCCTGTCTCAAAGCTTATGGCGAATGGTTTAAAGCGATCGCTCAAACTGGTCAAAGTTGGCAAGATTACATCATTCATCAAATTTTAACTGCGGACAATCCATTTTCACAGCAAGCCCAAAAAAGCGATTTTGCTGGTCTCTCAATCAGCTTGATGTCCGCTGCCAAACACGATCTACAGATTCTACAAAAAGTTAGCACTGCGGGTGGAGAAATTCTCTATCAATGGATGAAAGAGGTAACTTCTGAGGATTTCAAACTTGTGGAATACTTAGTGGAATGGCATCCCTCCGAGCAAGGTCAGTCTAGATCCATTTCCAGTCTAGCTCCCAAATTCAACCCATCAAGCGATTGGGCTAACTTGTTGAAGGAGCTTGCCAATCGCTATCGACAGCATGGTGCGGGTCTATTTGCGGAATATGTGGCTTTCCGTTGGCAGGCAGGACAACTCTTAGGACTGGCTCATCCCGATCGGGTGAATGCTCTAGACTTAGTGGGCTACGAACATCAGCGAAATGCATTGCTCCAGAATACAGAATTTCTGTTAGCGGGATATGCGGCGCTGAATGTCTTGCTTTATGGCAGTCGCGGATCGGGGAAGTCGTCGTTAGTGAAATCGTTGCTGCATCAGTATGGCGATCGCGGCTTGCGTCTGATTGAGGTCGCACGCTCCGATCTAAAAGACTTGCTGGCAATTATAGAAGTCTTGAGAAATGCACCGCAGAAGTTCATTCTGTTTGTGGATGATCTGTCCTTTGAGAAAGAAGAAGATGATTATAAAGCGCTTAAGGTTCTGCTAGAAGGAAATCTGAATGCCAAGCCAGCCAACATCGTGGTTTATGCCACTTCTAACCGTCGGCATCTCTTGCGCGAATATTTTGCCGATCGCCCTCGCCCAAGTGCCAATGAGGACGTCCACCCTTGGGATACGGTACAGGAAAAAATGTCGTTAAGCGATCGCTTTGGCTTGGTCTTAACTTTCGAGCCATCCGATCAAGACACCTACCTCAAAATCGTACACCACCTCGCCCATAAAGCTGGCATTCGCTTGACGACAGAAGATTTAGATTTTCGGGCGCTGCAATGGGCAACCCGCCACAATGGGCGATCGGGACGTACCGCCCAACAATTTATCGATTTTCTGCAAGGGGAGTTACAAATCGGTAAATCCTAGTCACACAAACTAGAAGAGGCAATTCATGATTGCCTCTTCTAGTTGAAGAATCCCTCCATACAATTAGCCAACAACCGATGCCAACTTCTATTGCTTTCCTCGCCCATGACAACCAAAAGACCGATTTGGTTGCTCTGGTGCAAAAATACCGAGCGACCGTGGAACGCTATCATGCAATTTCCACAGCCAATACAGGAAAACAGATTCAATCTGCGACGGGTCTGACGATTGAGATCTTGCGATCGAAACAAGATGGTGGCGATCTTGAAATTGTTGCGCACATCATTGCAGGAGAAGTTGCCTGTGTCATCTGTCTATTCGATCCCAACCAGACTCATTCGAGCACACCCGATCTTCTGACTTTATTGCGGGTCTGTAAAATCTATAATGTCCCCCTTGCCACCAACTTGGCAACCGCAGATGCCGTCCTACAAGCACTTTCCAAGAGTCGTGTCGCTCATCTGATCTTTAACCCCGTAGCAGGGCAGGGAAATCCTGACTGGGATCTGGCATTAATTCGCCAAATTTTGGAACCTGAGGTTCATCTCAAGGTGATTTTCACGAAGCCCGATGTAAATCCTGGCGACCAAGCAAAAGAAGCGATCGCGGCGATTCAGGAACGTAACGCTATGGCTCCTGGTACTGATTTTGTAATTGCTTCTGGTGGCGATGGTACGATTTCGGCAGTGGCGAATGCCTTGATTGACACAGAGATTCCACTGGGTATTATTCCCAGAGGTACTGCTAACGCTTTCTCAGTGGCACTGGGAATTCCCACAGGTCTCAAGCCTGCATGCGAAACAATTCTCACAGGAAATATTTGTATTGTCGATGCTGCCCGTTGTAACGGCTTCCCGATGATTTTGTTGGCTGGTATTGGCTTTGAAGCGGAAACTGTCGAACGTGCCGATCGCGACATGAAAAACCTCTTAGGTCCTCTTGCCTATTTGGTTGCAGGTGCTCAGCAGCTTTTGGAACAGAAGCCCTTTACTGTTGAAGTTGAAATTGATGGTGCGATTACACAGTTTCAATGTGGGGCGATGACAATCGCCAATGCCGCGCCTCCAACTTCAGTGCTAGCTCAAGGACTGGGAGAAGTCATTCCCCACGATGGGCTGCTCGATGTCACGATTGGGATTGCCAAAAATGAGAATCTCAATATTGCTGACTGGCTGCTCGCGATCGATGCGATCGGCAAGCTGTTTACCTCTGCCTTGGTAAAAACCCAAATCGAGAACGAAGGACTGGTCTGCTTCCGAACCGCCAAAATCAAAGTGACGGCAACTCCACCGCAAAAAGTAGTGGTAGATGGTGAGATTATTGGTATGACACCCGTTGAAATCGCCTGCATTCCAGGCGGATTGACACTCTTTGCTCCACTGGCTAGCAGCCTGAGCTTAGTGCGGACAAAATCAAGCATTCTCACCCAGCCCGAAGGCTGAGTGCTACTTCGCTGATTTCAGGATTGGCAAAAGTGCTGTGAATTTTTTTGAAGACCTCGCGGATGATGCCAAGAAATAAGCGTCTTGTTTCTTTACGTCCGCTAATGGCGATAAAGATTTTTTTGTCTTCGGGGTCGGCTTTGATACGGGCGATATTGTAGGTCTCGTTGTTTTCTTGGTAGGCAAGCATCACGCCACTGCGCCAGTAGGTGCGATCGTGAATTTTGTCGTGGGTGAGGACGATGAAGCGAGAGATAATGTTGGCAGGGAGGACGAGGTAATGGTATTGAAATTCGAGAGTTTCGCCTTCTAGTTCTGTGTTTTCAGGTTCGTCTTTGGGTAAAAGCCCGGGGAGCGGAGTTCTTCGATACCTTCATTTTTTGAACAGGAGGTTTCGATGATGGCTCGGATATTAGGATATTTTTCGCGCATGGCTTTGCGGTTGATGTCGAGGGGTTGCTCGTCTTTTTTGTTACCCACAATAATTACGGGGGACTGACCGCCAAAACTTTCGATCAGTTTGAGCCAATATTCGATGCGGTTTTCTTCTTCGCTGGTGCGACAGTTACAGACCAAAAGATGGAATGCTAGTCCAATTTGCGATGAAAGGATAAAGCCATTAGAAAAGAAACGATCGCATATTCACAACATATTGAAGAAATGGAGTAGGTAAAATTCGTTTAGCTTTTAGCTCGGAGAACTGCTGCGCCACTGTCGAGAGAATTCAGACAAGACTGAAGGGGCAAGTTGTCTTTGCAGCCAGTCTAATGCCAAAGCTTGACTTGGAAATCTGAGCCCGTTATAGCTGTCAAAGATATCCACCAACGAGATCTTACTCGGATCTACTGAATTAGCCATATTGGAACCACCCGTGGTCGCGATCGTCCAGCGCTGAATAAATTGAGCCTTGATATCTGGCGTATTCGTGAGTTCGCGATCGAGATAGGAAATGGCATTCAACTGATTTGGGAACTTGATGCGATCGTATTGATTTGCCGCATCCACAAAGCTGACTCTGGCGAAGCTACTAGACGGTAGATTTTGCCAATCTCTAGAAAAACTATCCAAAGCCGCAGGTGCAAGTTGATTTTCTAACCATTTAAGAGCGCTAGGCTGACCGGGAAATTCGCTGCCGTTATAGTTATCAAAAGCATCTTCCAGCGAAGTGGTAAGTAGAATCGAACTCGACCCAGCATTCCACCGATTGAGAAATTCTTGCCTCGTCGTGGAGCCAATTTGTAAATCGAGGGTTTTAATTGCTTCCGTTTGATAGACAAATTTTGTCTGGTTGTAACTTGCAGCGGCATCCACCAAACTAATTTTCCCTGACGATGCCAATGTTATCGGTGTAGGTGAAACTGCTTCGCTAGGTAATGGTGTGATTGTTGGTGCGATTGTTGGTGTAACTGATGAAGTGGAAGGTGTGGTTGCAATCGGTGCGGTGGGTGGTGTAGCAGTGGACGGTGTTGATGTGGAAATTATGGGAGGAGTGGGATCTGTCGGTACAGCGGTGGGTGGATAGATCGTTCCTGCTGTCCAAGCAGTCACAAGCGGTGAGCTTGGCGGAATATTTGAATCGGTCGGCTTAGGATCGGGTTCGCTCCTCTGAATATCGACACTCTCAACTGTCTCAACCGTAGGAGAAGCGATCGCAGGGGCACGCAACTGGTTCCAAGTCTCTTCGTCCACTTGACCGTTAACCAATAGGGCATTTGCCGTTTGAAAAGCCACAACTGCATCTCGGGTAAGTCTGCCAAAGTCTCCATCGACTCGACCAATATAGTAACCCTTCGTTTTTAATAGCTGTTGGGCTTCCGAGACTGCGGTTCCACGGGATCCAGGTAATAAAAGAGGACTATTAATCGATGTAGTGGCAGGCGTTGGCGTAAATCCACCGCTAGCGGAGAGGGCTTGCCAAGTTCTTGCTCCTACAATACCATCGACATCCAAACCCTTTGCCTGCTGAAAGCTGAGGACGGCATTGGCAGTTCCCGATCCAAAATCACCATCGATATTGCCCCTATAGTAGCCAGACGCTTTTAAGAATTGCTGTAGTTGTACGACATCCGATCCCTTACTGCCTTTTCTTAAAATAGAATTCATAGCTAGCCCAGATGCTCCGAATGAGATGTTTCGATCGCTTGGCAATTCCTGTGAAGATAGGTTCCGCCAAGCTCGATTAATTTACTTTAATTTTATCTTTAAATCTATGAAGCTAGTCCTGCTGGTGTGAAAACTTGTAAGCCCCAGCGAGGGTCAGCAAAATCGCCGAGGCAAACAAAATCACCCAACCATACCAACTGGCATGACCGCCATTAATCACCGATCGCATGCCTACGCTGGCATGGGTCAGGGGCAGGGTATAGACGATCGCTTGTAGAGGCTGTGGTAACTGCGCGGGATCGAAAAATGTCCCACCTAAAAACGACATGGGCACGATTAAAAAGTTGTTATAGAGACCGACCGACTCTAGCGATCGCACGGTTAAGCCTACCAAAACACCCAACCCTGAAAACACCATACAATTTAGAATCAGGAGCAACAAAAATTCTGGATGTAAAAAATGCCAGTTTCTTGTATAAATCATCGCCACAGCAATAATCGATACCGATGTAATCAAGCCCCGCGTCACCCCAGCTAACATTTTGCCCAAGTGCATGGCAAGGGGATGGATCGGCACCATCAACATTTCTTCAAAGGTTTTGCTATAGAGGCGATCGCCGCAAATTGAAAAGGTTGTCCCCGCAAACCCGATCGTCATCGATGACAAAGCCACCATGCCTGGCAAGATAAAACTGAGATAATCGCCACCAAAGGCGTTATTTCCTTTCATGGCGCTGCCCAAGCCAAATCCAAAGGCAAGAATGTAAATCAGGGGCGAGACCAGCCCTGAAGACAGGACTTGATAAATGCGGACGCGCAACTCTAACCAGTCGCCCCACCAAATGGTTAAGCTATCTTGCCAAATCGCCTGAATTAAGGAGATCTGGCGATGTTTAGAAAGGTTTCTGGGCTTTGCTAGGGAGCCAGAATCATCTGGGGCAGGAGAATGTATGGTCACAGCGTATTTGAGATCGACTTGCTTGAACTGCTCTCAATAGTATGCTTATTTTGGATGAGCCTGCTGATTTTGCTGGGGGGATGGTCAGTATAACTGTTAAAATTTTTTGCAGACTTGATATGTTCTTAATCGTTCTTAGACATTTACTTTTGTAGAACTCAGTTGTTTAGCTATACATCAGACAGGAAACACTAAACGTGCGAATTGCAGTTGACGCTATGGGTGGGGACTTTGCCCCACGAGAAATTATCGAAGGAGCCGTTTTCGCTCAAACAAAGCTAGACCTAGATGTTGCACTGGTTGGCGATCGTGATGCCATTGCTGCTTACCTCAAACAACACAACTATAAAGAAAGCGATCGCTTGACCATTGTGCCAGCCGAAGGCACGATCGATATGCATGAAGAACCTTTGGAAGGGCTTAGGAAAAAGCCGCGTTCTTCGATCGCCGTGTCCATGGACTTGGTTAAGCGCAAAGAAGCAGACGCAGTCGTTTGTGCAGGACACACGGGGGCAGCGATGGCAGCCGCTTTATTACGGTTGGGGCGTTTGCCGGGGGTCGATCGACCTGCGATCGGGGCATTATTGCCTACCCTCATACCCCATAAGCCAGTGCTGTTGCTAGATGTGGGCGCAAATGTCGATTGCCGTCCTAAATTTCTAGAGCAATTTGCCACGATGGGGCTGCTCTATAGCCAGTATGCTTTGGGCGTTAAGGAACCCAGACTGGGACTTTTGAATATTGGGGAAGAAGCCTGTAAGGGCAACGACCTTGCCATTCGCGTCCATCAAGCGCTGCAAGATAATCCCCATGTTCCCTTTGCGGGTAATGCTGAGGGTAGAGATGTGATCTCAGGGCAGTTTGACGTAATTATCTGCGATGGTTTCATGGGAAATGTCCTGCTCAAATTTGCTGAAGGGGTCGGACAGGTTGCCATGCAAATTTTGAAAGAAGAATTACCCCAAGGTTGGCAAGGTAAACTAGGAACATTTCTGTTGCGCCCTAACCTCAAAAAAGTCAAAGAACGCATGGATGCGGATGAGTATGGCGGCGCTTTATTACTTGGCGTCGCAGGTGTATGCGTGATCGCCCATGGTAGTTCCAAGGCGAACAGTATCTATAATGCCATTCGGGTAGCCAAAGATGCGGTTGACAATCAGGTACTCGATCGCATTCGCGGTCAGATCAAGGCACAGACTTCAATACCTGCTTCAATTCCCAGCGCTGTACCTGACATTGATGCCCCAGATGACCCTCCTACTTGAGCCAGCCGTTCTAGGTTTTTAAATTTAGCTCAGCTACGCTGAAGGAAATAGGGGCAGTATCTTTTTGTGTCGTTGCGCTAGCTATCATGAGATATTGCCCCACAATGTATTCACTCAGATTGTCATATACCTACTTATATGTCTGATTTACCCCCCAACTCAACCATTAACCAACTGCAGGGCGTTCGTTTTATCGGTAGCGGTTCGGCAGTACCTGCCAAGATTCTGACGAATGCAGAACTCAGTCAAATGGTTGATACGTCCGATGAATGGATTGCCAGTCGTACGGGGATCAGACAGAGATTTATCGCGACGAAGGGTGAAGATTCTCTCACAAGTTTGGCTGTTAGGGCAGGTCAGCAGGCGATCGCTGCCGCAGGCATTGCGCCAACCGACCTCGACCTGATTATTTTGGCAACCTCCACGACAGACGATCTATTTGGCACAGCGGGGAAGGTGCAGGGACTTTTGGGCGCAGACCGAGCTGTGGCTTTTGACATCTCGGCAGCCTGTTCGGGGTTTGTGTTTGGACTCGTGACCGCTTCCCAGTTTATTCGCTCAGGAACCTACAGAAATATCCTCTTAATTGGAGCCGATCTATTGTCGCGCTGGGTAGACTGGAGCGATCGCCGCACCTGCATTTTGTTTGGCGATGGTGCTGGTGCTGTGGTACTGCAAGCGTCCGAACAGGATAATTTATTGGGCTTTGAGTTGCGCAGCGATGGCAAGGGTAACAACCTGCTCAACCTAGGCTACAACGAGGACAAATCGACCTATGACCCGATCACGATGAATGGACAGGAGGTCTATCGGTTTGCGGTGCGCTCTGTTCCTGAAGTGATCGAAAAGGCTTTATATCGGGCAAACCTGCAAACCGCCGATCTGGACTGGTTAATTTTGCATCAGGCAAACCAACGCATCATCGATGCCGTTCAGACCCGCTTAAAAATCGATGCCGATAAAGCCGTGAGCAATATGAGTAAGCATGGGAATACTTCGGCAGCTTCAATTCCGCTGGCACTGGATGAATGGGTAAGAGCGGGTAAAATTAAGCCGAATCATGCGATCGCGATCGCGGGTTTTGGCGCAGGCTTAAGTTGGGGTGCAGCGGTTTTTCGATGGGCTTAAGGTAAGACGAGAAAGTTGAAATCGACTTTCAGAATTCAAAATTCAGCTATCCATTACAAAGGTACATCTATGGAAAAACCTGCCGTTACGGATTTTGAAATTCATGACGCGATCGCGCAACGATGGAGTCCTCGTGCCTTCGATCGCAAGCCAGTAGAGGCAGAGAAGCTAAATCGGTTATTTGAAGCCGCAAGGTGGTCGGCTTCTTGTTTTAACGATCAGCCTTGGAACTTTATCGTGGCAACCCAGACCGATATGATCGCCTATCAACAGTTGCTCGATTGTCTCGTTCCCGCAAATATTGTCTGGGCGCAGGCTGCCCCAGTTTTGATACTGGCTGTTGCTCGAAAAACCTTCAAGCATAATGGCAAGCCCAACGATTGGGCAGAATATGACTGCGGACAAGCCGTTGCCACCCTGTCTTTGCAGGCGACTACTATGGGTTTGGTACTGCATCAAATGGCAGGCTTTATGGCGGACAAAGCGATCGCTACGTTCAAACTGCCCGAAAATTTCAAGCCGATGGCAGCGATCGCGCTGGGATATCCAGGTGAGTTGAGTAGCTTACCCCCCGATTTGCAGGCAAAGGAAACCGCGACCCGCGATCGCTATCCCCTCTCTAGTTTTGTGTTTACGGGCGAATGGGGAAAACATCTTCCATTTGCCTAAAATTTTCTATTCGGAATCTTCTTCGATCGCGGTTGACGACTTTGCTCTTTGAGAATAGAGCCGACAAACGCCGCGCTTCGTCGATTTGAGAAATTCACAAAACATTTGAATATCTGGACTTTGACTCAAGATCGGGTCATTCTCGATATATTCGATCGCTTGCGTGCGATTGCGATTGGAGCGATAGAAAATATCAAAAGCCTGCTGAATCAGGCGGCGGCGCGTATGATCGAATCCACTGCGACGCAAACCGACTTTATTCAACCCTGAGACGAGATTGGTATCAACAGCCATGCAGTAGGGTGGCACATCCATGCCTAGCCTTGTTTGACCGCGAATCATGGCATAAGAGCCAATGCGAGTGAACTGGTGGATCACGGTGTCACCGCCCATAAACGCCCGATCGCTCACTTCTACAAAACCCGCTAAAAGCACGTTGTTCACCAGTACTACATGATTACCTACCGTACAGTTGTGCGCAATATGTGCCCCAGTAAAGAGCAGATTGTCGTTCCCTACCGTGGTGGCTGAATTTTCTTTGGTGCCGCGATTGATCGTGACATATTCGCGAATGATGTTGCGATCGCCGATCGTGACAAAACTAATCGCGCCTTTGTAAGAGGTATCTTGAGGCTCAGAACCAATGATTGCCCCATAGCCAATTTGATTGCGATCGCCAATCTTGGTATGCCCCGTAATAATCGCCCTAGCCCGAATTTCACAATCGGCACCGATTTCGACATGTTCATCAATAATCGCATCAGCACCAACTGTAGTTCCTTCACCAATCTTGGCGTTGGGATGAACGATCGCACGAGGATGAATCATGGTCAAAACGTTGTATATAACTAGTTGATTTACAATTCGCTGGAATTAGCAGCTTGTTCATTGGCTTGAGCAAGCAACTAATAACGTTACTACAAATACGATCGCCGCGATCGCGATCTTAAATTCTAAGTATTGGGGGATGCTTTTGGAATTGCTGATTTCTTGGCGTCAATCGCCTCATACGCCATATCGACAATTTTAGCCGCAGCCCCTGCCCTTCCACAGACTGCCCGCAAGCGATCGCGCATTTTCTCTAGTTCTTCAGGACGATCGAGATAAAAGAGCATTTGCGCTGCGATACCTTCAGCGGTTAAATATCCGAGTGACTCAGGCACAATTTCCTGACCCGCCCAAATATTTGGCCAAGCCAGTAATTTACCCTGTCGTTGGAATATCTCAGCCGCAATTCGATTGACGATCTTAACCAAATTGTTACCAACCAGCGGCAATTTGGTGAATACGCCCAATAAACCATCCCACGCTTGCATGGCATCGATTTGATTGAGGGGGATGACTACAATCATGGGTACATTCAGCGCCGCTAACTCTGCTGTGTTTGCACCAATTGTCGTCAGGCAGAGATCGCAGGTGCGTAATAGATCGTGGGCGGGAAATTGTGTGGAAATTTCCACCATAGTGCCTTGGGCTGTGCGTAATTGATAGGCTAGCTCGGCAGGATTCTCAGATTGAGTCTCGGTTTGCATTAACTCACCCGTTGTCCCCTCTTCCATGAGCAGAGGCGGTAGTGCAAAACTTGCCAGCATTTGTGGTGTCACGGTTGGGGCAAGGGCGATCGCTACCCGCATCTCTGGATATTTTTGCTTGAGGCGATCGGCAACGGCTAAAAACATCGGCACGCCAACTTTGAGCTTCATCGGTTTAGAACCGGGCATCAAGACAACTGTTTTTTGCCCTAAATTCTGACTAGCCGATCGCAGATCGCTGCTTTCTAGTTCGCGATCGACCATCAGATCGCCCACTACAATTGCTTTGTGCTGAAATTTGCTTGGGATCTTGGCAGCAATGCGATCGCTACGCAGGGCAAAATAGTCCACCCAACCCAACCAACGCGCTTCCCATTCGGCATAGACAATCGTGGCATAGCCTAATCGTTTCCCGATCGCCACTGGGAAAATCTGATCGCCGCCCAAAAAAATCACTACGCCCTTTTCGTACCAGTCCCAAGGTTCTGGCGTTTTACCCCACAACAGAAATTGCCAAAAATGTTCTGC
The DNA here is from genome assembly GCF_965232925.1 of Tumidithrix helvetica PCC 7403. Taxonomy (NCBI): domain Bacteria; kingdom Bacillati; phylum Cyanobacteriota; class Cyanophyceae; order Pseudanabaenales; family Pseudanabaenaceae; genus Tumidithrix; species Tumidithrix helvetica. The sequence goes on from NZ_CBDDRA010000010.1 coordinate 44,022, forward strand.
CCCCAGCACGCGACTGACATTCGGGTAGGTCTTGGCGATCGCTGCCTCTTGTCCGCTGGCATTAGCGCAGGGGGATAAAGCGATCGAGATCCGCAAGCTGGGTGTATTTGGTAACTGCTGGGTCTGGCGCAGGGCAAATTGTTTGACGACGGGGTAAACCCAAGTCGTTAGCTCTCCAGGGGCATTAGAAAGAATTAAGATGTCAACCTTGTCAAGCATTTTATCAACCATGAATTAAATCTACCCGTAGTTCCGATAAGAGTAAAATTTTGAACCCCTAATCAGGGTAAAGTAAAAGCAATTAATCGCGCTCTGCTTAAACCTTAAGAAACAAGCATGTGGATCTGAGTTATTTATTTGACAAGCCAAAACCCATTATTGGTGTTATTCATCTTCTGCCTTTACCCACCTCACCCCGCTGGGGAAGTAGCCTAAAAGAAGTGATCGATCGGGCAGAGCAGGAAGCTACCGCCCTTGCAGCAGGTGGCGTGCAGGGAATTTTAGTGGAAAATTTCTTTGATGCCCCATTTACCAGCCGTCAAGTCGATCCCGCCGTTGTCAGTGCCATGAGTCTCATAGTGCAACGCGTGATGCAGATGGTTGATGTTCCTGTGGGAATTAATGTCCTGCGAAATGATGCCCGCAGTGCTATGGCGATCGCTGCCTGTGTTGGCGCTAAGTTTATCCGTGTCAATGTTTTAACAGGGGTAATGGCAACCGATCAAGGCTTGATTGAAGGAGATGCCTATAATCTCTTGCGCTATCGTCGCGAATTAGGCTGTGATGTCAAAATTTTTGCGGATGTGTTGGTCAAACATGCCCAACCCCTTTCGATGCCTAAATTATCTGTGGCAATTCAAGACACCATTCATCGCGGACTTGCTGATGCTGTGATTTTATCAGGCTGGGCAACGGGCGATCCCCCCGCTCGTCAAGACTTAGAAGAAGCGATCGCTGTCTGCCAAGGCACCCCCCTACTGATTGGCTCTGGGGCAACTTGGGATAACATTCCGCAGTTGATCAAATATGCCGATGGTGTCATTGTCTCCAGTTCCCTCAAGCGTAACGGTCAAATTCATCAAGCCGTCGATCCAATTCGGGTGAGTCGTTTTGTCGAAGCGGTTCATGCCAGCACGGTAAATACGAACAATTCTAAAATTGCCGAATCAGGAACAGACACAAAACTCAACTTTTCTTCTTTGCCGATTGGGTAAAATTATCTTTTAGAAGGGAAAAATTAAAAAGGTAAAGGACTCAAGTAGTTGAGCGAAGTCGAAACCACTTGAGCGGACTTAAACACGCGACTGGGGTAAACTTGTTTCTGGAATTCACCCAATACCTTAGTTTTACCTTTTGGTCTCCTTCTTCCCCTTTTATCCCATGACTTTTATGCGTCAACGTTCTGAGCCTTGGATTAATCGCTGGTATAGACCCATAATCATTGCGATCGCGATATTTGGAGCAGCTCTGACTAGTTATCTAACGATCACTCATTTCTTTGGTGGCACTGTTGCTTTGTGTACGACACAGGGATCGGGCTGCGATCTCGTCCTCAATAGTGAATATGCCAAAATTTTTGGTGTCCCACTCACAATTTTTGGAGCATTGGGTTATTTGACATTGGGAGGACTGGCGGCAGCACCGATGATCCTTCAAACAGAAGATGTCAAGTTTAAAGAAAAGGTCAAACAACAGACATCATTTCTCCTCTTCATGGTGTCCACTGCCACCATGGTGTTTAGTGCCTATCTGATGTATCTAGTTGCCTTTGTAATTAAAGATGCCAACGGACAGACCACTTTTTGTGTCTACTGCTTTAGTTCGGCGATCGCCATGTTTTCAATTTGGTTGCTTAACCTGTTTGGCAATATCTGGAAAGATATCGGGCAGTTGATTTTTATCGGTCTAATAGTGGGTGTGGTCACTTTAACGGGAACCCTTGGTGTATATGCCAGCCAAAATCAGTTGTTGGCGCAGAGTGGAACCTTTCAAGGTCGGTTGGCGCAGCACCTTAGAGCGATCGATGCCAAGATGTATGGAGCCTTTTGGTGTCCTCACTGTCGCGATCAAAAAGATCTATTTGGCGAAGCCAAGAAGCAAATCCCCTATATTGAGTGCGATCCAAGAGGTGAAAACCCTAAACCCCAACTATGTCAGACAAAGGGAATTAAGGGCTTCCCAACTTGGGAGATCAAGAACAAGCTCCACGAAGGACAAAAAACGTTAGAAGAGTTAGCCGACCTATCTGGCTATGAAGGCTCAAGAGCTAATTAACTGAAGTAGATATTGAATGTTTGCTCTCCCAACTTGGGAGAGTTTTTGCTAATAGGAGCTTTTTTGTGAAAATCAAACATGCGATCGATTTGCATAAGGGACTAACAACCTTTGTTATTGTTGGTCTAATGGTTGGGTATCAAAATTTTTCGCTTGGGCCTTGGGTTTACTTAGCGCTGCATGGAACCTATGGCATTTTGTGGCTATTAAAGTCTCGGATTTATCCCGATCGCCAATGGGAGCAGGAAATTCCTCTGGGAAAAGGTATCGTCACCTTTGGCGTTCTATTGCTCTACTGGCTCGCTCCATTTATTTTGATTAGCAGTGGTTCTGTGCCACCTTTGCCCTTGGTATCCGTTGCGATCGCGCTGAATATCTTGGGCATATTTTTGCACTACACCAGCGATGCCCAGAAATATTACACGCTCAAATATCATCAAGGATTAATAACCGAGGGATTTTTTGCCCGTTGCCGCAATACCAACTACCTAGGTGAAATCCTAATTTATCTATCTTTTGCCCTATTGGCAGAGAACTGGATACCCTATGCTGTACTCTCTGCCTTTGTAGTGGCAGTTTTTATCCCCAATATGAAAAAGAAGGATCTGTCCTTGTCACGTTATCCTGAATTCGAGCAGTACAAAACTCAAACTGGTCAGATTTTACCAAAGTTATTCATGCGAGCGAGTTCTGATGCAGTTCAAGTCAAAATCGAATCAAATTGAGAACGATTTGGGTGTAGTCCTCACCAGATATTCGCATGAGGACTACATGCAATTATATTTTTGGGTATGGGGTAATTACAGCAGACTGACGAGTAGAGCCTTTTGAGCGTGAAGGCGATTTTCAGCTTCATCCCAAATGCGTGACTGCTTGCCTTCCATCACATCATCGGTAATCTCTTCACCACGATGGGCTGGCAAACAATGCAGAACGATCGCCGAACGATCTGCTAGAGTCATCAAATCGGCGTTCAGTTGGTAGGGTTGGAAGATCGGAATGCGATCGAGGGCTTCCGATTCTTGACCCATGCTTGCCCAGACATCGGTATAGAGAACGTGAGCTGCTTGAGATGCCAGTTTTGGATCGTGGGTAACAATGACTTCAGAGCCCTTGGCGAGACTTCTTGCTTGCGCCACAATGTCTGGATCGGGAGCAAACCCTTTTGGGGTAGCAACACGGATATTCATTCCGACCAAAGCACAACCTAGGAGGAGGGAGTGTGCCATATTATTACCATCACCCACATAGGTCATGGTCAAGCCCTGTAACTTACCAAAGTTTTCCTGCACAGTAAGTAAGTCGGCTAGTACTTGACAGGGATGCTCGAGATCGCTTAAGGCATTAATGATGGGGATTTTGCAATATTTGGCAAAGGTTTCTAGTTCTAGCTGGGCAGAGGTACGAATCGCCAAAATATCCACGTAGCGATCGAGTACTCTCGCTGTGTCTTCAATCGGTTCGCCGCGACTGACTTGGGTAACACTTGGATCGAGGTCAATCACATGACCACCAAGTTGGTGCATAGCCACTGTGAAGCTAACTCTGGTTCGTGTTGACGCTTTACGGAATAGCAGACCTAAGGTTTTACGTCGAAAATCTGGTTGGATTTCGCCAGACTTTAATTGTTTCGCTAAAGCCAGCAAATCATAGATTTCTTGTGTTTGCAAATCTGCCAAGCTTAAAAGATCGCGACCCTGTAAATTACCCATGAATAGATTCCTAGAAGTAAAACTTTCTGATGCGCTTACGTTTTGTGGGTTTTAGATATTAACCCCTGATTTACGGGCTAACCAAATTTCCCATCTTCGTAAAACATTTGTTCTAACTCTTAGCAAAGAAGTTTTTTTGTGATTGTCGCCCTTGTCACTGTTGTTGCAAGGTGGTTGCACAAGAACGGTAAATAGACCTAAACGATTCCCTACTAATGTGTCGGTAAACAGGCGATCGCCAATCATGGCAACTTGTTCGGGTGGTAGCTTCATCGCCTCTAATGCCTGGCGAACCATTCGTCTTGAGGGCTTCCCAGCACGAGAACGAAAAGGGAGATCTAAATTTTCAGCAATGTTTTGAATGCGGCGATTGCTAAAGTTATTGCTGATCAGCCAAATGGGATAGTCTTGCCGCATCAGCTCGATCCATACCTTAATCTCTGGGGAAGCTTCAGATTCGTGATTGCCAACAATGGTGTCATCAACATCTAGGATCATGCCCCGCAAACCATGCTCTTGCATTAACTCAGGGGTGATCGCAGCGATCGACTGAGACAAAACTAAATCTGGAGTGAGTAGCTGCCAAGGTAGCATGATTAAGATTTAGGCTTACTAGATGAAGAATTTTGAAAACTCAAAGATCTTTGAAAAATAAGTATTGCAACCTAGTTCTTTACAAGAATTCTTTTGGGATTGCATCAGATCAATATACCACCTCAAAGACGGGGACAAAGCTTGCAATTCTTTGCCTCTAAATACAAAAGATTGGAAGATCGATTCAGATCTTTCATGAATTTAAATAAATTTAAATCAACAAACCCGCCGTAAGTGGACGGGGTATCAAATTTAAACTTTTCTTGCTGATAACTAAAATCCCTAGGGACAGGTTCTTTGCCTCTAGGTGAGATTGGAGCGGATGTGAACCAAGCATCAGTTATTTTCTGTTTTATTTTTAAGTTGTCTATCGACTTGTTGGACTGCCTGTTTATGCTCTTCAAGGGTACGGCTAAAGATATGGCTGCCATCAAACCGAGCCATAAAGAAGAGATACTCAGTTGCTTCAGGATTGAGGGTAGCTTTGAGACTGGCAAGACTGGGTGAGGCGATCGCACCTGGTGGCAATCCTTCATTCATATAGGTGTTATAGGGTGAAGGCGTTCTAACTTGATCGAGGGTTAGCGGTTTATCAGGAGTTTGCTTGATCTTAAGCCCATATTCAACTGTGGGGTCAGCTTCAAGGGGCATATTGCGTTTTAACCTCTGCCAAAATACGCCTGCGATCGTGCGACGCTCTTTTTCAAGCACCGCTTCTTTTTCGACAATGCTAGCCAGTGTGACCCAATCAGCCAAACTAACTGAGATTTTTGCCTGCCCACCCTGACGTGCCTTGTCTTGATGCGCCTTATATACAGGGAGCGCCACTTGCTCAAAACGATCGAGCATCAGTTCGATCGTGCGATCGGGCGATACTTCGTTGGGAGGGATTTGATAGGTGTCGGGAAATAAGTAACCCTCTAAGCTGGGAATACTATCGGGTAACCAAGATCTGCGTTTGGGCTGAACTTTGTTTGCCGCAGCGATAAATTCAGCCGCAGGGAAAAAGCCCTTTTCCTCGAAATAAGCTGCCATCTGGGCGATCGTCCAACCTTCAGGAATGGTAAAACGCACCTCCACTGGTTTGGCGGTCTGTAATTGGGCGACAACTTCTCGCAAAGGCTGGTTTGTCGAAAAATCATAGATTCCAGCCCGCAAGGGTCGCGTATCCCCCTCTTTCCAAGCTAACCATTGGAGCCAGAGACGGAGGGCTAAACTCGAACGAATTACCCCCGCCGCTTCTAGTTCATGCCCAATGATTTGGGAAGGCATACCATCAGGAATTTTGATCCTAACTGGTGTACCAACGACACTATTGGGTGCGCCACTAGCCCATAACCACCACAAACTACCACTCCAGCCAGACAGTAGCAGCGTTAGAGGCAAAAATACACTGTAGAACCACCAACTAGGCTTCTTCTTCTGCGTCTTCTGCATCAATTAGGTGCTCTGCAACAAAGGGCTGAATGTATTCGATTTCTTCAGGTGAGAGCAATTCTGGCTTACCATCCGCATTGAGTTTGGCAAAAAATATCAATGGGTCAACAGAAGTAAACACGGAATAGGCTTGTTCTTCATGATAAAAATTAGCCAATTCCTGAAACTCTTCGCACTCACTTTCATCTTCTGTGCCGATGCCGATCTCATAGATCTCATCTTCGATCAACTCAGGTAGTTCCCCTTCAACGGTGAGGGTAAAGGCAGTTCGCTTTAGTTTTAGATTTTGTTCGGCAAGAACTGCTTGAGCGATCGCAAAAATTTGATCGACCTCATCGTCGTCGATATCGACGAGTTCTTCTTCCTCTTCTTCGGTCTCTGATGCTTGCCAAGCAAAGATTTGCACCGAATGATCGACGGGTTGGAGTAAGAAATACTCTTTCCCTTCAATGTCAAAGGTGGTTTCTAAGAAACATGGCAGGGATTTACCTGCATCATCCGTCAATATCAGTGTTGATCCATCCATAAATTAGGAAATGTTTTAACTTCTTTGCACAGGTATAGCCTACAGAGCGCTTTGCACAAGCATTCTTGCTCTAAGAAATTATGACAGTTTTTGGATCGAAAAACTTGGACATTTGATTTTTGTAAGTTGAATTTGTAATTTAGAGATAATTTTTAGCTTTTGAGCGGTAATTGGCGATCTCACAGGTTTATGCGCCATGAGTTTTGAACCCAGCGGAAAACTCAATCTTGACAACTAACTCCGCTTTCGATCTAGCCATTGCTGCAAAATCAGAGCCGCAGCTTTGCGATCGATCATGCCTTTGTTTTCCCTAGGCGAAAACCCCTGGGATTGCATGATTTGCTCCGCCTCAAAAGAGGTCAACCTTTCATCCACATACTCTAGAGTCAAACCTAAGTGCTTTGATGCCCCACGCGCAAACTTTTGTACCTGCTTGGCTTGGTAGCCCAGACTGCCGTCCATGTTATAGGGTAGCCCCACCACTAGGGTCGTAACTTCGCGATCGCTGACCAAAGCTTGTAACTGTGCCATATCCTCCTGCCAGGATTTGCGGACAATTGTGGTGATGCCATGGGCAAACATGCCCAAGCGATCGCATCCTGCTACACCAATGCGCTTACTGCCTACATCTAAACCTAATGCGGCGACAATGTTATTTACAGCATTCACAGCGATATCGTTTGGTAAGGTTGTAAGTTTTGGATGAGCATCCGTGTTTTAGCAATGATACTTGTCCAATCATCTTGGGCGATCGCTTCGGGTAAAAAAAGCTGACTAGAGATACCAACTGCGATCGCCCCAGCTTTAATATATTCCGCTGCATTGGTTAAATTTACACCCCCAGTCGGGATCAGCGGAATATCTTTTAGGACTGGCTGGAGGCAAGTAAGATAATCGATCCCCCCCATCAATTTAATCGGAAATACTTTGACCGCAGAGGCTCCCGCTTGCCAAGCAGAAACGATCTCGGTAGGGGTCAATGCCCCTGCAATTACAGGAATATTCGCATTCTTGCCGATCTCAATCAAAACAGGATCGGTGTGAGGCGTAAACAAAAATTTGCAGCCGCAGGCGATCGCGCGTTCCGCCATTTCCGCATTTAAAACCGTCCCCGTCCCGATTTTGCAGTCAGGTAGTTCTTGTTGTAGCTTGGGAATTAAAGATTCTGCCTTATCGGTATTCCATGTGATTTCCATCAACTTGATCCCGCCTGCAGCGGCTGCCAGTGCCATTTCACGCGCTAGACTTGCCTGTTCCGCTCGAATTACGGCAATAACACGATGTTGCTGAAGTAGACTCAACCAAGAACTCACAAACTTTTTCTATTAACTCCCCAAGATCATGCCACGAATAGGCAAGAACATCAGATAAAGATCTACGGCAAAAATGCTCGTCAAAAATGCCAGATCGAGACGCTAGAATGTCACCATGTCTCATTCCACCGAAACCAACACTCACTACCACACCCTTGGCGTGCATTACAAAGCGGCACAGTCAGATATCAAGCGGGCATATCGAGAACTTGTCAAAAAATATCATCCCGATTGCAACCGCAATCTTGATAATCACGACCACATTGCTGCGGTCAATAATGCCTATGAGGTTTTGAGCAATCCCCAAAGTCGAGCCTCTTACGATCGCAGTATCGGCATTGCCAATATTAAGTTCGTTTCTAGTGGTGCTGCCAAACGTGCTAAACGTGCCACCAGTTTTGATGAAGAAGAGTTGCTAGACATGTGGACAAAACAAGTCTATGAGCCCATCATTACTGTCTTGAGCGAAATTTTAGATGAGTTAGATGACCAGATCGATCGCCTCGCTGACGATCCGTTTGATGACGAGTTGATGGATAACTTTCAGACCTATCTAGAGGAATGCCATAACTCATTTATGAGAGCGCAGATTTTCTTTCGTGGAATTCCAAACCCTTCTTGTGCTGCCAGCGTTGCATCCAATTTGTATCATTGCCTGAATGTCCTAGATGATGGCATTGAAGAGTTTCGTTTTTTTACACTAAATTTTGACGATCAGCATTTACATACAGGGCAGGAATTGTGGCGCAGAGCCGAAGAAATGCGAAGTTACGCGCAAGCTTCTATGCAAAATCTCAGACCCTAATCCGAAATTCTCCCAATAATTCTCCCAGATCAAAAGCTCATAACCTTGAGTCTAGCCCCAAGGTTATGAATTTCTCTACCTATCCCGATTTCTCTTAAATTTGCGACAGATTGGGATTTAGGTTCCGCGCTCAGCGCGGTCTTTTCAGAAAGATGCGTTGCATCATTTTTTGAAAATGGTACGAGCTAGATTTAGCATTAGAAAAATGCAACTCTAGAATCAAAGCCCTGCTTTCTCATCGCAGCATTTAATGCTTCCGCACCTGTGCGATCGGGGTAGCCTTGCACCTCAATATATGGACCGCGATTGGATGTTCTCACTTGAGCGTTGGGAGAAACCATCTTTGCCCTTTGTAGAACCACATAGGAGGTCGTTGGAATAATCACAAAATAGCGAAATTGATTGGGAATAGGCGCAGGATTTGCGTCAATTGCTGCGGTCGGAGGCAGTGTGGTTGGTACAGGAGAAACAGGAATCGGTTGAACTGAGCGGTTGATTTCAACAGTTCCACCCTGTTGAGGATCTATACCCGTCGGCACGCTAGGAAGTGTATTACTGTTCTCAATTTGAATGGGCTGTGCGTTGGCGATCGGCAGCATACCACCCGTGTTATTGGGATCCGTAGGGATTGAAGATGGAATGCTAGGTGTGATGGGAACAGATGGCAAGGTTGTAGGAATTGCAGAAGGAGCTACAGGTGTTGTCCCCCTAGTCACTGTAGTGGGCACTGCGGAAGGAACTGTAGGAAGTGCACTGGCAAATTTTGTCGATACAGGTTTAACCTCAGGGGATAAGCCTGCTTGTCTGAGTTGATCCGCTTTTTTTTGCGCCAAGTTGAGGTTATTAAAGCGTCCGATCTGTAAAACTTTCTGACCAGAATCTAGGTGGCTAACAAATGCATCGGGAGCTATGGTTTTAACCTGCGGCATCATGGCAGGATTTACGTTGGCGATGTAGACAATGTATTGACTAGATGGCGTATAAGCCGTTGGAGTTGATGTTGGAACGGTTGGGGTCGGTGCTAATGTGGCATCGTCAGGGAAAGATGAGGGGGTTTGAGCGATCGCAGGGATGGCGATACCGCAGGATAATGAGGCTAAACCCAAAGTAAGAGCGATGAGCGGAGTAATGTTTTTTCTCAACATAAAAATCAATGCCGTTGGCGTGTATGAGCCTATTAACTATGTGGGAGCGATCGCATAGCGAAAGTTGGGCGAGATTATACCACATCTCACGTATTATGCAATAGCAATATTTTGCAATCTCTTCGTATGTAGAAGCTATAGCTACAAACAGGCTAATTAAGGCATCGAATAATCTGTTGGCGGAAGGGAGTAGAATTTATGCTGAGCATTGTGTCGAAGTAGCCAAATTTGTCCTAACTAAATAGGCAAATGCTATCAGCTAATTTTGATCTTGTGATTTGCAAAGTTCCAAATGAGGAAGATCGAAAATTTAGTTCCCTCCCCTTACAAGGGGAGGGTTAGGGTGGAGTATATGCTTTACATCCGACCGCGTAGCATTTGAGCCATTTCGTTCGGTTTTGGTGAATTCTCCACGGCTGTTTCTTCGGTAATTCGACCATCCTCATAGAGCTTATAGAGCGACTGGTTCATATTACACATACCCTCGTAGGTGCATTTAGGAATGATCGCCTCAACTTCATCCACTTCACCACGTTTGATAAAGTCCCTAATGGCATCGGTGTTGACCATGATTTCATGGACAGCAGCTCTTTTCCCATCGGTCGTGCGGACGAGAGACTGAGCGATAACTGCAACCAAAGATTCTGCGACTTGCACCCGCATGGGACCTTGTTCGTCAGGGTTGTACAGGTTCAAGATCCGTTCAATTGTCTTAACGGCGCTATTGGTGTGCAGGGTTCCAAATACTAAGTGACCCGTTTGTGCGGCTTTGAGTGCAGTATTTACCGTATCGCGATCGCGCATTTCCCCGATCAGAATGATATCTGGATCTTCCCGCAGAGAGGCTTTAAGCGCATTATCGAACTTGTGAGTATGAATGCCTACTTCCCGTTGCTTGATGATTGCCTTTTTGCTTTGATGAACAAATTCAATGGGATCTTCAATCGAAATCAAGTTCTTAGGCATTTCCGCATTGATAAAGTCAACCATTGCCGCCATTGTTGTTGACTTACCAGAACCTGTAGGGCCCGTAACCAAAATTAGACCTTTATGGGTGTAACAGAGTTCGCGAAATACTTCGGGCAACCCTAATTGGTCGATGGTCAGAATCTTCAAAGGAATCAACCGCAACACCATCGCAGTGCCTCTCAGCGATTCAAACACATTGATCCGACAACGGGCAAAATCGTACTGGGTTGCACCGTCAAACTCTAAGGTATCCCTAAATTGCAGAATCTGCTTTTCATCCATGATCTCGCTTAACCATGAATTAAAAGTCGGCAGATCGGGCACGGGATACTGATCTTGGATCACTATCAGCCCTCTGCTACGAAATCTCACCGCTTCATTTACGCCCAAATGTAGGTCAGAGCATCCTTGCTCGTAAGCATCTTTGACAAGATGAGCCAACGTCGGCTGTCCGCTACCGCGTTGCAATAGTAAAGGCGACCCGGCTCCTACAATCGCAGGTGGGGGACCTGGACGGATTGGGGGGCGAGGATTTGGTGGTGGCGGAACGCTTGTAAATTGCGTATCGTTCGCAGAAGGTAGTGGGGTTCTTTGCTGTGCGGCAGGAGGTGGTGCAGACCTTTGTGATTGCTGTTGCGCTTGCTGTTGTGCGGCAGCAGGAGGTGGAGGTGGCGCAGACCTTTGTGCCTGCGCTTGTTGTTGCGCAGGGGGCGGTGGTGCGGGGGGTGTGGAAGGATTAGCACGGGGTGGGATTCCACTACCTACACCAGCACGAGGTGGGGGCGGTGGTACAGGGGGCATACCCGATTGAGTCATACATCTACCTCGCTATTAGGCAATTTCTGCCAATATACCCAAAAATAACCTATCCTGTTACTGCATAGGCTACAAATATATTAGCTGTTGTAGATCATAATCCCTCAAAAATTGCATGAATATTCTTAGTGCACTGCGATCGCAGTCTGGCGCTTCCAGAGATAAAGCAAAGAAAGCCAACCAAGAGCAGTCTCGTCCTTCGACCTCTAAAGGAATCGAGATTAAATCAAAACGAGAGTTGGAGATCATGCGGGAGTCAGCCCGAATTGTGGCGATTGTGCTCAAAGAAATTTCTGAGATCGTTACCCCTGGTCTGACCACAAAGGATCTGGATGCCCATGCCGAAAAGCGGATTCGAGAAATGGGTGCAGTGCCTAGCTTTAAGGGCTATCACGGCTTTCCTGCGACGCTCTGCGTCAGTATTAACAATGAAGTGGTACATGGCATTCCCAGCGCCAGACGGATTGTTAAGGCGGGGGATTTGATCAAGGTTGATGTGGGGGCTTACCAAAATGGTTTTCATGGCGATTCATGTATTTCGATCGCTGTCCCACCAGTCAGTGACAAAGCTGCAAAATTAATGCAAGTGGCTGAAGAATCTCTTTATAAGGGAATTGCTCAAGTCAAAGCGGGGAATTATCTAATGGATGTGGCGGGGGCGATCGAAGATCATGTCAAAGCCAATGGGTTTAGCATTGTAGAAGATTTTACTGGGCATGGGGTCGGTCGCAATCTGCACGAAGATCCTTCTGTATTTAACTTCCGCACGCACCAACTTCCTAATGTCAAGCTCAGAGCTGGGATGACTTTAGCGATCGAGCCTATTGTCAATGCTGGCTCAAAGATGGTGCGCATTCTCTCTGATAAGTGGACAGCCGTAACCGTTGACAACCAACTTTCAGCCCAATACGAACACACGGTGCTGGTGACCGAGACAGGTTACGAAATTTTTACAGATCGGACAAAGGTTTAGCTTTCAACGTTTCATTATCGGCATTCAGCCCATTTCCTATGGTTGAGCGCCGATAGTTGTTCGATCTTTTAGTAAGCGATCGCAGATATTATTCAAGTATTTTGCAGTTTTGACAGGCTTACGCGGGGCGATCGTCTCTAGATTTGGCCATAGTTTCATGGTATCGCAGGGACAGGCTTTAGTCTCTCTCATACCCATATCAATGCAAGCTGAGGGTAAATTGCATCGAGGACATTCAACTAGTTCCCACTTGTCACTTAGTAGTTCCTGAATTGTTTCGTTGGTTCCTTCTAGATAAGCCTCTTTAGCCTTAATTGTACTAATTTCAGTCCAAAGTGCTTCAAATTCTTGGGTATACCGCTCGCCCTCAATTACTTTACAGATGCCTACGGATTTATTTTCACTCTGAATCAAGACCTTCTTGCCTACTTGCATCCATTGGGCAAGATAATCTTTTACAACGTCGCAGGTAGCCATAGGATTCACTAAAAGTTCTTGCTTATATAATTAATAATAGTGCAGTTCTAGTGTGGAGAATCTGCATAAATTCTGGTAGTTTAGTCATAATCTTAAGCAAGAAATTGACAATTAGTTTTTGGTTTCTAAGTTGAAGCTTCCCTAAACCGTATGCTTGATATGAATTCTGCAAAGTCTGAAATCCAGTCTAGAGTCAATCAGCCGCAGCCAACATTGCAGCCATCCGTACAAGTTAGCAACCTCAATTATTACTTTGGGGAGGGCGAACTTAAGAAACAAGTCTTATTTAATATCAATCTAGATTTGTACCCAGGTCAGATTGTGATTATGACTGGCCCATCTGGTTCGGGTAAAACCACTTTGCTGACTCTGATCGGTGCTTTGCGGACAATTCATGAGGGTAGTCTCAAGGTGCTAGGTCAAGAAACCATCGGCATGAACAAAAAACAGTTGGTTGGGGTCAGAAAAAATATTGGTTTCATCTTTCAAGCCCATAACCTGTTTTATTCTCTGACCGCTCGCCAGAATGTGCTCATGTCCACAGATATTTTTCCCAAGCAGTTTTCAAATCAACCAGGAACAAATGCTTCGCGAGAGGCGGCAGAGATCTTGACGCAGCTAGGACTAGGCGAACGAATTGATTACAAGCCTCATGCCCTGTCTGGTGGGCAAAAACAACGGGTCGCGATCGCCCGCGCCTTAGTCAACAAACCCAAACTAATTTTGGCGGACGAACCCACTGCTGCTTTGGACAGACAATCAGGACGGGATGTCGTTACCTTGATGCAAAAACTTGCCAAGGAGCATGGCATTACGATTTTGATGGTGACGCACGATAATCGCATCATTGATGTCGCCGATCGCATCATCAATTTGGTGGATGGCAATCTCGACTCAGATAGCGAACTAAATATGCTGCTTGCCAGTGGCGATCGCGCTGCACTCAACAAGCGCACCTTGATGCTTTAAATTTATCTACAAATTTTTCGGTGATTCAAATAGAATAAGTGGATGAATGACAGCGATCGCCAAAGAGTTCAAGCATTTTTAACAAGGTGGAAAAGCTCTCACGGAAATGAGTGGGCAAACTATTTCTGATCTGATTTTAGAGCGAAAGTGCTTTAATTTCTTGACAATACTCTTATTGGTACTAACTTTCTCACCTTTGCCCAGCTAAGTTCATGCATCAGCACATAGGAGCAGGGGATTAAAAAAAGAGTCAGTAGCGTCGCAAGGGCAAGACCAGAAAAGATCACAATACCAAGGGGTTGCAAAAATTCGCCACCATCACCGCCGCCAAGGGCTAGGGGAAACGCACCGACAACAGTTGTAATTGTGGTCATCAGGATCGGACGTAAGCGCGTAGGTGCAGCTTTGAGAATTGCTTGAGCGCGACTGCATTTTTCCTCTTCACGAATTTGGTTCGCAAGTTCCACTAGCACGATCGCATTATTAACCACAATCCCAATCAGCAGGATGCCACCAATTACGACCATGACGTTAATGGAGCTATTGGTGACAAAAAGACCGATGATGCCGCTAGAGAGGGCGAGGGGAATCGTCAGCATGATCACCAAAGGGTCGAGCAGAGAGTTGTACTGCACCGCCATCACTACAAAGACTAGGAATGAAGCAAGTACGCCTAAGACACCAAAGGATTTAGAAAGATTTTCACTGGCAACTTTGGCGGTACTGGGTAAAACGGTGATGCCTTCGGGCAAATCAAATTCCTTGACGATCTGTTCAGTTTGAGTGAGAGCATCGCCGAGACTGGCTCCACGCTCTAGGCTACCGAGAATCAAGAATACTTGACGCTGGTTAATCCGCTGGATTTCTCCAGGGGCGCGACCTTCACGAATCGAGGCGACATCACCGAGGCGAACGGGGCTATTATTGCTGGTGCTAAATAGAGGAACTTGCATCAGTTGAGAGGCATTTTGGCGCAACTCAGGATCGAGTTGTACGCGCACATCCACGAGGCGATCGCCCCTTTGTAATTGGGTTGGCACAGAGCCTGTAATCGCCGTTTGCAAGGTTGCCCCCACTGACTGGGTGGAGAGTCCGAGCGATTGCAATCTTTCCCAATCGGGAGAAATCTGCACTTCGGGTTGACGGGCATCGATGTCAGGACGGAAGTTTGCACCTTTGACTTTTTCTAAAGCAGTAAGCAATTCTGTGCCTGTCTGGGCTAATACCTCTGGATTATTGCTCTGCAAAATTACGTCAATGTCGGTTCTAGGAACAGGTGAGTTATTGACGATAATCCCGCGTACTTGCCCTGGGTTAACTCTAATCCGCACACCCGCTAGATTCAACTTATTAATTTCGGCATTAACACGCTTAATAAAGTCGGTAACATCGGTATTAGGTTTGAGAGTGATGGTGCTACTGGCTCGTAAGGGGTTTGTAGTGATATTGCTACCAAAACTAGTACCACCCGTACTGGTAAAGGCATAGCCCGTTTCAGGCTGTTTGAGCAAAATTTCATCGACAATCCCCATGACTTTGCGGTTAGTGGCGAGGGTTGTGCCTGCGGGAAATTGAGCATTGACAGTGACATCACCTGTTTTTACCTGCGGAATGATTTCTTGAGGCAGTTGTCGCCCCATCAGAAAGCCACTGCCACCGAGTACGGCAAATAGAGCGATTATCACCCATAAACGATAATGAATAATTTGGGCTAGAAATCCTGCATAGCCAATTGTGGCAGATTCAAATCTTTGATTGAACGCTCGAATGAGCCAAAGTTCGCTAAATCCACTCGACCAAGGAATATTTAATAGTCGAGAAGCTAGCATTGGAACTATCGTTACTGCGATCGCGATCGCTGCAATATTGCCGAAGCTAATAGTAAGAATAAGCTGATTGAAGAGTAGCGAAAGAAATCCACCTAGTAATAGAAAAGGGAAAATAACAACTAAATTAGTACTGGTAGAAGCAATCAAGGCTGATTCAATCTCGGTGCTGCTAGCTTGGGTTTGGGAAATTACGTCTTGTGCGCCTTGTCCCTTACCCATTTTTTTCATGCCATTGAGAATATTATCAAGCATCACAACTGAGCAATCTACTACCCCTCCTGCTCCTAGCGCTAATCCCCCCAAGCTAAATATATTGAGTGAGAAGCCACAAATTCCCATTGCAATAATCGAAGCAAGTGTGGCTAGGGGGATCGCAAGGATAATAATTAGAGCCTGTCTCAAGGAACCAAGGAATAATAATACTGTGATGGCTGCTAATAATGCCCCCATCAATCCTGAATATGTAACGTCAGAAACTGAAGCCCTAATTAGTCGGGAATCGTCTAATGTTGGAGTCAAAATTGCATCTTCGGGAAGTAATCCTTTTTCTCTAAGAAATTCTACTTTTGACTTAATTCGATCTACAACTTCTATGGTATTTGCTTCAGGCTGTTTTGTAATGAGAACTCTAACGGCGGCTTGACCATTCAGGGAACTAAAAATACGCTGCTCTTCCGTACCATCGACAACAGTAGCAAAGTCACGCAGATAAACCTGTCTAGTTTCATTTGCCCCACTATTGCCACTACGCACATTAAAAGACAAGTTCTCGATCTCTTGGGCATTGCGGAATTTTCCGATCGCACGGGTGAGCGGTTCTACAGAACCATCACGCAACCGTCCGCCCGAAATATCAATATTGCGATCTTTTAGAGCCGCTAATACCGTATTCACATTTACGCCCACAGCTTGCAATCGTTTGAGATCGAGATTGACCTGTACTTCTTCTTTAACGCCGCCAACGACATCCACACCTGCGACTCCTGGGACGACCGAAATTTCACGTCCTAATTCCTCATCAGCAAAGAGACGTAACTTCGCAATTGGCAGAGAAGGAGATGTTAGAGCTAATTCGTAAATTGGCGATTGAGATGGATCGAATTTGAAGATCCGCGCATCTTCAACGTTATCAGGTAAACGGCTCCGCGAGCGGTTGAAGGTTGCCACCACATCATTTAACGCCTGATCGATCTTGCTTCCTGCATCAAAAAACAAATCGACCCGTACCTGTCCTTCACGGGTACGGGAGAAAATTTGATTGACTCCTTGAGTTGTCGCTAGAATTTCTTCTAAGGGTTTTGTTACCTGAGTAATTCCCACTTCGGGAGTAATGCCAGGGACATTTAACTGCACGCCAATACGCGGATAGACGATCGCTGGTAATAAATCCACCTGTAATCGGGTGATAAAAAATGCACCCATCACAAAAATGGCGATCGTCAGCATCAATGTGCCAATATGTCTGCGAATCGCAAGGGCGCTAAATCCTGTAGTTTTTTGGTCGCTCATTGGTTATTCCTAAATGAATTCATGGAGAAGCCCTGACTATCTGTTAGTTAGTTCGCTTAACTAGCCTTTTTCTGACAAAACACTAATCTTGACTGCATCACCATCTTTAAGCTTGCCACCACTTCTGACCACCACGCGATCGCCTTCATTTAAACCAGAAAGAATGACTACTTTCCCATCACGGCGATTACCTAATGTGACTTGACGCGCTGAGACTTTGGCATCCTTAGCATCACCAGCGATCACAAATACAGTGCTTGTTCTGGGTTTACCTTTTTCATTCCCTTTATCACTAGTTTTATCGCTGCCAGCATTAGGTTTAGCACTGTTTCTACTAGGGCTTCCTTCGGTACCCGATTTACCATTGGAATTTTCACTGGGTTTAGTATTTGCCTTTTCAGAGCTTTTAGTATCCGCTGCATCTTTGGCAGATTGCGTCGCAGGTCTACCCGCTACCTCTAGTGCTGAGTCAGCAATGACGATTTGTTTTTCCTGTTTGCCAGCAAACTGTACCCTTGCAAGTTGCCCACTTCCCAATTTGTCATCATTATTCGGTACAACCACTTCCACGGGAATGAGCCTTGCGACTGGATCGGCGGCACGGGAAATGCGTCTCACGGTTCCTGTGAATTTTTGATTTGGGAAGGTGTCAAAACGGACATTGACTGATTGATTGGGGCGAACCTTGCTAATCTCTAATTCTGAAACCATCACAATTACCTTGACTTGACTAAAATCACCTAATTTGAGAACTTCATTTCCTGCAAACAGCAGATTTCCAGTTTCACTAACTTTTTCTAAAACTACACCATTAATTGGAGCAGAAATGGTGGTGTAGGATTGACGCTCCTGTTCCCTTAGTTTAATTGCTTCTTGGGCTAAAACCCTTTGAGAGCTTGCACCAACGGTTTGCTGTTGTAGGTTTACTTGTTGCTCAGCCGATCGCAAAGATTGTTCGGCAGATCTCGCTCTTGTATTAGCCGCTTCCGCAGTTTGCGAAGAAACGGCTCCATCTTTAGCCAGTTGGTTGAAGCGATCTGCATCAGCCTGTGCTTGCTGATATTCCACTCTCGCTCGTTCTACTTGAGATCGGGCATTACCAACAGCAGCATTGGCTTGAGAGACTTCTGCTTCTCTCGCCGCCACTTCCGCTTCCGCCTGTAGCACAGTTGTGGAGAGAACTGCATCATCCAATTGGGCGATCGCCTGTCCAACTTCCACGCGATCGCCAACATCAACAGCTAAATCAATCAAACGACCTTCTAAACGCGATCGCACAGAAACTTCTCGAATTGGTGCAGTTGTGCCTGTATATTCTGTCTCAGACTGGGGAACGTCAGAACTCGCGATCGCTACATCCACGGCTATTTTTTGACCTTGGGTTGTGCTCTGTGTTTGCGCTTGAGATTCATCTTTGTTACTCTTAGCACCACAGCCTATAGATGCAAATGATAGACTAACGAGCACCATAAGTATCCAAATAGGTTTCATGTGTTTTTTCTATGTCTTTAATTGCTATTAACTTTGTTCAAACTTATTTGAAGAAATATTATCAAAAATATCAAACTCTTAATAAAACTATAGAGCTTTTGATTTGTAGATACTTGTCAATGGCAATACATATGGCTATATAACTTAAGGGCACCTCTAACAATCAGTCAGAAACAAAAAACGAAAAACGAAAATAAAAGGAGAGAAGAATTAGGGGAATAGTGATTAAACAGACTATTTCCCTAATCTATTGTAATAGGTCTTCAAAATTAATATTTTGAACATCAACACTATCGCGATTTCCAAGCAATTACTGCTTTTGTGACTAATCATGCTCTTAATATCGATAATGTGACGGAAGTAGTTGAAGCGGGTAGATGTCGTTGGAAGACGGAAAATGAGAATCACAATGTGTTGAAAACCAAGGGCTACAAATTGGAACATAACTTTGGACACGGACAGAAACATTTGCGATCGACTCTTCTATCTCTTAATTTGTTGGCTTTTCTATTTCACACAGTTTTACATTTGCTAGATTCTAGGTATCAAGAGATTGGTTGTAAGCGTGGTACTCGTAGAGGGTTCTTTCAAGATATTCTCTCTCTTACCAAGTACTTTATCTTTAAGAGTTGGCAACATTTAGTCGAAGTTAACGGAATATTTTTCAAGAAATCACTTTAAGATCTGCCAAACGCTACAACGGCATTTTGACCGCCAAAGCCAAAACTAAAACTTAAAGCAGTTTCTAGCGGCGATTCTTTGGGTGATGCGATTAAATTCAAATCAAAGGCAGGGGTTTGTAGTCCCACACAGGGGGGCAACAAGCGATCGCGCAATGCCAACAGGCAAAACGCAGCCTCCATCATTCCTGTTGCTCCTAGAGCATGACCCGTTGCGCCTTTTGTGCCGCTGACATAGGTTGAATCAGGGAATATACGCCCGATCAGTTCGGCTTCATGGGCATCATTGAGTTTTGTCGCCGTACCATGGGCATTGATATAGCCAACGTCTTGAGGAGAAAGCCCCGCCCTTTGCAGACAGGACTGCACGGCTTGCGTTGCTGCTTGGTAATCATCACTGGGGCTGGTGGGATGACAGGCATCGTTGGTAAGACCAAAGCCTAAAATTTGCCCGTAGCTAGGTACAGTTCCCCGCTTACAAGCAGATTCGCTAGATTCCAGTATCAAAGCTGCTGCTCCTTCCCCTAAAACTAGTCCTTCTCGCTCGATGCTAAAGGGATAGGCTCCCATTTTGGCTAACACGCCCAATTGCTGAAATCCTGCAATGCTCAGCTCTGTAATTGCGGCATCGGTAGCACCCGCGATCGCCATGTCACATTGCCCCGTTTGAATCAGTTCGTAAGCCTGCGCGATCGCCCAGTTTGCCGTGGCACAAGCTGCCATGGGAGCCAGCACAGCCGACTCCGTTTTTAGGTCAGAGGCGATCGCGGCGGAAATCGCGCTAGGTAATAGGCTCAGGAACGAATCCCAAGGTAGTGGCTCGCCTTGCCGATTTCCCTTGAGAAATTGATTAAATTGTTCTAACTCTCGCTGACAGCCTCGACTGGAACCGATCGCAACCCCACAATTGGGTAAAGGCAAATCCAGCCCCGCATCGGCGATCGCTTCTCTAACCGCTTGCCGCATAAACCTCTGGGCTCTTGGCTCTGCTGAAATTCGGCGATCTACCCAAGCCGTAGGAATTTCTAAACAGCCTGACTGTGAGTGCTTAGAATCCTTTCGAGCCTGGATTCGATCGGGAATCGGCGATCGCTCGATTCCCGACTTACCTCGTAGCAAGTTTTCCCAAGTTGTGGCTTTATCTTGCCCAATTGCTGTAACAAGACCAATACCTGTAACAATTACTTTACGACTCAACTTCCCAACCCATATCTACTTTGCGTTCTAATTCGCCTTTGAGCAATCCAGAAAATAAAACCGAACCCCAAACTGAAAACCAACCCGTTGGAGCGGTTTTCACCCCATTCAAATGGGCAACATGGGTGCTAGAGAAGTATGCCATTCTCGATCGCTGGTTAGAAGGAGCAACGATTTTTGACCCCACCGCAGGGGAGGGCATCTTTTTAGAATGCTTAATTAATTTAGCAGTTTCTCAAGGTATTTCGATCTCAAGTACCATGCTCGATCGGCTCTATGCGAATGAAAAGAATGCGGAATTTATCGAGAGCTTCTTGTCGAGGATGCGATCGCAATATGGCATCAATTTCCCCCTATCTAACTTTTTTAATCGGGATATTCTGTTTTTCGATCGCGCCTTAACCGTTGATATTGTCGTGGGCAACCCACCTTGGCAAAACTTCGCCAATCTCACTACCGCATATAAGGAATTAATTAAGCCACTATTTCACGAATATGGGTTGGTTCATAATTCCAAAGATCTGTTACTGGGTAGTAGCAGAATCGATCTTTCGAGCTTGATTATCATCAAAACCCTACAAAATCACCTGCGAATAAATGGATTAGCCTATTTCTTTATGCCCTTGTCCGTTTTCTTGAATGATGGAGCAAGCCGGGGCTTTCGAGCCTATGGCAACAAGAATTTACGCTTTGAAGTTCGGGAAATCTATGACTTTAAAGATGATTTTAAATATGAAGCAATTTTTGAAAAGATTCGGACTAGATATGGCTTGGTCTGCTTTCAACGCGATCGCCAACAAACTTTCCCAATCCAATATTTTCAGTTAAGTAATTCGGTCAAAAATTCACAAAATTCAGCCTTTGAATGGCAGAAATGTTATGCGCGATCGCTATTCAAATCCGATGCTCCCTTAAGTATTTCCAGCGATCTACAAGAACTGCAGGAGTTAGAAAATCTGCATAAAATCCCTGTCGATCTCGTTAGCAAACCGCGACAAGGCATCAATTCCTGCGGCGCAAAAGATCTGTTTGTGTTTGAGGATTGCCAAAATATCAGCGAGACATTGGTTCGAGTCAGCAATCGGCAGTTTCAAAACTTAATTTTGCCCAATCAGTTTCTGTTTCCCTTAGTGACAAAAGCCAACTTCGAGCAAGCACATCCAATTCCACAGCGATATATTCTGATTCCTTATGATATTACGAACGGTAAGCCCCTCAGTCACGCTCAATTAGAACGCCATCCTCAGCTTTGGCAATATCTTTTAGCCCATCAAACCGCATTGCAGAATCGCAAGGGAACTTTAATTCAAAATTGGATTAAAAAGGGATCTTGGTATGCACTTTTGGGCGTGGGAATTTACACATTTATGCCCTACAAGGTCTGTTGGCAAGCCTATGGGCAGAAGCAGTTTAAAGCACAATTGTTTGAGGGGCATTGGCAGGGAAATCAAGCTTTGCACGCCTATATGCCTATGCGAGAGCGATCGCTTGGCGAAAATCTAGTTCAACAACTCAACGCTCCAATAGTCGAACGCTATCTGCGTAGCCAACAAATGGAGGGAACCTGTAACTGGGCGCAGCCAGGGAGGATTTTACAACTATTGGAGTTAGTGGATTGAACTAGGAAGACTTCGGTAGAGGGTGCTATTACACAAATAAATCCTTGCTGTGGAAGGTTCTCAGACTTTCTGCCCTTTCAAGAAACATTTGGGGTTTTTTGAGGATGAGACTGTAAATTAGATTGTGTAAATTGTAAAAGGTAGACAGGACAACAACTTACGTAATTGCTCAACCTAGAAGAAATCAGGGTTTCAGCCAATAAATTGTCTCAAAAACTAGCTAAATACCACCATTCTCATTTAACAAGCGATGATTTACTGATATATAGGTAAATTAGAGGTAAAATTGATTTTTTGACGGTCATTTTTTGTTGATTTTACTGAGTTGAGCAATTACAGTAAATCTTGCTGAGGTTCTAGGTAAACTTGTTTAGCAATTTTGACGGTCATGTATTGTCTCCTAGCTCTCAATAAATTTAAGCCTAATTACCTTATATTATCCAACATTAATTACAACCATAGAAGCATTTGTCTCAGGATTCATTTGCAAGTAAGGGCAAATGCAAGCAAGAAGGGAATTCATCGCTATGATAGATCTGCTGCGTTGCCTCGATGAAATCACTCACATTGGCAGAGGTAGGGGATTGCTTCGTGTTGGAATGTCGTTCGATCAGTGGGAATGCGGCTGAAGCGATCGCAACACCAATGCAATGTCCTGAGAGAAAGCTATAACAGGTAGGACGCAAGCGGATTTTATATTCAGTCACGCGATCGCTTTCTATCCATTTTAGAGCTTCCCAAGATTTATGGAACTTGGCACGCAGTACGCCCATCGATACGAGCATCTGTTTCCCGTCGGGATGAATATCTAATAATTTGACAACCCAATCGGTATCAGGCACTGAGGTCGCAGCAAAGAGCGTGAATTCCGCTGTACCCAAAATCCTTAAATCCTCTATGAGAATTTCGCCCGTATAAACTAAAACATCCCAACGTTGATGGGTGATACGCTGATCGCAGGGCAGATAGGCTGTACTGGGATTGGGAAGGCGCGGGTCGTAAACGTAAATATCAGGCAGGGATTCTGTCTTGGGCTTTTCAGCTTTGAGCTGGCGATCGGTATGAAGGTAGAGGCTGCAGATTTTGGCATTATTCTCACGATCGCAATTCTTGTCGTCAAAATCTTGAAAGTCTAGCCAGTGGTTCTCTCCCATTAAAAACAGTTGGGCTGGCGATCTTGTCACGATACCGTTATCAATTCCCTTGAGCCAATAGTCAAACCAGTCAATTTGAAGTTCGTCAATTTGAGAAATCGCGGTTTCACCAAAATCAACTTCTCCCACCTTAGGTAACCAAGGCATATGCTGCCAAGGGGCAACCACCAAATGTTGAGGCTGTTGGGTAGATTGTTTCGCCTTGTGGTAAGTATTCAGCGTGGCTTCGATAAATAAATCCCACCAACCAGCAATATGTAAAGCAGGAATATCGTATCGATCGAAATAACTGGCGGGATTTAATTTCTGCCAGTAAAAATCGTTGACTTGCTGATTGCTAATCCAATCAAACCAAAAGTGTTGTGCCGATTCTTGAGATTCCGATTGGAATAGCTCTAAGCGATCGAGGGGCGCGGAATTTAGCCATCGCTCCATTTGCTTTTGTGCTGCAAATAACTGTGTAGCCTGCGGTTCTTGTTTGAGGAACTGGGCGCGATTTTGGGTGAGCTGTAATGCCCAAGTTAGATCGAAATCTAAACACAAAGCTCCCCCAAAATAAAACCAACCATGATAAAAACTGGCTGTTGCCATCGCTGGGCAAATCGTTACCAATCCCTCTGGCTGCATCACGGCTGCTTGGAACTGGGTCACGCCTTGATAAGAGAACCCATACATGCCTATCTTCCCATTTGTCCCTGACAAGATTTGAGCGCACCACTGCACCGTATCAAAACCATCTTCATACTCGTGACGAAAGGGATAGAACTCGCCGTCAGAAGTGCCGCAACCTCTGACATCTTGGATGACGACGATATAGCCTCGATTGGCATACCAACTCGGATGGGCATAGGTAACCGTGGAAGCGATCGCTCTGCCATAGGGCAACCGCATCAAGAGTACGGGTAGGGGCGCATCAATACCTTTGGGCCGATAAATATCCGCAGTGAGTTTAACGCCATCTCGCATGGGGATAGGAACCTTGCGCTCGATTGTGACTTTAGAATGGAAAGAAGATAGCTTAGGTGGCATTTGTGGATTTGGTAATTAATGGGAAATTAAATAAGGATAAAAATAGTCACCTGTAGGGGTTTTGCATTTGCGCCATCATTCCCCAACCCATCACAAAAATCTCAATCTGCAAATACAAAACTCTCTTTATTTGCAAATTGTTTCGTTGTTGCGAGGTTTGGGGCAAAGCATTCCCATATTAACGCACCACAAACTCCATAAATCTCTACGGCAATGCTTTGCCCCTACAGGTGGACATTATGTGATTTGGTCAAGGTTGTCTCAATTGTGTAACTTCCTTTAAGCTCAGCCCCGTAGCACGACTAATGGCTTCATCATCAAGTATATCGAGCAGTTGCCTAGCCATCTCTAACTTTGCTTCAACCTTGCCCTCTTGCCTACCCTCTTGACGACCTTGTTCTAGCCCTTGTTCTAGACCCTGCTTTAGTGCCTTTTTAATCGCATTCCGCTGATCGTGAATAAACATCTCCTGCATTTCCATATCCTCAATCTGCTCAGGCGTGAGATTCACCTCATTTGCCATCTCAAACGCTTGCTTAATCTCAGGTACAAGACTCATACTCTCTGGCACTATTTCTAACTGTCTCGCCCGTTTCATAAAATATAACCACTTATCAGCCAAGGTCTCTAATTCTTCAATTTCTTTATTAAACTTTGGCAACTCTACAAACACCAACTCGATATCATAAATCGGATAATCAATCAGAAAATCCTTTTCTTTAAGGATAAATCGAGAGGTTAATTGATCGATCTCAGGGAACATTTCAAAATCTGTAATTGTTAGGGCAATTACAGGATCTAGAAGTGTGTAATCTTCTCCAATACCCAGTTGAGTTGAAAAAGCCTTGGCGGCATTATACAAAATACGTTTCTCAAAACCTTCTATATTGAGTACCTGCATTTCGATAATCACAGTGGTATCGTTGTCTAGCTTGGCTTTGACATCTAGATAAGTTGACTTAACTCCTCGTATGCGTGGAGCTAGGTAAGGATTAAGAATCTCTAAATCTCTAATCGTTCTCTCCCCATTGTAGAGAATTGCATTGAGAAAGCTAATCAAAATATCATGGCTTTGTTCTGAGCCAAAGATTTTCTTGAAAGCATAATCAGTTTTAGGATTTATAAATCGCATACGATTGGTTCAATCATGGTTCTATTCATTCTACCAATATTTACAAATTGTCTCTGCCTTGCGAGGGCTTTGGAAAGCATTCCCGCCACAATTTGACAGATTTGAATATGAGAATGCTTTGCTCCTACCCTCAATCTGAAATCAAAGATTTCCAATATTCTCGCACTCCCCAAAAAATCAGATTGGGATCGAAATGCCAATCCAGAATACCCCCAAAAATCCCCCAATCATAGAACCTTTCCCCATCGCCACCTGTGACCACGATGTGACTGTGAGGAAATCGCGATCGCCAGTCTTGCACAAAAGCTGTTACCGAGGCGATCGCACTGTACGCAACACCACTTTGGATCGCAGAAATGGTATCGATCGCCCAACGGGGTGGAAGTTGTGTTGGTAGGTCTACGCTAGGTAATGCGGCCGTTGCTGTCTGTAAACTTTGCATCTGTGTTCGCAACCCAGGCAAAATTGCGCCACCGACAAACTGGTTAGCGGCATCCACACCTGTAAACGTCATCGCTGTGCCTGCATCAACTACCAACATCGGTAAGCCATAGGTAACTATTGCCCCCCACAAAGCCAAAGCACGAT
Source organism: Tumidithrix helvetica PCC 7403 (assembly GCF_965232925.1). Classification (NCBI taxonomy): domain Bacteria; kingdom Bacillati; phylum Cyanobacteriota; class Cyanophyceae; order Pseudanabaenales; family Pseudanabaenaceae; genus Tumidithrix; species Tumidithrix helvetica. Next base: position 70,260 of record NZ_CBDDRA010000010.1, read on the forward strand.
CTACGCCCATCGAGGCATAAATGCCCTGAATTGGAATTTGTTGGGTGGTCACGATCTGGGTTTGTGGCAAGCCATGCCAAGGCGTAATGAGATCGGGTACGACTGAGGCGATCGCGATCGGGACAAATTGACTTGCGGTGTGAATATCTGGGAATAATTCTGCGAGCTGTTGGGCTAAAAGCGAAATTTCATCATGCTTACAGGCATAGTTTGCGATCAAGTCTGAGTCTTGAAATACTCCTGCCTGCAGTCGAGTGTTACCAATTGCGATCGCTAACCATTGTCTGTTAGGCATATTTATGCATAATATGACGAGAGTTACTTAGTAAACGAATATGCCAAGAGAACCCAGAAAACCAGACGAATATATCGTACATCTCAAACTGGAAGGTGGACATGAAGTGCATATACGGTTTAACACCATTGAGGAGGTTAAGACTTGGTATGCATCACAGTTTAAAGCCAAAGCCAATGAGGACGATCTATTACCCTTGCCTGTGAAAGCAGACTTAAATGAGATCCTTTTAGTGCGCCCCAAACGGGTATCGGCAATTCACGTCGAACCAAATTTCTCTTCTAGCGTTGAAATGTTTTAGTCTCAATAACTTGTCTTTAGGACAGACGGGGGAGACAGTACTAAAACGATAGGAATCCCAAGGCTGATTTTGCCGATCGCAGAGTGGTTTCGGCAATTTCTCCAGCTTTTTGCTGACCGTTCTTTAGAACGCTTTCGAGATATCCCACTTCTTGGATAACTTCAGCATACTTGGCACGAATCGGGCGTAAATGCTCGATTACTGCCTCGGTCAGAATAGGTTTAAAGTCTCCCCAACCGCGCATATCGGCACATTCAGCAATCACAGTATCTTTGGTCTTGTTTGCCACGATCGCATAGAGACTCAACAAGTTATGACATTCTGGGCGTTCGGGATTGTCAAATTCTAAACCTCGAATCGCATCGGTCTTACAGCGTTTAATTTTTTTGGAGATCGCATCGGCATCATCCAGTACGTGAATGCGACTCAATTCCGAAGGATCGGATTTAGACATTTTGCTCGTGCCATCGGTCAAACTCATTACCCTAGCTCCCTCTTTGCGAATTAGCGGTGCGGGAATCTTGAATACAGGTGTTTGGTAGCGATCGTTAAAGCTAGCGGCAATATCTCGGGTCAGTTCCAAATGCTGCTTTTGATCTTCTCCCACAGGAACGAGATCGGCTTGATATAACAAAATATCCGCTGCCATCAGCACGGGATAATCGAGCAGCCCCACATTCACGTTTTCTCCCTGCTTGATCGCTTTTTCTTTAAACTGAATCATCCGCTCTAACCAATTCAACGGCGTGTTGCAATTCAACAGCCAGGTTAATTCTGCATGGGCTGAGAGGTGCGATTGAATGAAGATCGTGGAGATGTTTGGGTCAATGCCACAAGCCATATAAATCGCTGCAACTTGGCGGGTGTTTTCTGCTAGGGCTTTGGGATCGTGGGGCGCTGTAATCGCGTGCAAATCTACCACACAAAAATAGCTCTCATATTCAGCCTGACTTTCTACCCAATTGCGAATTGCTCCTAAATAGTTACCAATATGTAGATTTCCAGTGGGCTGAACACCTGATAGAACGCGTTTTTTTTGCATGGGTAAGTTAGAAAATTGAAGTAAAGAGCGATCGCTAAAATCTAAGAATTTTGGCTACAGGTAGACAAAATATTTAAGGGTACAGGCGAAGGAAAAATTACCGTCCGACAGAAAGGCAGACTGACATGTCCTAAGTCCTGTTTAAAATCATCTGGTATTTTACCAATAAGCGTCTCTACTACAGACTGTCTTGGATCGGTCGGAACTACCTGATAAATCACGCTGAGCACATCGTCTGGAAACCAAGCCCTCACCAAAGTTAGCAATTGAGAAGCTGTCAGGCTTTGATCGCGCGAATCTCTCGTCAGCCGCATTCCCACCAAACGTCCTTGTTCAAAATAGACATCCGCCACAAAGCCTCTGGCATACACTAACTCTTGGTTTGGCAAAGCATATAGCCCTTCTCCACCTGGTTGTAATCTATGGACAGTAGCTTGAGCGCGGTTGGTTGTTGCGATCGCTGCCCAATTGTTTTCTCGGGCATAGGCAAAAAACTGCAACTCCATCATGCCGATATGTAGGGTGTCAGGCTGTAAAGGAGGACGGGCACGGGTTTGGAGAGGGGGCAAATTGCGCGTACCACCAATTTTCTCGTCACTGGTTTCGGCAAGCACTGATTTCGGCAGTCCTAAATTGAGCGCCTGTAGCCCTAGAAATAGCAAAAATATGGAAAAAACATAAATAGCCCTTGGAGTTATTTTCATTTCGCTATTGACACCCAACACATGACACCCAAAAATATCGATCGAAAATCTATTCAATTATAGAATTGTGAATGATATCGCACTGTTTATATTCTAATATCAGCAAAAAATATAGAGCGATACCTGATTCATGTTATAGGTAGTTTTGGTCAAATAAATTTGTTACAAAGTCATGACAATTGAGTTACAGCAAGAAGATACACGCGGGAAAAACAAAGGTTCATCCAAAAGCTTTGAGGCAATGCGTAAGTTTGCCGAGACCTATGCAAAGCGCACAAATACATACTTTTGCGTCGATCCTAGTGTGACCAATGCTGTGATTGAAGGTCTGGCAAAACATAAGGATGAATTGGGTTCTCCGCTTTGTCCTTGCCGCTATTACGAAGATAAAGAGGCAGAAGTTAAAAATACCTATTGGAACTGCCCCTGCGTACCGATGCGCGAACGCAAAGAATGCCATTGCATGCTGTTTTTGACTGAAGAAAGCCCCTTTGTAGGTGACAAACAAGAACTGGAAATTGTTGAGATTAATTACGAAGCCTAAAGTGCCAGCTTGCGGGTTGGGATATTGCGATCGGCGAGATAATCTTTAATCTCGGCGATCGTGAGCTGTCCATAGTGCAACAACGAAGCTAGTAAAGCAGCTTCAGCTTTGCCTTCCGTTAAAGCCGTGCGAATATGTTCGCAGGTTCCTGCTCCGCCCGAGGCTATGACTGGAACTTCTACCGACTCAGCAACTTGGCGCGTGAGTTCGAGGTCGTAGCCTGCCTGCGTGCCATCGGCATCCATACTGGTCAACAAAATTTCCCCTGCACCTCGCTGTACGGCATCCTTAGCCCATGTCAGTACATCTAAGCCTGTGTTTTCACGACCGCCACGCACGTACACGTCCCATCCAGGGCGCTGTGGGTCAAGACGGCGACGGGCATCGATCGCGACGACAATACACTGATTGCCAAAGCGATCGCTACTGCGATTAATTAAATCTGGATCTTTGACCGCAGAGGAGTTCATACTAACCTTATCGGCTCCTGCTCGCAGCAGTTCGCGAATCATATTTACGTCTCTGATGCCTCCGCCAACCGTGAGCGGTATAAAAACCTGCTCGGCAGTACGATAAACTACGTCTAGAATAATGTTGCGATCTTCATGGGTAGCTGTGATGTCTAGAAATACTAGTTCATCTGCACCTGCTTGGTTGTAGACCTGCGCTAGTTCTACGGGATCGCCTGCATCTTTTAAGTCAACAAAGTTGACACCTTTGACTACTCGACCAGATTTCACATCTAAACAGGGCAAAATGCGCTTGGCTAACATATTGGCTAAAACAGGTAATTATCGGAATCTTTTCTGGGTTTTCTATTGTACCTTCTGCGTTTTATTCTCTAGCATTTTATTGCCGATCGCAGAGGCAAGTACAATTTGGAAAATTTCTGGGCAAGAAGTTTTAAAGTTTGAATATAGCGACGATCTGGCAAAGGCTAAGATCAAGCAGCTAGATCGACGGTTGGCACAAATCGTTGCTACGCTCAACCCCGATCAACCTTGGGCGATCGATATTCTGCCCTATCCAAATGCTGCGACGAATCCTACAATATCTCCCGTTCCAATTCCACCCGAGCAAGTGAAGTCTGCTGCGATTCGCTTGCAGGGGCAGGTGCTGCTCGAAGTGACGGAAGCAGATCTACGCTTGCATCAAGCCAGTTCGGTGATGGAACTTGCGAATACTTGGGCGCGATCGCTGGCAAACCTGTTTAGTCAGCCAATCGTCAGACAAGTGCTGGTGGCAGCGGTTGAGATGCCAGCTCAGGTTAACTTTAGCGGCATCACCTATTACCTCAAGCCAGAAATCGCGTTAGATCGCGGTCTATTTCGCACGACTGGCAAGCGCGTCGATGGACGATTTGTGTTTTGGGAAGTGCCTCCAGACAAAAAAGCCTACGAAGTCGGGGAGACCACAATTAAAGAACCGAAAGCACCCCTAACAAAAATTTATCTTTTAAATCGATATTTGCAATTCATGCCCTACCTCAATCAAGAGCATTAGACTTTGAAGGTTTTACCTTCCTAGAATTCCTCTTTACACTCGCGGCGAAGCGACTTCCCGCAGGGTAGAGGAAAAATCGGAAATTCAGTTCCCTCCCCTTTGCAAGGGGAGGGCTAGAGTGGGGTAATCCTCTCAAATTTTTAACCCGATCTGAAGTTAACGAATCGCTGACATCTAATTGATTCCATGAGTTCTTCTTTTTTCCCGACTCCTGATTTATCCTTGGCGACATTTGTCGCACCTGATGCCGTGGTGATAGGCGATGTCAAAATCGCTGCCCAAACGAGTATCTGGTATACCGCCGTGGTGAGAGCCGATGTCAACCCCATCCATATTGGGGCTTGCAGCAATATTCAAGATGGTGCGATTTTGCATGGCGATCCAGGATTACCCTTGGTAATTGCAGAGTATGTTACGGTTGGGCATCGCGCTGTGATTCACGGTTTAGAAATTGGTAGAGGTAGTTTGATTGGTATCGGTGCGATCGTTTTAGAAGGTGTGAAAGTGGGGGCAGGGAGTATTGTTGGAGCGGGTGCAGTAGTGACTAAAGATGTGCCTGCAGGTGTTGTGGTAGCAGGGGTTCCAGCTAAGGTGCTGCGATCGCTTTCTGAGGCTGAAATTCAAGCCTTGATCGAACATGCTGAGAAATACTATAAACTAGCTCTCGTCCATGCGGGGAAAGGAATTGACAAGGGGTTTCGCTAATCTGGATTTGAGCTTAGTAGATAATTTCTAATCAGTGCGATCGCATGGTATGAAGCACTTCAAACCTACAGTTATGCTCGATCGCCTTCTATAATAGGTTTAGTTAAAGTCCAGTAAGAATTTTAGATTATGGTTTCAGTTGCGGTAAAGCCAAGTGATATTCTGCGTCAGGCCGATCCTGAGCGTTTACATCGTATTCGTCACACTTGCTCTCATGTGATGGCAATGGCAGTACAAAAGCTATTTCCAGAGACAAAGGTCACGATTGGCCCATCGACTGATACTGGTTTTTACTACGATTTCGATCGCAAGGAAGCCTTTACGCCTGCCGATCTCAAAGCCATAACTAAAGAAATGAAGCGCATTATCAAGGCAAATCTGCCCTTAGTGCGTCAAGAATTCGATCGCGCCACCATCAAAGCTGAGATCGAAAAACTCAACGAGCCATACAAGTTGGAATTGTTGGATGCAATTCCCGAAGGTGAAATCATTACGCGCTATACGATTGGCGACCCTGCTGTTGCAGCGAAACCTTGGTGGGATCTCTGTGCTGGCCCGCATTTAAACACAACAGGCGAAATTAACCCCGATGCTTTTGAGCTAGAGAGCATTGCAGGAGCCTATTGGCGTGGGGATGAGAAAAACGCGATGTTGCAGCGCATCTATGGCACGGCTTGGGAGACCGCTGAGCAGCTAGCTGCGTATAAGGAACAAATCGAAGAGGCAAAACGCCGCGACCATCGCAAGATTGGTAAAGATTTACAGCTATTTAGCATTCAAGAAAAAGCAGGTGGCGGTCTCGTGTTTTGGCATCCACGCGGCGCGACGATGCGGAACATTATCGAGAGTTTCTGGAAAAACACCCATGTTGAGAATGGCTACGAACTCGTTTCTACGCCACATATGGCAAACCTTGACCTTTGGATAACTTCAGGTCATAACGACTTTTATCGCGAAAGTATGTTTCAGCCCATGAAGGTGGAAGAACAGACTTATCAAATCAAACCGATGAACTGTCCTTTCCATGTGTTGATTTACAAAGATTCTCTGCACTCCTATCGAGAGCTACCCATGCGTTGGGCAGAGTTGGGAACAGTCTATCGCTACGAGCGATCGGGAACCATGCACGGTCTAATGCGCGTGCGCGGCTTTACCCAAGATGATGCCCATATTTTCTGCACTGAGGCTCAGATTGCAGATGAGATCTTGGGGGTACTAAACCTAGCTGAGATGATTTTGACTACATTTGGCTTTGAGAACTACGAGGTGAATCTCTCCACACGCCCAGAGAAATACGTCGGTTCTGAAGAGATTTGGGATAAAGCTACTAGTGCCTTGCGAAATGCTCTCGACCAAAAAGGTTGGAACTATATCGTGGATGAGGGTGGTGGTGCGTTTTACGGGCCAAAGATCGATATCAAGATTGAAGATGCGATCGGGCGGCGTTGGCAATGTTCTACGATTCAGGTGGACTTCAATTTACCCGAACGTTTTGACATGGAGTATGTCGGAGAAGATGGTAATCGCCATCGCCCCATCATGATTCACCGTGCCTTATTTGGCTCCTTAGAGAGATTTTTTGGCATTCTGGTCGAAAACTTCGCGGGTGACTTTCCCTTGTGGTTGGCTCCGATTCAAGCGCGAATTATTGCTGTGTCCGATCAACTGCTAGACTATGCCAATCAGGTTGCCGCCCAAATGCAGAAGGCGGGGTTGCGCGTGCAGGTCGATAACAGCGGCGATCGCATGGCAAAACAAATTCGCAAAGCCGAGCTAGAAAAGATTCCCGTAATGGCAGTGATTGGTGCTAAGGAAGTTGAGGCGAACACGCTCAGTATTCGCAGTCGCAAGCATGGCGATCTCGGCGCGATCGCGCTTGAAGAAGCGATCGATAAAATGCTCGCCGCCGTTCAAAATCACGGTTGGTTCTAGCCAATTCTGGTCAGCTTAGGGGCAGAGAATCAAAAAGGTAGAAGGTAGAGATGATTTATATCATCTCTACCTTCTTTTGGCGTAGGGGCAATTCATGAATTGCCCCTACAGGTCTTCTTGAATTTTGTCAGTTAAGCAGTTGCTTTCGACATTTGATCGATGAGGCGCAGCACGATATCAAAACCCGTAATGGTCTGCCAAGCAAAGATCGCAACCAAGGATACGTTGATGCTGATGTGGGTAATTCTTGCCCACTCTTTGCCCTGTTGCATAAATGGTGCAAGCGAGGCAGATAGAGCTGCCAAGGCTGCTAAACCAAGCCCAGCAAACAGATGGGGGCCAGGAAACAATTTATTGTTGTTGATATAGGTCACTGCCATACCGCCCACACAACCCACAACCATCAAAACCAAAAAGAGAGAACCAATTTTGTAATGTTGAAGGTTGTAACGGGCTGACATCATGGCTTTTTTGGTTTCACCCTCGGCACTACGCGCCCGTCGAAATTGGATACCCAGATATAAAGCATAGAGAGCCAATATAAGGGTCAAGGTCATCAAAACAGGATGAAAGAAAGTTACGAATGGCTTTAATGCTGTTGGAATCTGAATGCCCATAAATTTCCTGAAAGTTAAGTAATCTAAATCAATTTATTAAATAGTGTAAACCAATTTCCTGATAGGGTTTAAAGCTTAGGCTACACAAACTCCCAATTGCTAAACGTTGCGGCTTGACCCCAATTTTTGCCTTGTTCGTCGATCGCATTCCAGATCGTCGCATTGTTAATGTAAAAGCGTTGCCCCACACTGTTAATCCGAAGACCCCGATAATTTTCAATAAATCCTTGGGTTCGGGTTTGAGTGAGAACGCGATCGCGTTCCTCTTGTTTGATCGCCTCAGCCGTACAGCGCGAAGGTGTGGTCGTAAAATGCGCCCAGTCCATTTGCCAGAGTTTTAACGCCGTAAGATTGCCGTAATTGAGAATGGGATCGGCCTCTAAGCCGTGGGAGACAATGACAAAGTCTGCTTCAAATAGGGCTTTAGCGGTTGCTATTGGCGAATCCGCGATCTGGGAATCTAAGATCTGGATCAGGGGTTTTCCAGTCCAATGTTCAAAACTGTATAGCAAACGTTGGCTATGCTGAACGATCGCTTCTTGCTGCCAAATGGGTGGCATTGATTGAATCTCCTCGGTCATGGCTAGATTATCCTACGCAGTGTAGAGAGGGCTTACTCGGTCTGTATGCTAAAAGTTAATTCAGCGATCGAGTTTCCAATATCCAATATTCAGTAGCCAAATTCAAGCCAGTGATTACCCAACAAATACCAACTAGTCAGTTTGAGCAATGCCAATGGCAGTGGCAAGGACACCGAATTCAGTACACTGTTGTGGGTGAGGGGCAACCGCTCGTCCTAATTCACGGCTTTGGGGCTTCGATTGGGCATTGGCGCAAAAACATTCCCGTTCTAGCAGCCGCAGGCTATCAGGTGTATGCGATCGATTTGCTGGGGTTCGGCAATTCTGATAAACCTGCGTTAGATTACTCCTTGGATCTATGGCAGCAACTCTTAAAAGATTTTTGGCAAGCGCATATTCAGACCCCGACGATTTTTATCGGTAACTCGATTGGGGCATTACTAGCCCTAATGCTGGTGGCGGACTATCCTGAAATCTCCGCAGGTGGGGTTTTACTGAATGTTGCAGGCGGACTCAATCACCGTCCCGACGAACTCAATTATCCCTTGCGCTGGATTATGGGAGCCTTTACCCAGTTAGTGAGTTCTCCAATTACGGGTAAGTTTCTATTCGATCGCGTGCGGCAAAAACATCGCATTCGCGGCACGTTGTCTCAGGTCTATCGCAATGCCGACGCAATTACTGACGAACTGGTGGAAATTCTCTATCAGCCTTCTTGCGATGCGGGAGCGCAGCAGGTATTTGCTTCTGTGTTGACTGCTCCTGCGGGTCGCAAACCAGCGGAATTGTTGCCTCAAGTGGAACGTCCTCTGCTAGTTTTGTGGGGAGAATCTGACCCTTGGACGCCCTTTAAAGCTGCCAAAATCTATCAAGACAACAGCCAGACAAAAAATATCAAAGTAATCCCGATCGCGAATACTGGTCATTGCCCCCATGACGAAAGACCAGAGGTGGTTAATCCTTTGATCGTGGATTGGTTGTCTGAGATAGGGATTTAAGTTCTTCTTTGGTTCTGCTTGACTTAGCTAAACTCTTAGCTAAACCCCTAGCCCATTCCTTATAGTCTTCGATCAAATGCCGTTCTAACTGTTCTTTCATGGTCAGCAGGACACTTCTCAGCAAGCTATTCCCGACAATACCGATCGCACCGGGAGGCGTAAAGAGCAAAAAGGAAGGGGGAATATCTACACTGACGCGCAAATTCACATGCCCTACCAGTTTGGTGTGATGTTTGGAATCGGCGATTGGCTTGAGTTGTCCTTGCAGAGATAGTTTGAAGTTGTGATTCATAAAATCTGCACCTTTAATTTCTGCACCAATGGAACGTAAATGCAAGGAACTATCAGGCTTGACATGAATTTCAATGTCCGCGATCGGTCGGATCTTGAGGTGAAAAAACTGTAAAGGCTGTACGAGCAACTTATAGCGAAAATACCCTTGCTGGCTCAAATTTGTCGATAGGTTTAATGCCTCCAGCCCAGTATTAGTGCGATCGGCAAGCAGTTTAATCAGTCTTTGCGGTTGCTGTAAATAGTCTGAAATCCCTACAGGCTCAGGTGGAACATGTAAAGCGATCGATTCGGTAGCGTGAAATTCAGTCGTCATAGTAAATCTATTATCTCAAGTTTATTGCAGGTTTTGCAGCAATTCGCTTGGGATGCTTAGATCTCATCATCTAGATGTCAATGTGATCGCATGTTAAGTGCTCCAATAAAGATTCTTGCTTCTGGCTGTCTGGCTTGGGCTACTAAATTGACAAAAGGAAATGTGTTTTTGGTTCGTTACTCCTTATTTTCGGAGAGAATAGATTCCCGATGCTGTAAAAAGCGATCGCTAAAACAACTGTGGAACAAGAGCTAATCAACGCCCATTGCCATGAGAAAAATTTGGAAGGGGTTTTAGGAAGCATAGTTCATTCGCATCCTAGATTTAACTATCTGAGTAAAGTCTATAAATGATTTATCCTAACTAAAAAGTTTTTCTGAATTTCACTTGGCATGTTCTCAAAATGAGAGTACAATATTTTTAATCTAAACGCTCAAATAGTCGCATGCTAAACATAGATAAAAAAAGACTGAAAATATCATGCATATTATTGCAAAAAAGACTCTCCGAGAGTTTTTCGACTTCCATGCAGACTCAAAGTCAGCATTAGATAGCTGGTATCAAGTTGTCAGTAAAGCAAAATGGCAACATATAAGCGATGTTAGAAAGGTTTATCCATCTGCGGATGCTGTTGGTAATTTCACAGTTTTCAATATCAATGGGAATAAATATCGATTGATTGTCAGTATTAACTACAAAAATCAAGTGGTTTTCATCAAATATGTCTTAACTCATACTGAGTATGACTCAGGGACTTGGAAAAATGACCCTTACTTTAAATAAAGAAGTTTATGGAAGTCTGCTAGCAGATATTCAGCCACAGCTCATTACAAATGAAGCCGAAAACGAGCGTGCGTTGAATATTGTAGAGAACTTGCTGGCAGACGAAAATCTCTCCCCAGAGCAAGAGCAGATTTTGAAGCTTTTGGTTGCTCTAATCGAAAAATTTGAAGAAGAGCATTATCCATTAGAAGCTTCAACGCCTCATTCGATTCTTTTACATCTGATGGAAGCGAGGGATTTGCGGCAAGCTGACCTTGTGGGTGTGATTGGTTCGCGGGGTGTGGTTTCTGAAGTTGTGAATGGAAAAAGACAGATCAGTAAAAGCCAAGCCAAAGCTCTTGGCGAATTCTTTCACGTCGATCCGAGCTTGTTTATTGATTTCTCAGTGCGGTGAATGCGAGGGATGAGAGCGATCGCTGAGGGTCAGATTCTTCCAAACAGATATTAAAGAACCTGTTAAATTTTGAGCGTGTAGTCATTTCTACGATCTCATTTTTGGGCTACAGGAACGCATTTGGGTTGAGAAGACCAAACGGAGGATGGTGCTGCTGGTGCTTTGGCAACCAGTGTAATCTGACCGCGATCGCCTACTACCCATCCCTGAGCTTCAACAATCGTATCTGGTATTTCGTTTTTCACTTCTACGGGATTTGAGGCAACTGTAACAGAATTATGAGAAGTGCCAAGATTATCGAGCAAACTCATGCCACTCAGCAGTTCAGAGGGATTTGCGGGTACTCCACCCCTACCCGTGATTATAAACTCACTGCCTTGTTTATCAGCGAGACAGCGCTGTGGAACTAGTTTGCTGGCATCAACCACATCCACAGGCAGATTCCCTAATCCTCTACTCGGATCGATACCTGGGGTATTAATTATCACAGTTCCACTGAGATTGAAGTTGGAACTTACTGTAAAATCGCTAAGAGGTGTAAGGGCGGGACGAAACACAATTCCATACACCGCCTGCGCTGTGACGTTAATATTGCCGCCTCTGCCGCGATCGGCATTTGCAGAGATATCGCTATTTTCAAATGGGAGCGCAATCAAAAAGCCTGTATCGATTGTGATATTGCCACCATTCCCATTATTGCCAGCAGTGGCACTAATTTGACTGCCGTGCCTCAAAAAGAGCAAGTCTTGAATTTTTAAAAAGATGTTACCACCTTCTCCATTGGCAGATTCGGCTCTAATGATTCCATTATTATCAAGAAAGAGCGAACCTGCTAGTAGCTGAATGTTACCACCATTACCAGTGCCTAAACTGCTTACAGAAATCCTTGCACCATTCGTAATATTTACCAGTGACGGATCGATAAAAATACTACCACTCAGACCCGTCGAGTTTGGGCCAGTACCCGCCCGAATCGCAGAATCAGAACCATCTAATTGGAGTAAACTGCTCAAAAAGAGAGAGACATTGCCAGCATTGCCACTACTTAACGTGTTTGTTTGTATTTGTGCGCCACTAGAAATATTTAAAGAATTTGCTGTGATTTTAATGCCTCCACTATTCCCCTTTCCGTTTGAGTAAGCAGTAATAATAGCGCCGTTGGTGAGGGATATCGTATTTGCATTGACATCGATATTGCCTGATATTCCACTGGAGGTAGGCAGCTCTATAGATGTGCTGATCGTTGTGGGAACATTTCTCCCAGCTACAACGCCAAATCCATCTAACGCGATCGCATCCGCTTGAATCGAGATATTTCCACCTGTGCCCTTGCCAAATACCGCCGCAAGGATTTGAGAGCCGTTGAGTAATTGCAGCGATCGCGCATTGAGCGAGAGATTCCCAGCAATTCCATTTCCGCTAGGTTCGATGGATGCAGAAGCGATCGCGCGATCGAATACGACATTCCCATTCACCAGAATATTCAAATTGCCTGCGGTTCCAAGCCCAGAATTGGTCGTAGTCAGTTGAGCTTCGTTAGTTGCCGTTAATGTATTTGCCTGTACTGTAAGATTACCTCCTTTCGCATTTGCATTAGACAAAACTTGACTGTTGATTGCTCCTTTGTTCGCAAGGTTAACAGCGTTTGCATAAATTCCAATGTCACCTCCTTTACCCAAACCATCTGTACTTGTAAAGATTTGAGCACCATTGCTTATATTTATAACTCCCGTTTTAGCATTAACAGTTATATTCCCACCATTCCCTTTAGCACCTTGTTGCACTTGACTTACGAGTTGCGTCTTAATGCCCCCTGCTTCGCCTGTAAGCATAACATCACCTGCAATATTTAGCGTGATATTACCAGCATCGGCATTTCCAGAAGTACTGGTATTTATAAATGCTCCACTTGCACTACTCCCAATTGAGTTCGCTAAATTTAACGAGTTTGCTGTGATATTAATATCTCCGCTCTTGCCAAGATTATTTGGGTTTAGGGCTAAGCTTCTAATAAAAAGACCATTTCCAGAAACAATTCCCTTACTGTTAATATCGATCGCTCCGCCCAATGAACCATTTGAGAGAATCGAAGCATTGTTCCCAAATCCAATATTACCCTTAGCAAGTAAATTGACACTACCTCCATTGCCAGAAGTTGATGAGGTTATAACATTGCCATTGCTTGTAATGCTGCCATTTGAGTTAAAGGTTACAGCTCCACCATTGCCAGAAGTTGACGTAGTTGTAACATTGCCATTGGTTGTAATGTTGCCAATACTAGTAAGTAAATTGACACTACCTCCATTGCCAGTGTTTGATGTCGTTGCGATACTACTGGTTGTAATATCGTTTTTAGCAAGTAAATTGACACTACCTCCATTCCCAGAAGCTGAAGTTGCCGTAACGCTGCCAGAAGTTGTAATATTGCCCCGCGAATCAATAAATACTTTACCTCCATTGACAGAACCAGTGGTTGCAGTATTCGAATTACCAACTTGAATATTGCCATTTAAGGAATTAGCGTTGTACTGGTTTGTGAGAAATACAAGTCCCTCAGAATTCCCTGGTGTAAAAATATCTGTAAGCGTAATATTGGCATTCGTCAGCGTTCCACCTAATGAAGTTGGCAAAGTCATTCCAGAACGAACATCAATAGTTGGTTTGGTTGTGCCATTCAAATTTAAGATGGTTCCATTCGACAAAGTTACATTACTACTGCTATTGAGGTTTAATGCAGCTCCATTAAATGTGACGTTGCCGTTCGCAAAAGGTTTGCCAGCAGAGATAAGGTTAATCGATGCCCCCGTTGAAGTTACACTACCTCCAGCCATGATTTGTAGCGAACCACCTGTGTAATTTGTGAGTGCCACATTCCCATTAGCAAGCAAGGCAGTACTCCCAGCTTGACCAGAACCCGACACAAAAGACTGCGAAGTGGTGATATTGCCAATTGTAATATTACCACTTGAGTTAACAATAACTGAGCCTCCTTTACCCGCAGAACCTGTTCTAGAGTTAATCGTGCCTGTAGAGATGTTGCCATTTAAAGCCGAGAGAATAATGTCTCCACCATTGTTAGTACCCGTATTGGAAGTAGTAATATTCCCGACCGAAATCCCCAATGGTATGGCACTAGGGGGCGTTGTGAATGTCGTACCTCCAGTAGTTCTTGGAAGGTTAGGCGTATTCACCGAGGCTAATCCAGCCCGCAAGATTAGTGCTCTACCACCTGTAAGCATGGCAAAATCAGGATCGGAAATTGGAATTCCACCTACACATCCTGGCGCACCAGTCCTACACTCTGCTCCTGTGATTGTAATATTGCCACCTTTGATGCTTCCTTTTGCCTCAACCTTTAAGGCAATACCTGAATAGTTCCCAAATGAGACATTTCCATTGGCAAAGATCAAGGGATCGAACAAGCTAATTAAACTACCTGGATTGCCATCAGTCGTCAGAACAGATAGATTCCCGCCACTAAAAAAATGAGCATCGCCCGAAATGTCACCATTACTAATTAAACTTAAATTTCTGCCACCTGAGATTAGGGTTTGAGGATGATTTAAAGTAAAGATATCGACATTCTGATTTCCCTGTATCGTCATATCTCTACCCGAAATAGCGATAAAAGGATTGGTCGAAGTATCGCGAATTTTGACACTATCTTGTGCTTGCAGATTTAAATCTCTTCCTGCTTGTAGCTGTCCTTGCAAATCTAACTTGTCTGCGGCTAGGGTTAAATCTTGTCCAGCAGAGAGATTTCCTTGATTGGCAATGGTTGCACCTGTCAGACTTTTGCCATACTGCAATCCAATCGGCGCGCTCATGGTCAGCAAGGGTGTAGCTGAGGGATTCGTTGCACTAAATTCCGATCCATCTGCAAACTTGATGCTATTTGCAGTTGTTGCTGTAAACGAACCACCAATATCTAACCTAGCATTTTGCCCAAAAATGATACCGTTGGGGTTGACTAAAAATAAATTGGCTTGACCGTTGGCTTTGATCAACCCATCAACATTAGAAATGGAACTTCCCGTAACTCGACTGATGATATTTGCGGTTTCAGGACTGTTGTTAAAGTAAGCCGTATTGCCTGTCGGTACTGAAAATTGCTCAAAACTATGAAATTGATTCCCTCCGACCTGCGTACCCCCTGTAATTGTGAATGTCGTACCGTTGGTGTTGACAATAGTATTCACAGGGAGCGTTTTGTCAGGTGTGACCTGCGCTCGAATTGGGGAGGTGGGGATGAGGTTAAATGCGATCGCGGCTACACTAAGTCCGATGAAAGTCTCTTTCATAATTTAGCTTGAGAAGTTACAGACTAAAAACAGTTTCGGCGATCGCACCTCAATTTCCTAGTAATGTTAAGAAATCTCAATCAAGCTTCAACGCTTGCCAAGGCTGTAGATTTCTTTTTTCTCAATGTGCGAGCAGAGAAATAGGCTCCTGCTGCGATCGCGCCAAATAAGACCCCAGGTACAGGAACTGGTTTCACAGATTGGAGTGTCAAAGAGGTCAGTCGCATCCACTTTACGTCTTCACTGTCATCAAAACAGCTTGCCATAATAAATCGATGAATTCCAGAAGGGAAATTCCTGCATATACCAGGAGGATCGACTTTAAAGAAATTAAAGTCTCCTGCATAGCTCGATGTCGCGGTGTTGGAAACGACATATGGAGTTAATTGCCTTATATAGATTGGATTACCATTTTCATCTAATAATGGATCGCCATTTTCATCTTTTTGTAGCCTCATAAAATTTGGATCGGTGGCATTAGGATCGGTGGCATTAGGGTCAGTTACGATCGGGTTGGTTATGTTCCATGTTTTTCCTGTGAAAGGACTGGAAAGATCCTGACCGACAAGGTTTTTAGTAAAGTTAAGAACAGTGTTTGCTGAGTCAAACGTAAAAGATGAAAAATCAGCTTTGCTGAAAGTCTGAATGATTCCATTTCCATCCGTCACAGTCATAGTCATTGAGACTACACCAGGAGCTAGGGAATCATCATAAGAAATTGGTCTAGTGATATCGATAAAATCTCCATTCATTACAATAGTGGCAGTTGCAGATGCCGTATTACCAAATTCAGCACCACTCCAAGTCGCATTCATTGTGAAGTTTGCGGCTTGAGCTGGCATTAGAGTACCCAGCCCCAGACTGGCTATGCTCAACATCCCAGTCCCAATAGAAATTCCCACGAAACGATTGATAACAGTTCCCATATTGTTTCACCTAGCCTTTGATTTTGCTGAAAGTGTTAAAGATCGATAGTAATCAAGATTTTCGGAGGAAAATCTTTTTTTTTTACTTACTAAAGTTAGCCAAAAGTTAGATGGAAGTTAGCCAAAAGTTAGACGGAAGTTAGCCAAAAGTTAGACGGAAGTTATCTTTCCTTTTTTATCGATATTTTTTGGATAATATCTATGTTGTTTTTATGTTTTAGATGCTTGCACGAAATCTAGACGAATAGAAGTCGAAGTAAAACCCTAACAAGCAAGAATTGCTTTTGGCTCAAGCTTTTGATTAAAATAGGTTGTATGTGAGTGAGAAATAGATGCCATTCTCTTGCCAAGTTTTACGGCTGTTTGGAACGGACATGAGTGGAATACCATAGTTGAATAGTGCCGTCATGCGATTCCCCATCTGCCAGCGTAATCCCAAACCAGTTCCAACTAAAAGATTTTGGGGTGGATTGGCGTCTCCAGAACTCGTCCAAACTATTGCCGTATCAATAAATGGGGCGATTTGTAAAAGCCCGTCAATTTCAGGAACGCGTAATACAGGAATTCTTACTTCCGCAGTTAGGGCTGCACCGTTATCGCCGAGCAGTAAATCTTGTCGGTAGCCGCGCAAAGTATCTTGTCCACCAAACCCTATCTGTTGTAGCGGCACGAGGGTGCGATCGCTTAGCTGCATATCTCCACGAAACAGCAAAAGTGTTGAGGGTGCGAGTAGGTTGACATACTGGGCCTGACCCCGCCAAGAAACAAAGCGACTATCGGGATAGCTTGGGTTTACTGTCGAACCCAGTACCCCTCCAAATCCGATATTCAACTGCGATCGCAGTGCCAGCACCGAGCGGCTTTCGCGTTGAGTAAATTCTTGAAAGAAGCTCAAAACAGAAATTCTCGTCGAGCCATTATTATCAGCACCCGAAGATAGCGGAAAAGGAATTTTTAATAAACTAGACAAACTCTCACGATAGGAACCCGTGATACCCAGTGCAAATTCTTGGTTGGGAGTTTGATAAACGGGTTGGCGGTAGGTGAGGTCATAGGATGTGGAGTTGGAGTAGATGTCGAGAACATTGAAAGGCTGCTCGATCACGTTACTGTTACTGTTGCTAAACGAGATAGAAATCGTTCCATTATAAGGATTTATCGGTAAACTGTAGTTCAGATCGTAAGCATTGCTGGCATCAGTATTGCTGTACCCAACTATAATAGAATCACCCAATCCAGTCAGATTGCCTTCGTTAATTTGGATGCGACGGCGCAGCGAACCGACACTAGGAGCACGATTATTATCTAGAGATAGTTGTGCGTTAAAGGATTCCGCTTCTTTAACTTTAATTTCGAGGATATTTTTGCCTGGGCGATCGCCTGCTGCAAGTTCGGCTGAGAGTGCGGCGATGAGCGGATCGATCTGTAGTAACTGTAAGGCTTCGATCAGGCGATCGCGGTTTAAGGGCGCACCCGTAGCAATATTTAGTCGCGATCGAATGTAATCGGGGTTGAGGCGATTTGTGCCAGTTATCTTAATCTCTTCTAAGCTTCCCTCCACAACTTGGATCTTAACAGTTCCTGCTTGAAGGTTTTGCGGTGGAATAAATGCACCAGAGGTGATATATCCCCCACGGACATAAAGCTCCGTGATCTTCGTGCGAACTTCTAATAATTGGGCAAACGTAATCGGGCGTCTTGTATATTCAGCCGTGACTTGGGCAAATTCTGCTTGACTAAATACAGTACTCCCTAAAACCTCGAATCTCTCAACCGTAATCGTTTCATTGGAGCTTGGTATATCGGGTTGTGGCGAAGATGGCTGAGTAGAGGGTTTAAGTAAATCTTCTGGAGCTGGTAGGGGTTGAAGGTTCTGAGGTAAAAGCTGAGGTGGCTGAGGCGTAATAATTTGCGGAGGTGTTTGTGGTGCGATCGTGTTGGGCGGAACTTGGCTAACAACTCGATCTCGAATCGTTCCCTTAGACTTCCCATTGAAAATTACTGGGGAGCGCTCGACAAGAGCAGATGCTGCTTTTGGAATGCCGAGTTCGCCAACCATTGCGATCGCAAAGCTCGTCAGCAACAAAACTTCCGATCGGATCGAACCCCAAAGAATAGACTTTGCTATTCGATGAGGTGATTCCCACTTCCAAGCGGATTCCGTTTGAGATTCTTGAGACATTACCTTCGCTGACGTATTAGGAGTAGGTGTTTTAGAACATCCCCTTCAATTGACAGACTAGAAGCGATCGGCTGTCGCACTTAATAAACTGCGATTCAATTCCAAAATTGGGCATAAAAGATTGGCAACAGATAAAGGCAGCGTTTGCTTCACGACATCCTGCATAACCTTATAGGTGAGATTGCAGGCTTGTTGAGCCCCAAATGCTTGCATAATCGTCTGAAACCAAAATAAAAATTGTTCTTGTAGCAGGTCTGGATCGTCGAGTAATAGGGCAATGGCTGTGTAGCGCAGTACTCTAATCGTATCCTGTTTCCACTTATTACTCAGATCTTCATTGCCTTTAACAAAGATGGTAGGATCCTGCAATCGCATCTCGATCTGAACCTTATCGACAATTTGACGCTCTGACACTTGAATCTTGGCATAGGCATCCACTCTAGAGCTAAATGATTGAAGGTAACTGTCTAAAAACTGAAGTTCAGCATCACTAGCATAGCGACCCTCTGCTTCCACACTCAACCGTTGCAGCTTACTTAGCATTTAGCATCCCAAAAATGAATAAGTTTGTCATCATGTACGATCCTATTATCCACAGCTTTTAATTTAACATTAGGTAAGTACCTGATGGCATCGGCATTTGCCAAAATATGCCTGATGTTTTTTAGATGTGATAAAAATCAATGCACATTCCGACAAATTGTGGTTTAAATTAAACTAAACATTTTTTTATAAATTTTATAAATTTAAGTCAAAACACTGTTAACACGTCTATGTAAGGTTGGATTATGGCTAAAGGTCTGGAATTGTATCAGTGGTTTGAGTCCCTAGGATGGCCGCGTTCTTATGCTGGCAAGGCTTTTTTTGTTGCCTTCGTCATTATTCAAGTGCCAATGCTTGTACTAATTGCTTATATTTTACTCAACCCCAATGAAGCCGTAAAACTGAGCCTTTTTGTTATCCTGCCATTAGCAACCTTGTTGGTTAGTATCTTGGTAATTTCAGCATTTAAATTGCTGCTCCAACCAGTAAAACTGGCACAGGAAGCGCTTGATTCTTATGTTGGGGATAATCAGGTGATCCCTTTGCCTACTCATTTTCGGGATGAAGTTGGCACTTTGTTGAGCAATATCGCTAAAGTTATTCAGGTTTTTGAATTTCGCCGTTCTAATCTCGAACAAATCGCGGTCAAGGACTATTTAACTGGTTTGTTAAATCGCCGCGCTGCTGTCGAGAGATTGCAGCAAAGTTTAGAGCTTTCTTTTAGGAATGAACTACCTCTATGTGTTGCTGTTGCGGATGTGGACTATTTCAAGAATATCAATGATAACTACGGCCATGCGATCGGCGATCGCGTCTTAATCGCATTGAGTGATAGTTTGCAACAAATTGTGCGTGGTAGCGATTGGGTAGCCCGTTGGGGAGGGGAGGAATTTTTAATCGTCCTCTATACTGACCTCGAAGGCGCAAAGGTTGCCCTAGAGAGGATTCGCGAGGGGATCGCCCAATTAAAAGTTAGCACTGATGTCCCCAAGCAACCCGAACTGAGTTTTACGACTAGTATCGGATTTACCTTAGCGATACCCATGGACACAATTTATACCTCGGTTGAGCGAGCCGATAAAGCGCTTTATACTGCCAAACGCGAAGGTCGCAACCAAGTGGTTCATTTCGCTGGAGAATGGATGCAGGTTAACACTTAAACTTTATGGGATTTTAAGGGGATTCGTATTCCAAAAAAAGAATGGAAATCAGATTGGTTACGTCTTAATCCTTACCCTGACGATAGAGGCAAGATGATCCGACTGAGAATGCGGTTGTCTTCTAACTGGTAAAGGGATAGTTCTCCACCTGCCTCATGCATCAGGCTTTGACAAATTGATAGGTGTAAACCTGGGGGTTGATCTAAGATCGAGGGTACTAGCGGATCGACCGTTCTACCCTGTTGCAATTCCGCAAGCAGGTTGGCATCGACAGTGCCATAGTCAGTGATCGAGAGTTCCAGCGATCGCTCGTCAATTTGGCGGCACCATAGATCGATTCTGCCGCCTACCGCAGAGCGCCCACAGGCAAACAGCAGCAGTTCGTTGATGATCATCTCAATTTTGGCAATGTCCCCACCGACGAGCACATTTGCTTGATTATGTACCTGCGACCAAATTTGCCGTTGTTTAATCAGGGGATCGACACGCTCTAAGGCTCGTTTGAGCATTCCTGCCAAGGGCGAAGTCTCAAAGTTAGGACGCAAACGCCACTGCTCTTTACGAATGATTTGCGGTAAGGGTGATAGCGAAGCTTGCAACTGTTTAAGAGATTGCTGTAGTCGCATATTTGTAACGGCATCATTCTCCCCATTTGCTCGAGAGTCCACCTCTAAAAGTCGTTGCACGCCGCCACCAACACTGCGATAGACATCCTCAATGCGTCGGTGTTTATACCAATTGAGGCGCTCTAGCTCTTGGCGGTGATGGCGCAGATGATCGACTAAAACCAAGTGGCGACGCGACCATGCCAGTTGATTGGCTAACATGATGAAAGCTTGTAGTTGTCGATCTTGCCAACGTCTTCCCGCTTTATCTCCCACCAAAATCATGCCTGTGGGTTGATGTTCGGGTGTGGTTCGCAGTGCAATTAATAAAAGGTTTCCAAGACTAGGAGCATTAAGCCACGATCGGGTTGACTCAGGCAAATCATGGACTGTGAGGGGTAAAATCCCTTCCGTTTGTAAAGCCCACTCGACCAAGGTATCCGTTTCGATTGCCACCATCGTATCGGTGATATTGAGATTAAAGTCATCGCGACTGGCAAAGTGAGAAGCAATCTGTCCCCCAGGTCTGCCAGGGAGCCAAGTGATTAGCACCGATAGGGGCGCTTGCATTACCTGTGACATCAGCTGGGTTGCGATCGGGTGCAGCCGCTCGACCGTCGTTGCCTGTTGCAGCGCGACCAAACCAAACTGAACCGCTTGCTGTAGTTTTTGGCGTTCGTCAGCTTGGCGCTGTAATTCCCCTTGGTGCAAAATTAGCCCCACTTGCTGTGCTACGGCTTGCACCATTTCTTTTTCAGGACGCGACCAAGTGCGAGGAGTCTCATGCCCTACCGCGAGGATCCCTTCTAAAGACTTGCCCACTGAGGTGCTACTAATAATCAGGGATCGTAGGTCGAGTTCTACCAAAGGCGGTCTCCAAGACAAAAATTTAAAATCGCTCTCATAGTTTTCTATGGTCACCGCCTCATGGGACTGCTCCATCATTTGTAGATCGACCTGAGACAACTCGGCTAGGTTGGTGGGCAAGGGGCGACGATTTTTGGGGTGATGCTGAAAATAAATCCGAAACGTCCCCGTATCGCGATCGAACAGTGCCACCCAAAATCTTTCCAGTCCCAAACGTTGACATAATTGATCGGCTGCTAATTGCAAGGAATCTTGCCAGTCCTGTTCTGAAAAGATCGCCCGAGCGATCCCCGCTGTTAGCACTTGATCGGAGGCAATGCGATCGAGCGTTGCTTCCATCTCTTCTAGCGGTGCTGTCATCGCCACCAATTGGGCGCAACCCTTGACGAAATTACGCTCGTCATCAGTCCAAAGTCGAGGCTCATCTCCTTCGACACAGAGAAAGCCCATTAATTCCGATTGAAATAGGATTGGAGCAATGATGATTGATTCAGCCCCAAACTGTTCCATGATGCGGTTATTTAGTTCGCTCTTTGTCATGTTATGGACATCGACAACTGTAACAATTTGGTCTTTGCTGAGTGCCTGATAGAGGGCAGGTGCATTTTGTACGGTCACCCCTGCCGTGTTGTCAACGCGGTCTTTACTGGGACCTTTTTGCTTGTTGGTAACTCTGCGCCAAAAGTAACGATGCTCGCGCTCAAACCAATAGATATGGGTGTGAGCAGGCATGATAAAGTCATGGGTCTGATTGACAATCTCGTCTAGCCTTTGACTGAGCTGGGGCATATTGCGCAAGCGATCGAGCATAATCAATAAAGGTTCATCAGGGCGCTTGGTATTTTGATGCTGCCAGTCAGATTCGATACGATTGAGCGAAGCGCCAAGGCTACCCATCACAATAGACAGCCGTGCCTTTTCTTCAGCTCTTGGGGCAACATTCCATAAATGTGAGCCTAGCAGTACAACCCCAAATGCTAAGTCCTTGTGATAAATCGGCCAGACCAAGGTGCCTTGTACTTCAAATTTTTGAGCGGCTTTTTGCCATTCTCCACTACGCTTTTCTTGACGCAGATCGGCGATCGGGACGGGTCGCCTTTGCATGATTACCTGATCGAGTAAGTCGCCAGCATTGAGGGCAAATCGCTCTTTTAAGAATTTTATGTCACCCGCAGGGGTGATGCCCCCTTTACCAACAAGGCGATGATTGGCGCGATCGTAGAGCGCCAACCAGATCAGTTTGTATTCAAAATTGTCTTTTAAGTAATCGAGGGTAGCAGCAACAAGCGCCTCTATGTCTTCTTCTTCTCGCAAGGTCTGCATGACGCGACCCAAGTTTACGAATTGACGTTCCCAGGGACTGGCTGCTGCTTGACTCATATATTTATGTCCTGACTTCCTCTACTTTAGTAGCCTAGCGGCGCTTCCACTGGGAATAACACTTGTAAATCACGGTTGCAAATTGCTTGCAGAAACAAGTTCTTAGTTCTAAAGGGGTTGTATTGAATGCAAATTACAATATCAACAACAATTCTGATTTATCTTAGCTTTAATAAGTTTTACATAACTGACTTTACTTAAAAAGTATAACCAGATGTACTTTAGAGTAATTCATTTTAATCTTATCGATCTTCAACTAACCATTCTAGCGATCGCACTCCCAACTCTAGTGGAATATTAACAGCTTTTCCAAGTCTGGGTCGGGATTTGGTGTTTTTGATAAACTCCTTGACCTGTTCGACCGTTCCCCAGTCATTTAAATGGGCAGCGATCGCATTGAGGTGATCTAGATAATCTGTCTCGTTAAGGGGAAAAGAAGCTTGCTCTTGGTATCGCCACATTACCTGTGCCAAGATTCGTCCTTGAGTGCGACGCAGTTGCACATCGTAGGAATGTCCCCACTTGTTTAGGATGAGTTGGCGCAGTTCTTCTCCAGTCATGAGTTTTATAGAGTTATAGCATTTCAGTAACTTTCTGATATGTACCACAAGGACATACTACATTTTCTGCTCAAATGCTACAAGGTTTTCAGATACTGAATTTTGGTGGTGCTTAAATATTAAGTGCAGGAAAATTTGTCACCCTTACTACCCATTTTTTAAGTAATACCAATTTCTCTTGAAATTGCGACAGATCGGGTTTTGTGTTCCGCGCGGAGCGCGGTCTTTTCAAAAAGTGATGCAACGCATCTTTTTGAAAATGGTATAAACATCTCCCGTCAAAGGCAACTTAAAGCGCTAAAACCTCTAGTTAAGGATGGTACAACCCTTATTTAATGCCCCACCTGCTAACACTTCTAGAATTGTTAACTTTAATTAATACCAATTTTACTTAGATTTGCAACAGATCGAGATTTGAGTTCCGCGCTCCGCGCGGTCTTTCAAAAGATAATGCGTCGCATTATCTTTTGAAAATGGTATAAGTTCGACTACTTACCATCCAAAAGGAATTGGCGTATCTTTAGGTTCACAAAGGTTTTATGAAAAGGATTCTCTCTCAATGTAGTAAGGAACTGTCGCAATTTCGGCGCGATCGCTTGACCTTAGCCTTGGCATTTTTACTACCTGTGGCGACACTGTTTATTTTTGGCTTTGCAATTCGTCTAGCAGCCTGTCGGAGAAATAACTTTTTTCAACATGAGTTCGCCGATCTACAGGGCGACGATTTTAGAACTGCCATGTTAAAGCTAGCTGGAAATTGATAGGCGATCGCCAACTAGCTTGCTGCAATAAGGATGATTCTCAAGTATTCTTATTGCCATGACTTTTAAAGAAATCAAACATCGTCACTGTCGATGATCTTTTTTGAAATATCTTCAAACTCATACCCCTTTTCTTTCTCTAGAATGCCTCAAGATCTGAGTTAGGCAATATTTTCGCCTGATAGAATTGCTCCCATTAAATCGACATCATCGTGCGAGACTCCCGTAAGATTGGCATCGCGCAAATCGGCATCGCGTAGATCGGCTCCCCGCAGATTGGCTCCGCGTAGGTCTGCCCCGTGCAAATTCGCTTTGAGAAGGTTGGCTCCCCGCAAATCCACGCCGCGCAAACTAGCTCGTTGAAGGTTTGCATTTCCAAGATCGCTGCCGTTTAACTGCGCACCACTAAGGTTTGATTGTTGCAAATCAGCATTGGCTAGACTAACACCACATAAATTCCAGCCTAAAAAATCGCGTTTCCCAGAGGCATATTGACTCAAAAGTAACTGCCCAGAAGCAAGCGCACCTGTTCCATTCTGAAGATAGGCAGACATGAAATTGAAACTGCCATTGCCATTCTTTTGTGCAGAATCATGAAGCGATAGATCCGTCGCGATGTGAGCGTTCACCAATGATTTTAGGCGGTGCAGTTCAGTTTCTTTACGTTTGCGATCGCTAATATCTTCAATGATTCTCAATACACCCAGAATCTTACCTTCAGCATCTTTGACTTGGGCAGTTGAGAGACTGACATCAAGGGTAGTTCCATCTTTACAAGGATAAACAGTCTCAACAGCATTGAGCCCATCTCCTGCCAGTGTTTCTAAAAATACTTGGAATTCCGAATCAGACTGACTCATAGTTACAGGTAGGGGGTTGCCAATTACCTCTGCTGCGCTCCAGCCAAAGATTTTTTCTGCGGCGGGATTCCATAGTAGAACCTTACCTTCGGGACTAATAATATCAATGGACACAGGTGAAGAACGCACAACAGCCTGTAAGAGTTCGTGGGCTCTTTGTAGTTCAGATTCGACATCGCCGCGTTCGCTAATATCGATGCAAACCCCATCGGCGATCGTGGAACCATCTTCACTGCGGTAATAACGGGCGATATCCTGTACCCATTTGACTTCGCCCGATTTGGTCACAATCCGAAACTCGCGGCGGAATGTGGCTAGCTTTTCAATGCCAGCTTTGACCATTGCATCAAACTGTTCGCGATCGTCGAGATAAACCAAGTCAGCCAATCGATCGGGTCTAGCCATAGCCTGCTTGGGTTGCATACCTGCAAGTTCGATCAGTCCATCGCTAATAAAGGGTAAGGAGACCTTACCATCAGGATTCCAAACCAATCGATAAAACGTACCAGGCATACTTGCCGCGATCGCAGCTAGCCGCAGTTCGCTTTCCTGTAGGGCGGTTTGGGTACGTTTGCGATCGGTAATATCTCTTGAATTGATCACAATTCCCTGAATATTCGGATCTTGAACCAAGTCATTACAAACCGACTCTAAATAAACCCAGTCCCCATTGATATGGCGATAGCGCATGACCATGGGTGGAGAGATACTGATCGCCTGTTGAGATTGCGATAGGAAAGATTGAAAAATTGGCAGATCGTCGGGATGGAGAAACTGCACTAATTTTTTGCCCACGATATCTTCGGGCTGAAATCCCAAAATCCGAGAAACCGAGGGGCTACAGTACTGAATGCTGGCATCGGTGTCGATAATATTCACGATATCGGAGGAATGTTGCATCAAAGCCCGTAGTTTTCCCTCGTTATGGGCAAGATGCCTAGCCACGCGGCTCTGTTCCTCACGTTCGGAGCGAATCTGTCGCTCTAATAGATTCATCTTGGCATTGAGGGAAGCCAATCGAATTTCTAGCTGCTGATTGGCACGCCACAGTTGTTCTTCATCTTGTTTGCGCTCAGTGGTGTCCTGAATCCACCACCGCAAGGCGACAACCTTACCGTTCCCATCCCTGACACTCAGAATCGTAAATGTGGCATCAAAGGGTTGTCCTGTGGGAAACTGCATCTGAAGGTCAAGGCTCTTAAGATTTTGTCCCCTTTGCAGTTGCCCCAAAAATCTCTGGAATTGCTCTTGATTGGCAGGCAGCACGTATTCTTTAAGATTTTGGCCGATCAGATCGGAGCCCAAAATGACTGTGGCTGCACGGTTTGCCGATTGTACGATTCCCGTTTCATCGGTGACAAAATAGCCATCAGGGGCAAACTCAAACAGTTCGCGATAATTGTGACAGTCAGCGGCGATCGCTTCCTGTTGGGTCTCAACTTGCGTAATCGCTTTTTGTAAAGCAGCAAAGGATTCAGATAGAGCAGAAACAACAGCACTAAATTCCCCCGATTGTGTTGTTGGATCGATGGCAGCTTGGAGCTTTTGCAAATTCTGAACCGACGCATCAAGCAACTCGTGGCAGACGCTTAATACCATAGGTTTAGGATGGGTCAGGTAATGTTGTAAATCATCCTAGCATTTTGCTATAGTCATCGATTACTCGAATTAGATTCGTTATATAAGCTCATGTTCTGTAGTATCTTGATCTTGTCCTGGCGGTTAAAATCAAGAGCCTAGAATTTGCGTATCTTTCATGTCTAGATCTTCTAAATCCAATAAGCCTGCGCCCAAACGTCAAAAATCTTCAGCCCCCTTGTTCGTTGCAATTGGGGCTGCAATTGCAACAGTCGGTGCTGGAGCAGCCGTTTTCTTTGTCTGGCAAAAATCACAAGTCCCGACGGGTGTAATCGGTACGGCTTCTGCCATTCCTCAAGAAGCACAGGTGGTGATGGCATTTAATACCACTTCTGAGCCTTGGCAAAAGTTGGTACAGTTTGGCACGCCTGATTCCCAAAAGCTATTGAGCGAGGGCATGGAAAAGTCGCCCCTCAATTCTTTACTCGTGCAAAGCAAGACAGATTTTAGTCGCGATGTGCAGCCTTGGCTTAAGGGGCATGTGATTACGGCTTTGATCGCCGATCCGCAGAAACCGAATGCGCCACCTGCTACCTTGGTGATTGCCCCCACCAGCGATCGCGCTAAGTCCGATCTGTTTTTGACCAAGTATCGCGATGCCCTCACCCAACAGGGGGCAAAGTTTACACCCAAGGAATATAAAGAATTTAAATATTACGAGTCGCCCACCCGCGACCCTAACAACAGCGTGATCACGGCGGATATTGGGGGGCGCTATGTAGCGATCTCTACCAGTTCTGCCCTGATCCAACGTACCTTTGATACCTATAAGGGAGATCTGCCCTCTCTCGCGAAAAAATCTAGCTTTGCTGCGGTGTTTGGTGCTGAGAGCAAAAGCAATATTGCTGAGCCCTTGGTTCAGATTTATTTAGATGGTGCGATCGCGTTGGAATTCATCGGTTCCCAGACGAAATTAAGTTTGGGAGAACCGATTATTGCCCAGTCGCGCCGAGAACTAGATGCGATTACCCTCACCGCAGGCACGCAAAAAGAGGGGTTACGTTTTGAAGTCACCACCTATCTCAAAGATAAAGGCACGACCAGCGCACAGGCACAGACTGCCGCTGGCGCGGTGTTAAATTCTTTGCCCCAAGAAGCTTTCTTACTGGTTTCGGGTATCAATCTCAACCAGTCTTGGCAATCCCTCGTGGCACAGGCAAAGGGAAATGCCAACTCCGAGCAAATGTTAGATCAAATTCGTAAAAGCGTTAAGGATGCCACCAAACTGGATCTCGAACGCGATATTTTGAAATGGATGACAGGTGAGTTTGCGATCGCAGCTATCCCCAATAACCAAGGTATCTTGGCAAATCCCGGATTTGGCTTTGTGGTGTTGTTGCAAACGAGCAATGATAAAGACGCTCAAGCAACTTTTGATAAACTCGATGCCGCTGCCAAAGCCTCTTCCAGTGGACTGATTCCCCAGGGTGTCGATCTGAAATCAAAAAAATTAGGCGATCGCGACATTGTGACTTGGCAAGTGGGCAACGCCACGATGGCATCCCACGGTTCTCTAGGGAATAATTTTGTGTTTTGGTCGATGGGCGATCTAGCCGATCAATTTGTGCCAAAACCCACCAAAAGCCTACCTGAGAGCAGTTCCTTTCAAATCCTTACCACTGGACTACCCAAAAGTAATGGGGGGTATTTCTACCTGAATATGACCACAGCCTTAACCCTAGCCGATCGCCTGTTGCCACCAGACATTCGCTCGACACCCAGTTTTACCCAAGTTAGAGCCGTCCTTGACGCGATTCGCGGCATTGCCGTCACCAGCACCAATATCAACAGCCGTATCACTCGTCTAGATTTCTTGTTTACGCTAAAGCCCACCCCAGGAAATTAAGGCGGGTTTTCCTTACTGCACAGAGTATCAATTCTTGGATATTGCCCAAGCCCAAGCGATTACAATGCAGTAGGATATTTCAAAATTTCTAAAATAAACCTCACACAATTCAGTAACCGTATAAATTAAGCCAATGATTACTACAGAAGCAACAGATACCAAAGCCCGCGACCTATTTCGTGCTGCCTATGAAAATCGCTATACCTGGGATAGTAACTTCCCTGGATTGACTGCTAATGTTTCTGTGAGCTTGAATGGAAATACCCGCACAGGCAAGGCTCGCATCAACGCCGACCAATCGGTAGAAGTGGTGATGGATGAACCCAAACTCATTAGCCGCACTACCCGCACGCCTAGCGGTGAAGACAAGACCGTCTCTGTAGATGAAGAACAGGAATGGTTGACCAACCAACTCAAGGATGTCGTCACCCATCGCAAGCGTAAGACCTTTGAAGAAGCCCATGGCAAGTCTGGGTTTAGCATGGGTGAAGCCGATGACACAGGCGCGGTCGAAATTTTGGTGACGGGTGACGCCATGGGCTCAAACTACAAGGTGCGTGACAGTCAAATTTGCCTTGTTAGTCGCGTGATGGGACGAATGGCGTTTGTGATCAATCACCTCGGTCACCTTGATACGGGGGAAGGCTATATCTCCTCGGCTTACAGCGCTGTATTTCGCAATCCTCAGACCGATGAGATCTTGCGTCAGGCTAAGTTTGAGGACATCTACGAAAAGCTGGGTAACTACTATGTGATGACCAAACAAATCGTGCATTCTAACGAGCAAGGTCAACAAAAAACCTACGAAATCGTATTTAGCGATATTCAATTACTCTAGGGAATTACCCCTAACCCTTCCCTTGCCCTAGACGCGAAGCGACTTCCCGTTGGGTAGGGGAGGGAACAAGATTTTCGTAGCCGCGATCGCCTATGCAAACCGATTTAAAACAACTTGAGATTTCGGAAACAGCGCTACAAGCCATGACAGGCGTGCCAAGAACCCTGTCTAGTTCGTCCCATGCGCGATCGCAAGAAGATCGGAAGTTACTCAAATTTACGATCGTTGCTACCTCCATCGCAGCGCTGATTGCTTTACTAAGTTCCCTTTGTTATTTCGTTCCCAACTTTCGCATTCCTGCTGCCATCTTTGCCTTTTGCCTTTTGTTTGGTGCATCTTGCTTGGCAATGGAAATGGCAGAATTGGCATTGATCGGTTTTGCCTTTGCCTTAGCTGCGGGAGCCTATGCAATCTATACCCTTACCGCATTTTCTTTTCAGGTCGTTTTGTGGAGTATCGCGATCGCAGGGGCTATGGCGCTAGGAGTAGCCGTCTTAATTCAAGTAATTCCATTGGGATTTTCTAAAAACCGCAACTATGGAAGTCCCAAACCATCGAAATCTCTAGCGCGTCTCTATGGCGAAGTTGATAAATACAATAAGGTAATTCGGGATATCCATGTTTTTGACCAACTGGAAGCCGCAGGAAATCCCATTCGCTTGCACGATCGCGAATCTGTTCTCTCTGCCCTCAAAATTACCCATGGCGATCTGGTGCGCGCCTTAAAAACTGAAAAAATCCTACGAGAAAATCCTGACTTTAATCCCGAACAATTTGCGATCGACTTGAACGCGTTTCATGCCATTCAAGTCAGCGAGCAAGCAGGTGAATACGGCCAGTTCTTTGATACCACCATGCAGATTGCGATCGCTGTACAAAAAACCATGCGAGATCTGCAAAAACACGCCTAATTATTCTCGGCAAATTCTAATTCTAAATAACGCGAATCTCAAAAAGCACAATTACCAGCAATACATGGGTTTGCCAGTCTTTTCAATCAAAATTGTTTGGATGGAAGACTTTATACGTGCGATCGCGGTCTGTAATTTATATTGCTCTTCGTCAAACTGCCAAGCGGTTGCATAATCCTTACAGTCGATTACCAAGGTGTCAGGTGTCGCAAAGGCATAAGCTACCCCGTCTGAATCTAAGCCACTGATCGTCAAAATTTGTTTTCCTATCTTTTGGGCGTAAGTTACTTGTTCCAATAAGATTTCTGCAACTGGGTTCATAGTAAGCTCCTTCATATTTACTCATGAAAAATGCACCCTCTGCTCGTCGGCTGAAGGTTGAATTTGAATATCATATTTTTATTTATTTCTGTATCCTATTTTACGGAATGCCATGAAGTTAATTATTTTTGCAAAACTTTACAGCCTGTTTTTCATCCCCTGAAATGTTAACCCCACCTCCAAAAGACTGGCAAACCCGCGATCGCTTCTTTGAACTACATTCGCGCTGGATGACGCTGATTGGCGAACATCTGCAAGACGATCGCGGCGAAATCTTGGAATATTGGCGAATTGAGAAAGCAGATTCCGCGATCGTTCTGCCAATTCAAGGCGATCGGATTCTATTGCCCACGCCCAGCTATCGTCCTGGCATCGGACAGGTGACCTTAGATTTTCCGGGCGGGCGAGTTGCAGAAGATCAAAATCCCGAACAGGCAGCGATCGCGGTTCTGAAGCGAGAGTTAGGAATTGAATCCGACGCGATCGCGCAACTGATTTCCCTCAACACCGAAGGTTGGGCAGTGAATAGTTCCTTCTCTAATCAGAAACTCTACGGCTTTGTCGCTCAAATTGAAAGCACCGTAAAGTTTCCACCTGAATTCCGCATCGAAACCTATCCTGTCACGCCCATAGGAGTGAATCGCTTGCAGCAAGCACTCAACTGTTTACAGTGCCGCGCCATACTTTTGGAGTGGCGATTAACCTTCACAGAAATCTTTCGGATAATGGAATAAATGATTAAAAATAAATCAAGAAAATACCGAATATGAGCGCTTATTCTCGATTTCTCGTAGTTTTTATGCCAATTCCGCAAAATCTGAGCATTCGTAAATATCGTTAAGGTTTGAAGATATTTAAGCGCTCTTGTAGTTAGATAGGCAAGTGGGGATTGTCGCCCCTACCTATAACTGAACGCGATCCGCGCTGCTATGCGCTGAAAGAACCCTGCGATCGCAATGCGCCTAAATTCCTTGCCCTGCTTTGTGTGGCGCGAATGGAAGCGATCGAATTCACGTTCGAGTTATGGCTGAATAAAACAACTTTTTTACAAAACTTTCTACAACAAAATTCATGGAAAATCGCGCAAAAACGCTAGATGATGTCGCCAGCGATCGCTGGCGCATCTCTATGTGGCTCACGGCCTTCATGATGGTCATTTACTTCGGGTTTATTCTGCTGATTGCCTATGACAAATCATTATTAGCTACGCCCATTGTCCCCGGACTATCGTTAGGGATTTTGCTGGGGGCTTTAACAATCGCGGCAGTATGGTTGCTTACCTATGTTTATGTGACTTGGGCAAACAATGTCTACGATGTCCATGTCGCCGAGTTACAGGCAGGCTTGCGGAATCAGTCCTCAAATTCTACAACGGCTTCCACAACGGCTTCCTCAACTACAAGCACAGCGGAGAACCTCACACCCGACGCCTTCAACCTGACCCAAGACGAAGCCAACAATGAAACAGACTATGGAGAGGAAGGATGAATAGCACAACAACAGTCGGTCAATTTAATCCACTCGCGATCGTATTTTTTGTGATTTTTGTCCTCTCTTCCCTTGGTATTACCTACTGGGCAGCGGGTAAAACGAAAAATACCTCCCATTTTTATACCGCAGGGCAAAGTATCAGTGGTTTTCAAAACGGCTTGGCACTGGCAGGTGACTATATGAGCGCCGCCAGCTTTTTGGGGATTGCTGGCTTGGTTGCGCTCAAAGGCTTTGATGGCTTGATTTACTCCATCGGTTTTCTTGTGGGTTGGCCCTTGGTCATGTTTTTGATTGCAGAACCCCTGCGGAACCTCGGTAAATATACCTTTGCCGATGTGGTTGCCTTCCGTCTGCGTCAAACCCCTGTGCGAATTGCCGCAGCGATCGGTACGCTGGCAGTGGTCAGTTTCTATCTGATCGCGCAAATGGTAGGCGCAGGCAATCTGATCAAGCTACTGTTTGGCTTGGACTACGAAATCGCCGTGTTACTGGTTGGTGGTGTCATGCTTGCCTATGTAATCTTTGGCGGTATGATCGCCACCACATGGGTACAGATTATTAAAGCGGTGCTTTTACTGGGCGGCACAATTTTGCTATCGGTACTGGTGCTCTCCAAGTTTGGCTTTAATCCGCTCAATCTGTTTACTGCGGCAGCGGACAAATATGGTACAGGGGTACTTGCACCGGGCAAACTGATTTCCGATCCTCTAGATGCTATCTCCTTAGGCATGGCATTGATGTTGGGAACCGCAGGTCTACCCCACATTCTCATGCGCTTTTACACCGTGCCCGATGCTAAAGCTGCCCGCACTTCGGTGATGTATGCCACTGTGTTTATTGGATTTTTCTATCTGCTCACCTTCATTCTCGGTTTTGGCTCAATGGTTTTGGTGGGACAGGATTTGATTGCCAAAATTGACAAGGGCGGAAACATGGCAGCTCCCCTTCTAGCAGAAGCCCTTAGTGGTAATGCCTTTTTAGGATTTATCGCAGCGGTTTCTTTTGCCACGATTTTAGCAGTAGTAGCAGGCTTGACCCTCTCAGGCGCAGCAACG
The DNA here is from genome assembly GCF_965232925.1 of Tumidithrix helvetica PCC 7403. Classification (NCBI taxonomy): domain Bacteria; kingdom Bacillati; phylum Cyanobacteriota; class Cyanophyceae; order Pseudanabaenales; family Pseudanabaenaceae; genus Tumidithrix; species Tumidithrix helvetica. The sequence goes on from NZ_CBDDRA010000010.1 coordinate 103,511, forward strand.
CTCTCCCACGATCTCTGGGTGAATGTAGTACGCAAGGGGGAAGCTGACGAAAACGAGCAGTTTAAGGTGGCGAGAGCCGCAACGATGGCACTCGGTGTCGTCGCTATTGTTTTGGGCATTGTGTTCAAAGGGCAGAATGTTGCCTATATGGTGGGACTTGCTTTTGCGATCGCGGCGAGTGCCAACTTCCCATCGCTTTTACTGTCGATGATTTGGCGCAAATTCACCACAAATGGTGCGGTGACAAGCATTGTGGTCGGTACGGTGTCATCCTTGGTGCTGATCTACCTATCCCCCACTATTCAGATCGATATTCTCAAACAAACTACCGCCTTCTTTCCCTTAAAGAATCCTGGGTTAGTCTCGATTCCACTCTCCTTTGCCGTAGGAATCATTGTTTCACTACTGGAAAACGATCCTGCATCGAGTGCTAAATTTGATGAAGTGGAACATCGCATTCACACAGGCATGAGCAGGCAGGAAGCCACGGCAATCCCTGTCCTCGACTTAGAAGAAATCTAACGTTAGTTCAGATTGTCAGCTTTGAGAGTGTGTTGTATCAGCGGTTGGCAAGATCGCGTTGCATGCGTAGGGCAAGAATATGTTCGCAGGGCCCTTTAAATAGTTTGTTTTGTTGATGCCAATTACAAGTGCATTCAGCATGAACGATGCGCTCATCGCGATCGAGGGTAACTACTGGGAGAAAGGTTTGATTTTTGTGACGCACTTCTCCCTGCAACGATTGAGTACCAAAAGTATCGATATTGGAATGGGTAATCCGAACTGCATTTTGTTCTATAAAGCGACTTGCATTTGCTTCGCGATCGCTAGCAAAGCGCAGTTTTTCCATGGGTAAAGGCACTTGAGTCAGTTCGCGCACGCGATAGACTTGCTTATTGAGATCGTAAATCGCTCTACCTGCTTGCGTGTAGGCACTAAGCGCACTAAGTACGACGGAGCGATCGAGCCGCAGTCTTTTGGCTAAAGCCTCAGGTGCTTCTACCCAATTTTGTTTGAGTGCCTCAAAAATTTGGCGTTTCGTGCCATCGTCAACATTCGTGCGAGGAGCGAGCAGATCGAAATTACTCGCCTTTGCCCAGTCGTTGGCTGTCCAGCCTGATAGTCCTAGGGTGAAGGACATATCTTCGAGATCGGCAACATAGAAAGAAGGCATTCCATTGCCGAGTAAATGCACGGTGAATTTACGAGCAACGGGAATTAATCGCTCCAAAATTAACAAACGGCGACGACCCCAGACACGGATCGTGCGATCGCTATTGCCTTCATAAATCGAACGAGAACAAATAACTTCAGTTCCCCAAGGCTCAAACACAACCCGCACAGGCTCACCTGGCTTAAGAATATAGCGCATACTGCGCGGGCCTTGCTTCTCTTTGCGGCGGCGCAAAACGAAACAGATGTTATAAATATCTGTGGGATGGAGGTCAAAGCGAATGGCGGGTAAGGACATCGCCGAACTAACTTGCAAAAAGCCCCTTACCCAGGTATCTGGTAGGTCGATTTTGACCTCTTTATAGTTAGATTCGCCCGTGGTCTGTACTTCAAAACCAGAAGGATCGACTTCTAATAAGGTGCGTTTATAGCTGCGAATTTTTTGGAATTCGTCGTAAAGTGCGGCGGAATAGTCAATATTCGTCGTGCCACAGGCAAACTCATCAACATGATTGAATACTTCATAGCTGGCTCCCAGACGACCGTAGCTAGATTCATCTTGGCTAAAGCACTCAAAGAAAACCTCGTCGGGATGAACCGTAATTACGGGGTCGAGCACAAACCAGTAGTCGCGATCTTTTTGATAGAGATATTCAAAATATCTAGCAGTAGCCCGATAGAAACCAGACATCCGTTCTGAACTGCGTCGGTTTAGATTTGTGAGTTCGGCTTGGAGGGCTTCGATCTTGTCTTTTATCTCTTGGCGTTGAGCGGCGACCAATTGCCAGTCAATCTCATTGCGCTGAGCTGCCCAAGCTTTATAGGCTTCTTTGTCTTTAGGCTTAAACCGCAGGTCAGAAACCACTACATCGTGTAAAGCACTGATGGCTTCTCGAAAGGCAATATTCTGGCGTAACTCGCCTCTAAAGTAAGTAGGCTGGCGGCTTACGTCTGGCGAAAATGACATCTGGGTGCGATCGCCCTGCCCAGACACCGTCGAACTTCCTTTATAGTTATAGTTAAATTCCATTTTTTTGACCTCAACTCGCAGCTATGTAGTTCATTAAGCTTGTTTTCAGGTATCACACTTCAATTACGAGTTTCTATCAACAGATTTGGAAATTCTTTTGTTTGGAATACATCATTTTTTCAATCATTTGCATATTTGCATTATGTAAACATCCAATATTACTCTTTCTGGTAGAGCATTACTGTATATTTACCCATACTTGCTTCAGCATAGGTGCGGTCTTCAAAGGAAGTATTTAGAATAACTCCCCCTGTTCTGTAGATATATATTTTCCTAAATAAATCTGTTGAGAGTTTTTAGGAATACATATCCATTCCATTTGTTGTAAGCGCACTTTTAGAGCAGCTAAACTGACACCCAGTTCATCTTTCATTGCGCGTAGGTGGCTCAATTTTTGTAAATTTCTTCCTTTACGTGTTTCTTCAAGAAGGTAACGTGGCATTAAGAGTGAACCTGCAAAATAATCCGCCTGCCATTCTATATCAGCACCAGTGTTTCTATTTAAAGATCGACATAAAAAAGGCTGAGACTCTCTTGGCATTTCTATGTCCAACTCTTGCTGCTTTATAAGTCCATCTGCTTCAGCTTGATTAATGTGTAGACTCCAATGACCAATTTCATGAGCAATGGTAAATGAGGCAAAACCACTTTCTTCTTTTAAGCTTGGAATATCTTCGTTGATTTCAATTAGTCTTTCTAAAGGAAAAATTCTTGCTGCAATTTTCCCTTTGCTATCTGAGGGGATTGAGCCCCAAACTATTCCTAAATCTAAGAAATCAGCAATTTTATTAGGGTCAATACGACCATTAAAAGAATGCTTCGGATGTGCTTGAAGCTCACGAAGTATCTCATTCGCTTTACGCTCTATATCTTCTTTTCTAGCCCATAAAAAAGGCTTGATTATATTCAAATTTTTTTCTCCTGTTCTTCGGTAATAGCTCGGTCGAAAATTTCACGAGCAAACAGTGGGTCTTCCTGCATACGTCTAAATAACATAGGCATTTCTTTATAGTTCTGTTTGAGTAACTGTTCATCACGTTCTGGAATCCGTCCTGATAGAAAGACTAATTCTTCTGGATTTAAATCTAGTTGAGCCGCTAGATTTCTAATTACATCTTCTTTAGGAGCATAATCTGCACGGTCATTTTCTAGTTTAGATAAATAAGTAAAATCTAGGTTGACTAGACTTGCTAGTTCCCGCTGACTGTACCCTTTTTCCTTACGAGCATCGCGAATAAGTTGCCCAAATTTTTTGTTCACATCATTCTCCGTACTTGTTAAACCATTATATTTGGGCTTGACTAAAAAATCAACAGAAGGTATTGACTAAAAAATCAACATCGATTAGCATTACCCATAGAGTTGAATAAAAAATCAAGTCTTTATAGGCACTAGATATGGGATTTACAAATAAATGGTTGCCGTTTGCAAGTTATGGATTGATGGCTGAGTTGATACCACCAGTGGGACAAGAATCATTTCACTGTGATATGCAACGTGGTTACAAACGAGCACGAAAAAAAGAATTAGAGGTTTCAGCTTTATTAGCCAAGGATACAACCCCCCAAAGAATAGGATTATTGGCACAGAAAGGAGTTTATGAATTTCATCAGCATCCTGAATTTATATCTCAAGAATATGAGGTAGAAAATTTAGCAGAAATTTTAAAACTAGACGAAGAGTCTTACCTAGTTGAGCAAAGAGTTACTCAAATTCTTTGCAATTATCGTGATAACCCCGTGTTACTGGATAAAAACATTATTAGGCTTAGTCGTGGAGATGAAGGAGTTCCCGATGGTTTAGAAATAAATAGTCATAACTATCTATTTCGATTATTTGCCGCCATCGATTGTATTTTTGAAGATACCGATGGTACTTTATGCATTCTTGATTTTAAAACAGGAAAAAGTAATTTTGATTTTCGGCAAGCCTATATCTATCTGTTGGCAGCGACTTATCTCTATCCAGACCGTAAGACATCTGCTTTGTTTTATAACTTGGAGTCCTGTAAATGGTCAGATCGGATTACAGCATCACCAATTCACTTGTCTGCTTTACAAACAGAATTAGCAAGAATCGCTAAGTCTCATGAATTGGAGAAGAAGAGATATCACAGAGAGCCTGAACGTTTTGCAGAAATCTTCACCCCCAACCCTGGCTTTGCTTGTAAATATTGTCCATTTAATTCAATTTGCTCATTTTCAGTATGTGAGGTTGCCGCATGAATACTACGACCGATAATGCTCCAAAGCCACCTATTTCCTTATGTGAGATAGCACTTTTGTCCCACTCAGAATTAAATCTGATGAGATTTCGTCTTTCACCGCATATTGATGAAAGAGAAATAGGTAATCCTTTAAGCTTTCATCTCTGTCGTAAATTTGCTGAGATTATGGTTGTTTGGGATCAGGGCGATTTTTATGCAATTGCAAAACCACAGCAAAATATACCGACTGTTGCTGAATGGCGGGAAGCATTAGAGAATATTCAAAATGATATAAAAGAATTTGGCGAGCAATCTTTTTCTGTTCAAGTTGTAAAATCTGTTGAGATTAAGCCTGAGACTGTAGCGCAACTGGCTTATCAAATATTAAAAATATCTCGTCCTTTCTCCCATGCTCCTTTTAATAATCAAGTAGTTCAAGTGGTTCGTAAGCCTGAATTTTCGGCAGAAACAGTAGAAATTAATGATTTAGCCCAGCCTGCTTTATCTTTAAGCGTTCGCAGTGATATTTTATTTCGAGGTAATCTCGCTGAATTTTATCAAAATCATCCTCAAAGACAAAATGCTGAAAAGCTGTTAACTGGTCTGAAAGTGCAGGATATAGACTCTGGTGGTAGTGGTCAGATTGAGCGTATTGCAGGAACAATTCAAGCATATCGAGATAAGTTGATAAAACTTGCTGCGGGTTCAACTAGTAAGCAGGCTTTAATCGATGCACCAGACGATCAGCCTATTGTTGCTGTTAAGTTTGGCAAGAATAAAAAACTATATGAATATGCACTTGCTGCCTTAAGGCCTTGTATTACTGAAGATACCGCCGATCGCTTTGAGGTTAACTATGGGCAACTTCTTAAGTCAACGAAGATTCCTTATAGTGAAAGGATGGAGTTGTTAAAGGGATATAAGCTGTCTGCAACTGAAAAACTCAAAGAATACGGATTGCAACTTTCCCAAAAGAGTCTTAATAGTTCTGACAATTTAAACTCTTTCTGGCAGCCATCGACACCAGTAAATCAGACTCCTCTATTATTTGGCAAAGATTTTCGAGGATTGCAAAGTGGGATTTTGACTGGATTGAAAAAAGGTGGTGTCTATCGCCATCATCCTGATTTACAGGCAGAAAAGATTAACATCGTAGCTTTAAAGCTCTGCGAACAAAAAGTTGGTGATTTTCTAGGGGCGGCTATGAAGCGACTAAAAGATTATGGATTTGATAATCAAGTTGTTGAAACTAAGTCGTTAGAAATTTCTAAACTTGATGGTGCAGATGCAAGAGTGATATTAGAGAAAGAAATTGATCGGATTGCTGGGTTTGGTATTCCGATTCATATTGTCTTGGTTTTTTTGCCAGAAGGCGATCGCCAAGCTGACAAAGAAGATGGCGGTAGTCTTTATCAAGCAGCATATTCTCATTTACTCAGACGTAAAATCGCTAGTCAAGTAATCTATTCTGACACTTTAGAGAAAAATCACAGTCATATTCTTAATCAAGTGATTCCGGGTATCCTTGCTAAGATGGGAAACTTACCTTTTATTTTGGCTGAGCCGCTAGACATTGCTGATTACTTTATTGGTTTAGATATTTCTAGGGCTTCCAAAAAGCAATTGGCAGGGACAATGAATGCTTGTGCTAGCGTTCGACTCTACAACAAACAGGGAGAATTTATTCGCTATAAAATCGAAGATTCGCTAATTGAAGGTGAAGAGATTCCGCAAAGACTATTGGAAAATCTATTACCTGCGTCTGAATTAGAGAATAAAACTGTATTGATCTATCGCGATGGTCGGTTTTGTGGTCAAGAAGTTTCGCATCTACTCAAACGAGCTAAAGCGATTGGTGCAAACTTCATATTAGTTGAAAGCCGAAAGTCTGGTGCCCCAAGATTATATGGATTTAGTAATAAATCTCTGATCGCTCCTAAAGTTGGTGTAGCCTTGAAATTATCTTCTCACGAAGCAATTTTAGTCACAACAGATGTACCTGCTAGTATTGGTGTCCCTCGACCAATCCGTTTAACAGTTCGCAAGGAAGGATATCCTGCAACAATTGACAGTGTTCTTGATACAACTTTAAAGTTGACACTTTTACATCATGGAGCCTTGAAACCTCCTCGTGTTCCCATGCCTATTTACGGTGCAGATCGAATGGCTTACTTAAAGTTAAATGGCATTTATCCAAGTGTTTTAGAAGGGGATCGGCAATTCTGGTTATGATTTCTGGATTTGTAAAGTTTAAACGCGGATCGGACAATTGCAGAAAGATATTCTATTGGATCGTTGATACGAGCTATTCCAATTTTAAATATTGGATTGCAGTATTGACATCCTTGCCCGTTTCTTGCTAAGCCATGAGAAACAAATATAGCTTAATATTTCTGTTTAACTTGCGATATTAAGTAAGCGATTTCAATTGTTAACACCCTTGATGCTTCGCGATTACATAATTTCATCAGCCAAAAGTTGACCCTTGACTCGTTCGTATTCATCCTCAAGCAGCCACTCTTGGGCAGTTTGATAGTTAGGGTGAGAGACGATAAGTTTATAGTTCGAGGCAGGGTTAAAAATATGACAACTGCCGTCGCGATCGGCAACTAGCATGAGAATTTTGGGTGGGAAAATCACTGGATCGACCCAGAGTTCTAAAAACTTCCAAGTATTAGCTTGTTTTGCGAGGGCTGGTGCGTGGGATTGCATGATACTCACCTGTCGTTTTTACAATTTTGATCTCGCCGTAGTAAAGCGGTGTTTGGCTCCCGTCTATTCTAATTATGTAACCAATTGGCTCTGGGAAGTAGAGTCCATATCGTTCGTAATCATCTTCATTCTCACCTATTCCCGTTCGTTCTCCACCTTTGATAATAGCCTGCGTGACTTGTTCTAGGGTTTCGCGATCTTTAAATACATGCGCTCTGCCCTCTCTTCGCAGTAAACGTTGGACTTGAGGGGTATTGGGTAAATGGCGATCGACAAGGCTTGGTCGGGAATCTGGGGTAATATCTCGGTCAATTCCACTCATGGGTTGGGAGATCGCACACGACAAATCAGAGTTGCCATTTTAAACTATTGTGCTGATTCTAATTACAACTCAGATGCGTATCACATTAAGAAAGCGATAGCAGTTTCGATCGCTTATCATTAAATTAGATCCGAATTGAGTGCGTTAAATTTATGATCGAGCTAAAAAACATTCATTCTCTTAGCGACTTTAAGCGCAACGCCAAGGAATTTATCGAACAAATCAAAGCAACGCGATCGCCTTTGGTTTTGACCGTCAACGGTAAAGCCGAAATCGTTGTCCAAGATGCTCGTGCCTTCCAAGCAATCTGCGATCGCGTCGAGCAAGCAGAAGCAGAACTTCGCGCTCTAAAACTTGCAGCCCTCCAACAAGCGATCGATCTCGGAGTTACACAACTCAAACATGGTGACTACACCGAATACAGTTCAGACACATTGCCCCAACTGCTAGAAAATATCAAAACTCGCGGTCAAAAGCGGTTAGCGCAAAATAATAATGAATCAATGGAGTTTTCCTGTTAAACCATACATTATCTTCTACAGAAAAATGGAAGATTACATTGAAATTGTGCGAATTCTTCACCAGTCTAGAGATATTGAAAAGCAGTTTTAAGGTTTGAGTAGCGATCGCCATCTCCAAAATATGAATTTTTAAAGACTTTTGTCAATCTTAATTCGGATTGAATCAAGTGCTAGAGTGGTAGGAAGCAAAACTAGCACGGAGGATGTCGCTATGGTTCAAACTGCCGTAACACAGGTTGTTAGGACTTTAAACCATGTGCATCAAAAGTTTGGCTTGCAGAGAGCGCTAAACAACCAATTTTTCACAGAATGGCATGAAAACCTGCCCTCACTAACTTCTTCCGAGCAGGAGACTTTAGATCGGCTTAGACAACGTTTTCGCTATCATCGTGAAGAGGGGCAAGTTACAGAATGTGCTGTGAATGCCATTGTGGTATCGCGTTTGTTAGAAATGGTTGGTTTCTACGATCCTCCATTTCGCTTGCGTTCAGAAGTCCCTGTAGAGATTGAAACCACAGTAGAAAATGAAACACTACGCGGAAAGATTGACTTTTTAGTAGTTCAAGACCAATTTTGGCGAACGGTGATTGAATCTAAAGAGACAGAATTTGATATTGAAGTGGGAATTCCGCAAACACTATCTTATATGATGGCATCGCCTGTAGGGCAAGTGCCATTATTTGGCATGGTTACAAATGGGAATAATTTCATCTTTCTAAAAGTTCGTAAGGAGAGCAGAGAGTACGATTTTTCAGAGACTTTCTCATTGCTATCGCGGGTAAATCACCTCTATGATGTGTTGCAAATTTTGAAGGGCATTGCTCATAGGACATTACCCATAGCCAACGGATGATATTGAATCTGGATGTCATGATTTTGTGGGAACTGCAACCATCTTGATTGGAAGAGGAATTTGGGGATAGATGAGATGGATCTTTAAGAGAGACTCTAGGGCTTTGGCTTTGTCACCGATCGCGATCGCAGCGGATTGTCTGGTTAAAATTTGAGCGACGATGCTAGCGGCAGCTTCGCTTTTTGTTGCCTCGCGATCGAGAAAAGCAAATACTCTCTGCTTGGTGACGCGACCGCGATTTACTTGGGCTAGGACTCTGGTGAAATAGGGGATTAGCTCTTGCAAACGGCTGGGATTATTCACCGCATAGTTTTCTAGATAGTTCGTGGCAAATAGCTGCATATCCGTGGAGGGATGTTCGCTAAATTTAACCAGATATTCCTGACCATCGGTTTCCTTAAAGCAGCGGCTGACGAGATCGCGCCCAAACTTGCGAACATCCGCCCGCACGTTATCGCAGATACTGATAATTACAGCAGGCGTGAAGTCTTCAGGCTGAAGTAATTCTCCAAATAGGCGAAATCCAAATAAACGGCTGTCATCCCATCGCGATTCGAGCAAGGGTAAGGCTGCGAGTAGCTCCTCTGGCTGACGGTGCAGGCGTTGGAGAATTCGTTCGCACATGGCATAGGAGGCAGAGCGGACTGCCTGCACTTCATGATTTCCAAACTGGGCGATCGCTGCGGTCGTAAAACTATTTGCCCAAGTCGATACATTTGCCAAGAGAATACACCCCGCCACTTCCTGCGCGGCTCCAGAGGTCGCTTGCAAAAGCTGTGTGGCGGTTTCTGGAGTGGCAGCCAACATCCAGTCTGGCAGGGCTGTTTGGAGTAATTGACAGAGAAATTTATGCACGCCTTCATGTTCCTCAGGCGCAAGCAGGACTTGGAGCAGTTGTCCTGCAAGGGTCAGACTGAATTCGCGGCGGAACGCATCCCCAAGGGAATCGCCACTCGCTAAACGGTGAACGATCGGACGAATTGCCTCGCGCATCTCGGCGATCGCATGGGTTACAAATGCCAAAATCAGCTCAGTGTGTTCCCTTAAAATCCGATCGGGCAATTGACCGAATAGCCTTACACCCAAAACTCGCACATTATCATAGGGAGATTCTAACAAGGCATCGATCAAACCCTCTGGCAAGTCCATGACATTTGTTTCATGGTTCGCGAGAATCTGCGCTCCCAAGGTTTGAATCTCTGGAAGGGGATGACGCAATAAATCGAGAATGATTTCTAAGCCCAGCGATCGCAATGGGAAGCTGAAGCTTAACAGGAGTGTCTCTGATGCGAATTTGGCTTGCACTGTTTGATTGGGGTTGAGTTTCAGCAGTAGCGCGATAATATGTCCGATTAAGGTTCGCACCGTGGCATCATTCATCAATACAGAGCCAATGACCGAGCCGAGTAACTGTCGCGCAAAGGTGCGAGTTTCAGATTGTTTGCTGAGGACTAAGCCTGCAATCAGTTGGCTGTCTTCTGTTAAAAAACGATCGCGTTGCTCGTTAATCCAGCGGTAAGCCTCAGTTCTTGCAGGGGCAAAATTACAATTAGCGACAGCTAGAATTAGTCTCCCATCGGGGCGACTGCTTTGATAGCGCAATCTTGCTAACTCAAAGCCCAATTGTGCTGTAACTTCGTAGGGACGATCTAAAATTTGGATTAAATTCTCTAGTTCTAATCCTGCCAAAAATTGCTGACAAGAGCGGATTGCTTTGACCGCAAATTGATGCACGGGATGGCATTTGCTTTCCAATAGCAGTTGCAATAATGCCGTGGGATGCTGTTCCCAAAGCCGTGGAAAAGCCTCTTCTCTAACTTGAGGCTCAGGATTCCCTGGCTTATAGGGTGGAACGCATCGCCAAGCTCTAGCATTGGGTTTTAGAACATATCGAGGACTATGCTCGTAGAGAATATGATTGAAGGTAAGATATTTGGCATAGATATCCCATTCTATCCTCGCGGATTCAAATCGACTCCAGTTGCGATCGTATTTATAGTAAATCGATCGCCGCACCTCCTCAGCATCAGCATCAGCATGCTGCAAGAGAATGCTTACGGCAAATCTAATGTAGTTTGGATCGTTCAATTCTCCCAGTTTACGCAGCGATCGCCATACTCTCCGCTGTAGGTAACTACGTGTTTTTTGAGTGTAAACCTGATTGTTTGAGGTTTCTGGCTGTTCTCCAAAAGAAAATTTTTGTTTGACTCCATTTTCTATCGCCATCACCATAGGCTCGCCTGTCATGGGGTTATGATAGGCTCTGACTTTGGTTGTAGAATCGGCAGGTTTTTCTATGTCAAAGCGCTTTGCTAGAATTGCAAAGGCTTCAGCGTCTTGACGATATTCGGCGATTTTAAAAATGTGTCGAACTCTTTGGAAGTAATTAAATTGCAGCGGAATCGTTCTCAACACCTCTAGGATAACTGGGCGAATATTCTCGCGATCGATCTGATAGAGCAGTTCGATTGCCACAAAACGGAAGCGATCGTCACTATTGAGAAAAGCCTGAAAAGCCTCAGTAAATTGTTCGGAAGTCCCATTGCGAACTGGTTCTTGTAGCCCGATCGGTAATTGCGCAATTAATTGCGATCGCATCTCCGCTTGCTTGGCAGGATCGGCTAGTTTAAACACAGCTTCAAAAGCAATGCGCCGCACAGAATCAGGCGCAGCACTATTTTGATAAAGCCCTTCTAGGGTAGGGATGACAGTAGGATCGCCGCACCAACCTAATGACCATGCGATCGCGTAGTTCCTAATCGGGTTAACGGAGGTATTGAGGAACCGTAACAGTAATGGCACAGCTGCGGCAATTTTTAGCTCGCCTACCCGCCAAATAATTCGATCTAAGGGTTGCTGGATACGGTCGCGCTTTGAGATTCTCCCCATCCTTCGACCTGAGACAACGCCAGAGGGCACGCCTGCATTTAAGATCGCCACCAAACGATTGAGAATCGCTTGCGTTCTTGCATCGCTATTCATGGGAATTTCGATCGCTGGAGGTGGAGGACTGGCGATCGGTGTTGGTGCTACACCCGATTCCCCCGTGGCATCGCGATAGCCCTTGCTAATTTTTGCATTGACAAGGCGATCGAGCAGTGTTTGGGCTTTCTCTAAGGAAATCGCGGTCACTGTCTCAGAATTTTCTTTTAGGACAGAACCCTGCCGACCATACCGCGAGTTGACCACATAGCGATTTTCACCCACCCGGCAGAGATCGATTTCATAAACCTTGGCTGAGCTGCCTGCTTGATAGAGTAGGGTTGTTCGTTTAATTAGTTCCATAGCAAGTTCAAACCAGTTAAATCGATCGCGATTTAGCTATCCTAAATCATTTGTATTTGACCCAGTTACACGATCTAGGTTATCGTTTAATCGTACATAATTTTGTACGTTTTTTTGTCGCAATGGCAGTCATAGAGGTAAACAACCTTGCAATCCGAATGGTGGATCGCCATTCTTGCATTTAGTCTAAGCGCGCATCACTGGCTTACTCTTAACTGTGCGTCTCTCGCTACTAGTGTGTTATCACAGTTTGGCTTCCGAGAAGCTAACGAACACACTAGTAGCGGAGCCGCTGGAGTTGAGCAATCCAGTCCTGGGAGGTTTACGAAGGAGTAACCTGTTGACTGCTATGCGACTTTTTTACAGTGCTTTGCGCTTTACCAACTATGACCAATCAACCTAGAACCCGTCAGGAACTCTACGATCGCATTAGACGCAGTTCCAAAGAGGAAGTGATTCTGGAGGAAATGATTCGTTTGGGGTTCTGGCCAGCCGCAGGGGAGATGCCCCAAGATCCTGCTGATGAGATTCGGCGCAAGGGCGAGATCTTGCGAGAACTTGAGGATTTAAGATCGCAAAATCGCCAACTCCATAACGAGGAAGCCCTCAAAAAAGCAGCACTAGCCCTGAGATTAGCCGAATCGAAACGCAAGCAACAGGAAACCAAGGAACGCCGAGAACGAGAACGACAGGAACGATTAGCGCTTTGGGAACTCAAAAAACAGCAAGAAATTGTATTTTTGGGCGAAGGGGTTTCGGCGGGATTAAATCAAACCGAATGCGATCGCGATCGTCTGCAAAGCTACGATTTACCTGAATATGGCACATCGGAAGAGATTGCCAATGCCATGGGAATTAGTCTTGGCGAACTGCGGTTTTTAGCCTTTGCGCGACGTGCCAGCAACACCTCTCACTATATCCGTTTTAAGATTGCCAAAAAAACAGGGGGCAGTCGCTTAATTTCTGCACCGATGCCACGCCTCAAGCGAGCCCAGACATGGATTCTCTATAACATTTTAGAGCAGGTCGATTTGCATGAGGCAGCGCATGGTTTTTGTTTGGGGCGATCGATTGTTACCAATGCCGCTCCCCATGTCGGAGCCGATGTCATTATCAATCTCGATTTACAAGATTTCTTCCCTACGATTTCCTATAAACGAGTCAAGGGCTTATTTCAATCCCTCGGCTATTCTGAAGCTGCTGCAACTATCTTTGGACTCATCTGTACAGATGCCGCCGTAGAGGCAGTGGAACTAGATGGCAAAACCTATTATGTTGCCCTAGGCGGCGGTACGCATCCTGAAAGGAATCGCCATTTGCCCCAAGGCGCACCCAGCAGCCCAGCCATTACCAATTTAATCTGTCGCCGTCTCGATCTGCGTCTCTCAAAAATGGCGACCCATCTTGGCTTTGTCTATACTCGCTATGCTGACGACCTGACGTTCTCAGCTTCTGGGGAGAATTTGCGGCAGATCTGCAATATTCTCAAACGCACAGAAGCGATCGCAACGCACGAAGGATTCACAATCCATCCGCAAAAAACGAGAGTTCTGCATAAATCTCAACATCAAGAAGTAACGGGTATTGTAGTTAATCAAAAGCTCAATGTTGACAAGAAAACACTCAAATCTTTCCGCGCCACTCTATTCCAAATCGAGCAAGATGGACTAGAGGGAAAACACTGGGGAAGTTGCCCCGACCTCATCCAATCCATTGAAGGTTTTGCCAACTTTGTTGCCATGGTGAATCCAGACAAAGGAGAAAAGCTCAAAGAGCAAGTAAAGCGCATTAAAGCCAAATACAGACCTAAGCGTGTAAAGCGCATAAGATGGAAAAATAAATAAGCGATCGCTCTGAAAAAAACAACTTGGATTCCACCCAGAAACTCTTTCCATTACTTTTCTTCCATACCTTAAATTCTGCTTCTGTTGCGATAAATTTCATTAGTGCAAATTACTGTGTGGTTAAACTAACGTGAGTTCGATGAATTTCAAGACTCTAAAGCTTTATAAATCAAGGTTTTTGAAGCCTAGTCATATAAACAAATCCAAATTTTTATTGAGAATAAATGACTCCGTCGCAAACGGACGGGGTATCAAATTCAAATTCTTTTTTTTCAAAGACTAATGCCCTAAAGGGCGGGGAATTCGACCCTTGATGAGATTAAAATCCATCGAACTCACGTTAAAAATTAATGGGGGGTTATGACAGGACTGCAAAATGTAGTAGAGCTTCGCTCGACGTGTGATGCTAGTGGATTGAAAGTTTGATAAAATCTTGGGAAAAGCTTTAGAAATGGTTGACTTGACAGAATCTGCATATATAGCGATCCTAAATGATCCATGAGAGATTCTTTCTTCTGCATAAAATCGTAGGGGCAATTCATGAATTGCCCCTACACACAAATTAAATAGGATTGCTATAGTATAAAAGTTATGCATAGCTGATAAATTCCTTCTTCTGATTTGTCTAGAAATTATTCAGGAACATAATTCTTATGACAAAGTCCAGATATATAGGTTAAAAACGCAAATAATTAAACATATATTTGGAGTTTGTTAGGTTTTAAATGCAGAGAATTAACTTGAGCAGTTTTTTATTGTGTGGTGCAACGGTAGCGATCGCGCTATCTGGGGCTAAATCGGTTAACGCTCAAGCGATGGATGTTCTTTTCGGGCAAGCCTATAACGTGTGGCAAAGTTGGAGGGTCGATGCCCAGAAGATTCAGGAGATTAGGTCTAGACCTAGTAGACTTCCAGGTGAGGGCTATGTTGACCGAGAAGCACAGAAACTAGAGGCAAGTCTTGTCACGGCAACATCGATTGTGAAAAAGCAAGCAGAACTGCTCAACAATCCTGAGTATATTCTGTATCTAACGGGGCATTGGAGGCTATTTCCAACTCCTCAAGGTCAAAAATCTGGCGAATTTTGTAGTGCTTTCTTCTCAAGAAACGGAGTAATGCTCACTTTGTCGGGTCCTGGTGGCGACTATAAGGGTGCGCTCCTCACATTTATGTCAGCAGATATTCCAAAGCCTGACAAGATGGAAATGGTAAAAGTTACCCTCACTCAAGATGATGAACCTTCCATAACGACACAAGCATTCAATTACTCGCCTCCTAATATGCCATTTGGGGCGATCGCTTTTGCGGTTCCGACTATGGATGCAGCTTTGTCTGGTATGAAAGATGTTCAGGTTTTCAAGGTAGAGATGGCTGGCAAACCCGTCGCGAAGATCAATTGGCATAGTGGTCTGGCTGCAAGTAGAGAACTGCGTAGGTGTATGGATGGTCAACCCTATACAGTGACAACTATCGACATTATGCCGAAAGGTATGAAGCGATGAATACTGATATTCCCTAATGTCGTTTACCCGTCACGATATAGCTCACACGCTGTCCGACGTTGGTGGCATGGTCTGCCATGCGTTCTAAATGGTGAATTGCCAAAACCATCAGCATCGTGGGTTCGATCGAGCCAGCGATCGGGGTTTGTTTTGCCAATAGGTCAAACAACATAGCATAGTCATCATCAACCGCATCGTCCTTGGCTTTAATTTGGAGTCCCATATCAGAATCAAAATTTGCTAAGGCAATCAAACTCATTGCTAACATAGCACGACAGCGATTGGACATGGTCTGAAGCTCTTCCATAAAAGGAGGGGTAGGGTAGGAAAATAGCTTAATCGCAATTTCACCTAAATTTTCAGCATAGTCGCCAATGCGCTCTAAATCTCGAACCAAATGCATCAAAGCACTTAGCAACCGCAGATCGCGGGATACAGGGGATTGCAGTGTCATGAGGCTGATGCAGTCCAATTCTATTTGGCGATAAAATCCATCAATTTGTTTGTCTTGGGCGCTAATCTGTATGGCTGTCTCTAGATTGCGCTCAAACAAAGCCGTATGTGCCAACAAACAGGAGTTTTCTACCAAGGCTCCCATGCGCAGCGCATCCTGTTCTAAACGGCGTAGTTGTCGTTCAAATTGGCTTCTCGTTCGTTTTTGCCCCTGAGGAGGGATGTCTAACATTGCAGTTCTAACGTGAGGGACATTAGCTTACGCCAAGCGATCGAAAACAAAGTCTCAAAAATAAAAGATATATTAAGATTTTAAGCACTTATCTTGACATATTTACACCAGTTTTAGTGTGTTATCTAATACCCTAGCCCATCCCGCTTGTTGGCAGGTTTGTTGGCAGGTTTGTTGGTAGGGTTGCTTGCATTAGCTCAAGCCACTCGATCAAGTTTTCGAGTTGTTTGTCAGGAGCCATTGTCCCTAAGCCTCTAGCCGTGACCTTGCCGACTTGATAGGCAAACCGAGATTGTAAATGACTGGGTAGCTGCTGCTGCAAGATTTTCCAAGCGGGTTCTTCCATTTTAGTTTCTAAAATAACGTGTTGCTTGCCTTCGGGCTTAATGCGAGAGAAGCCGATTTTTTTAGCAACCTGCTTTAATTCCATCACCTTCACCAGTTGTCGGGCGGGTAGGGGAACCGTACCGTAGCGATCGCGCCATTCTTCTAAAATTTGTCCCAATTCCTTGCGCGAACTGACGGAAGCCAC
Organism: Tumidithrix helvetica PCC 7403; assembly: GCF_965232925.1. Classification (NCBI taxonomy): domain Bacteria; kingdom Bacillati; phylum Cyanobacteriota; class Cyanophyceae; order Pseudanabaenales; family Pseudanabaenaceae; genus Tumidithrix; species Tumidithrix helvetica. The sequence goes on from NZ_CBDDRA010000010.1 coordinate 120,176, forward strand.
AGCACGGTAGGCACTCATCTTTTGATCGGTATCGGGAATATATTCCGAGGGAATAAAGGCTGTGATTGGCAGATCGATTTGCGTATCATCCACCTCAGGGATTTCAGAACCGCGAATTTCATTTAGTGCCTCTTGCAGCATTTCCATATAGAGGTCAAATCCAATTACGTCCATTTGTCCAGACTGCTCTGCACCCAGCAGATTGCCCACACCCCGAATCTCCATATCGCGCATGGCGAGATGATAGCCAGAACCGAGTTGGGTGAATTCTTGAATCGCGCGCAAACGCTTGCGGGCTGGTTCTGTAAGTTCGCCTTTTTCTTGATAAAACAGCCAAGCATGAGCCTGTAGACCCGCTCGACCGACCCGACCGCGCAGTTGGTACAGTTGCCCCAACCCGAATTTCTGGGCATCTTCGATAATGATCGTGTTAACGCGGGGAATATCCAATCCTGACTCGATAATCGTGGTACAGAGCAGGATGTCGGCTTCACCACTGTTGAAGGTGAGCATGGTGGACTCCAGTTCTGCTTCGGGCATCTGTCCGTGCGCGATTTCAATTCTGATCGATGGGATCATGGCGCGGATTTTTGCTGCCGTTTCTTCGATGCCCTCAATCCGAGGTAAGACGTAAAAAATCTGACCGCTGCGATCGAGTTCCTGCCTGATTGCCGCTCTGATTGCTTCGGCATTGTAGCGCGATAAATGTGTCTTGATCGATCGCCGCGAGGGGGGTGGCGTTGTAATTAAGCTCATCTCGCGCACGCCAGACAGTGCCATATAGAGGGTGCGCGGAATCGGTGTTGCAGTCAGAGTCAAGACATCAACTTCAGTTTTTAGGGCTTTGATTTTCTCTTTTTGGGCGACACCAAACCGCTGTTCTTCATCGACGACCAATAAGCCCAAATCCTTAAAACTGATTTCTTTGGACAGCAATTGATGGGTTCCCACAACAATATCTAACTCCCCCGTTTTGAGTCGTTGGATAATCTCCTTGCGTTCGGTCGCAGAACGGAATCGATTCAGTAGCGCGATTTGGATGGGATAGGGCGCGAAGCGTTCCTGTAGGGTGTGATAGTGTTGCTGTGCCAAGATCGTAGTTGGAGCTAAGAGTGCAGCCTGCTTGTCGGCTGTAACCGCTTTAAATATCGCACGAATACCCACTTCGGTTTTACCGAAACCGACATCGCCGCAGACCAAACGATCCATAGGGCGACTGCTTTCCATATCTTGCTTGACATCTTGGGTTGCCTTGAGCTGATCGGGTGTGGGCTGATAGGGAAAAGACTCTTCCATTTCCTGCTGCCAAGGCATATCCGAGGGGAAGGTGTAGCCAACTTGTTGCGATCGCTTGGCGTAGAGTTCCAAAAGATCGATCGCAATTTTTTTAATCGCTTTACGGGCTTTATTCGTCGTGTTTGCCCAAGCCTTGCTAGACATGCGATTGAGTTGTGGCTTGCCCTCCGCTTGGCTGCGGAATCTAGACAAACATGCCATTTGATCGACTGCCACCCTTAGCAAGCCATCTTCGTATTTGACCACGAGGTACTCGCGAGTCTCGCTACTGATCGTGAGACGCTCTAGCTTGAGAAACTGTCCGATGCCATGATGCTTATGCACCACATAGTCACCGGGGGAGAGTTTATTTAGATCGACCTGTTTAGAAACCGCTCTGCGCCGCTTGCGCACGTAGCTAGGCGTTCCAAGGGAATGCTGTCCAAAAAATTCGCGATCGCTGATCACCGCAATCCGAAAAATTGGTAGCACGAACCCTTGAATCTCAGCGACGCCTGAATATTTCAAGGCTACGGGTGTGCGTCCAGATTGCAACTTCTCAATTGCCCCATAATCCCTAACATTGGGCACAAACTGAGCAGGACAGTCATGTTCTTGCAGCAAAGACACGGCTCTAGAAGGCTGCGCCGAGATTAACGTGATTTTAAACCCTTGGTCGCGATATTCCCGTATGGTTTTAGCTAGATTTCCAAACTGATGCGGTACGGCTGGAATGGAACGGCTTAAGAGATTGATGCCTTTGCCTTCTTCGCCCAATTCCGATAGGTATAAGCGAGCGAATACTTCAATTTCTGCCAAACACTCCTCAAACGAACGGTGTAATTTGCGAATCGCAGAATTATCCACTTGCGGCTCGCCGACCGTAGATTGGTGGTAGAGAAATGCCTGCTCAGCCGCCTCTACCCAGCGATCGCTATGGGCTTGACATTGCTCGGGTTCGTCGATCACGACAAGGCTGCGATCGCTGAGATAATCAATCAGTGAAGCCCTTGCCTCAGGATTCACCGCAAATATTCTTGGGGTTTCTTCTTTGGAATCTTGCTTGGAATCCTGCTTGGACTCTTGTCTGGAATTCTGAGCGATCCCGAAAATTGGCTCAAAACTAATCGGGGTGAGGGAGATGGAGGGAATACTATCTAGGGTGCGTTGGGTGGCGGGGTCAAATTCTCGGATTTTCTCGATGCGATCGCCAAACCAGTCCAAGCGGATCGGTAGTTCGCTGGAAACGGGGAAAATATCGACAATATCGCCACGCCTTCCCCATTGCCCCTCTGCTTCTACTAGGGCGGTACGCTCGTACCCCAAGCGCGCCAAATCTGCCGCCAATTGATTGAGGCTGAGTTCCATGCCCACGGACATCTGTAGGCAAAAGGATTGAAAGTCTTCTAGCTTGGGTAAATGCGGCTGCAAGGCGCGATCGGTAGCCACGATCGCCAATCTTTGGCCGTTATTTGTTGCGTCGGTTCGATCCTCGTCTTGACTGCGAACCAAATCTGACAGCACCTGCATCTGCGCCCAAGTAATCTCAGACTCAGGCACAAAAGGCTCGTAGGGTAATGCATCTGAAGTGGGGTAAAAATGCACGGTCTGCCAACCCATCGCCTCTAGCTGCACCGCCCATCGCCCTGCTTCTTCGAGAGTAGCGGTAATCACGACCAAGGGACGTTCTTGCTTTTGGCTCAGACAAGAACTAATAATCCCTTTGCCTAAGCGGGATAGCCCCGATAGCCTCAGACATTGCGATGCTTGTAACTTGTTCTCTAGCTCGTCTGTAAAAGGCGATCGCATCAAAGAGCGAATAACCGATGAAAATGGCATAAACCTAGCAACCCTCTAACTGCGCCACAAAAGCTTACTGCTTTGCTGCACTAACTCCTCTTGTAGTGTAGCTAAAACTTCGATCGCTTATATTTTTTTAAGATTTGGTATGGTTGCATAATGTTCTCAACTTCTATGAGTCAGTCACGAGATCGTGTTCGTCTGTCTTTACTAGCCACAATCGCTGCTATCAAAGCTGCCATCCTCTACACTGTAATGTATGCTGAGGTGTAGTTTTTGCTAAAAAAATTATGAGTGCGTTTCTGCAAACCCTTGTCCAAGCCAATGCAATTTATGTCAAACAAAAATTTGAACTAGCTGAAATATTTGGCTTTGAAACTCGCAACCGTTATCAAATTCAAACCGATGATGGTCGGCTATTTGGTTACTGCGCTGAACCAAAACTAGGTTTTATGGATGCGATCGGGCGACAGTTTTTAGGACATTGGCGAGTATTTAACATCGTGGGAACCGATCTGGATAATCAGCAGGTTTTTCGTGCCAATCATCCATTTCGCTGGTTTTTTCAACGTCTGGATATTTTTGGTGCAGGCGATCGCCCTGTAGGGAGTTTGCAGCAAAGATTTGCATGGTTTAGTAAGAAATTTGATTTTCTCGATACTAGGGGCAGAGTAGTGATGACCATGACTTCGCCACTTTGGAAAATTTGGACATTCCCCATCAAAAAAGGAGAGCGCGATGTATCCGTAATTGAAAAGAAATGGACAGGTCTGACTAAAGAACTATTCACGGATGCTGATAACTTTAGAGTACGCTTCACCGATGCGAAATTAACGGCTGACGAAAAGTTACTGTTACTCGCTGGTGCAGTGTTTGTCGATCTTTTATACTTTGAGACTAAAGCTTCTTCATAGTCAGGAATTGCCTTGAGTGCGATCGCCGATCTTGTAGATTGAAGTTGACGAAGGAATCCCAACAGATTTTTACCCGATCGTTCCTGTCGGTTCGGCGATTATCGGAAAACCCTTTGCCCACAACAAACTTTGCAATTACTAACTTCGTTTTAATCCTTTATATTCTCAATGTTCCGACTCAATGGCACGCATCAGAACATTTTCTTGTTGGTGTTCGGCTTCCAAACGTTCTTGAGTCAGAAGTTCGCGTGCTTCTTCACTTAAAACTGGGGCAGTCCTAAAAAGGAAAGGATCGATGTAAGGCATGCTAGACAAAGATTTCTGCGATTGAAAGAATATTGAAGCCCCTGAGTATGTAGGCTTTTTTTTGCGTATTTTCGGCTGCATAGATCAAATATGTATGAAGTCATGGGCTTTGTAGCATCTTCCTAATACTGAATCTTAGATATTCTCATGCAAGAGAAATTCATAAACTCCATACTGAAAGAGGGTTCTGAACATCCTTTCCTTTTTAGGGCTACCCACCTGCCTACCTAGATGAGCGAAATTGGTATAGGCTTTCTACTAAATCTGCTACCTTGGGATAATTATCCATTCGACCCTGTTGCTGAAAGAGTTTGGCGGCTTCGTTGTAATCCGCGATCGCAACTTCTTTCTTGCCAAGCTCGTACTCCGCGTACCCACGACTGAAGTAAGCATTGGCATCATCGGGCTCAAGACGAATCGCTTCGGTGAAGTCAGCAATGGCTCCCTGATAGTCTCCTAATCTGACCTTTGCGTTACCACGACTGTTATAGCCAGCCACACGATTGGGCTCAAGACAAATGGCTTCGGTAAAGTCGGCAATAGCTCCCTGATAGTCCCCGAGTTCGTACTTTGCGTGCCCCTTTCTGAAACTGTCTTCAGCAGACTTACCCCAAAATATCTTGCAAACGTTCATCGCTTTTCTAGCTCAATTTTTTGCGTCTATGTTCTAAATTTATCTGGAAAACCTATTTCCTTGGGTGTTTGGCGTCATCATCTTGTTGCGATCGCGATCGCAGGTAAGTATGATAAAGAACACAGGATCGCAAGGATAGCGATCGCATTGTTAACTGGGTCAGTATTGCAGAATATCCTTATCAAGTTTAAGGAACCAAAAATATGCAACGACAAAGTACTCCTCAGCAAAAACTAATCGCTCGATGGATCGATATCGAAGGCAAACTCATTTGCAAATGGGAGTCGATCGACCTCGAGCAAAAAACAGGGATTGTGCTTGCTTTCCCCTTGGTAGAAGGCTTATCAGAGCAGAACGCACAGGCAGCCTAATACTGTACAGGAACCATACACTAGCTAAATTTCGTCTTAAGCGTTCAAAGGTTGTTTCAGATATGGCTTTAGCATCAAATTGTCTCGATCGACACAAAGCGAAAGCGAAAGTAAGATTAAGGTAAGGTTAAAATATGTTTGTATTTGATGACAATAAAGAAAGGCAGCATTCTGACCGAGGGTTAAAATTAGGTGTTCTATTCCGAACCGTGAGTAGTTTCCTATGCTCCTCTCTGCGATCGCAAAGAAATAGAATCATGGCTTATCAATAGGAAATTAGGAGGATTCCATCATGAATAAATCTGACTTTATCAGTCCACGTTCTCGCTTTTACGGAGAATTTACGCCTCAAAATCTGGTTTTTGATGCGAACTTGCAAGAGTTTGCCCATCGCGTCAGTATTGTTACCGCACTGACGACAGGGGGGAAGTTAATGCCTGAAGAGGCCTATAGCCAAATCAAAAAGCTATGGCACGAACTCAAAAGCTCCAAGAAACAGCTTGGCATCGGTACAAAACCCACTGAAGGCACTCAGGAGATGAAAAACTGATTGAAACTCATAATTTCTGCTCGCACAAAAGCACAAAAGAACCCGCTATAAATAGCGGGTTCTTTTATATATGGGCGATTCTACTAGAGGATTAACCTATTACTATTTCCACAACATCTACAGCGAGACCCATTATGTATGCAGCAACAAAGATCCTCTTCATTCCTAGATCTGGGATAGAACTGCACGGGCTGCAGCTAAGGTTGCCTCAATATCGTCGTCGGTATGAGCTAAAGATGTGAAGCCTGCTTCAAATTGCGAGGGTGCGAGATAAACGCCATGCTCTAACATGCCGCGATGGAACTTGGCAAATTTTTTGGTGTCGCTCGTCTTGGCATCTTCATAGCTATAGACCTGCTGACTCGTAAAGAACATGCCAAACATGGCTCCAAGAACGTTGCCTGTGGCAGCATGACCTGTTTCATGGGCGATCGCCAGCATTCCATCCGCTAATTTCTTCGTAACTTGGTCGAGATATTCGTAAGAACCTGGTCGCTTGAGAATCTCTAGGGTTTTGATCCCAGCCGTCATCGCTAGGGGATTACCCGACAGCGTACCAGCTTGATACATTGGTCCCGCAGGTGCAACCATAGCCATGATGTCCTTGCGACCGCCATAGGCACCAACAGGAAGACCACCCCCAATTACCTTACCAAGGGTAGTGAGGTCAGGCGTGACACCAAAACGGGCTTGAGCGCCACCATAGGCAAGACGGAACCCCGTCATGACTTCATCAAATACGAGCAAAGCGCCATTGGCACGGCAGAGATCTTGCAAACCTTGGAGAAACCCTGCTTTAGGCAAAATGCAACCAGCATTGCCGACCACAGGTTCGATAATCACACCAGAGATTTCGTTAGGATTTGCTGCAAATAGTGCCTTGACCGCTTCCAGATCGTTGTAAGGCGCAGTCAGCGTGTTTGCAGTCGTGGACTTAGGCACACCGGGGGAGTCGGGCAAACCAAGGGTAGCCACGCCCGAACCTGCTTGCACTAAGAACATATCAGCATGTCCGTGATAGCAGCCTTCAAACTTGATGATTTTGTCTCTACCAGTAAATGCACGCATCAAGCGCAAAACCGACATGCAGGCTTCAGTACCAGAGTTGACAAAACGTACCATCTCAACGCTAGGCACTGCGTCAATGACCATTTCGGCAAGCTGATTTTCTAAGACACAGGGCGCACCAAAACTCGTCCCATGAGCCAGCGCTTGATGGAGCGCGTCGATAACTTCGGGGTGGGTATGACCGACGATCGCAGGGCCCCATGAGCCTACATAGTCAATATATTTGTTGCCATCGATGTCCCATGCGTAAGCCCCCTGCACGCGATCGAACACCACAGGTTCCCCGCCTACAGATTTAAATGCTCTTACGGGTGAACTAACGCCACCGGGCATAAGGTTTTTGGCGGCTGCAAAGATTTCTTGTGATTTTGTCGTGTTAAAGGCGACCATATTACGGATTAGCTATTTAAATACTTCTTGATTTCAATTTAGCCTGAAGTGACGGTCGATCTTAGCAAAACTAGACGTTTCTTAATACCTGTAGCGATCGCAAATTCTGGCAAGCATTTAACCTACTGGTCACGATCCCCATGATTGAGTAAGCTGGACTGTAGCAAAATAAATTCTTAAGTTTTACAAATTATGTCTACTGAAACATCTGCCGAATCTCCATCACCATCGACTACGGGTGCTGATGCCATTGATGTGGCGATCGCCCAGGGTATCGATTTTGATGGTTCTGCGATCGACCCCAAAAAATTGGATCTATATAACAAGGTGATGGCGATCGAGGCTGGTCGCCAACGTAGCGGTGTTACTAATACCATGCGATCGCGCATTGTTCGCATTGGCGTCAAACATATTGCCAAAGACGAACTCAATCAGATGTTGGCGGATGCTGGATTTAACCCACTTAAAGACAAGGAAATTGCTTTCTACTACAGCAAATAGTCAATTTTCAGGAATGACGATGCACTGGTGGAGGGAACGTAAGTTGGGGTTAAGGATTTTGGAATAAGCAAGCCAACTTGTTGAAACCAAAGGTATTGCCCCTCCTTAACCCTCCTCTTAATGAACGCAAACGTGCCAGAAGTTAGCGATCGCATATAACCAATCAGGAAAAATCTAAAAAAGACGCTACCTGTTTACCAGTATAGCGCCCATATTTTTTTAAGGAAAGTTAAGGGATGACCGAATACTTCTATTCAACGTCTTCGATGCGGTCTTCTAGTTCTTGGTAGAGATCTCGCAGCATTTGCAGATTGCAATCGCTGGTTTCCCAATAGCCGCGACCGTTGACTACTAAAAACTTACCCTCCATTTGACGACAACTCAAATACTTGTTTAAGTAAGCTAATAGTTATTTGTTTATCATAATTGCGTTAAACTCTACAGCAGACAACGCTTTAATAATCAAATTTCTTACGACTGATAATTTACAGGTTGGAGATATTCTATTTACACGTAAAGGTAGTTTTGGTAATTCTGCCGTAGTTGATGAGAAAACAGTGCATGGAATTATTAGCAGTGAAATAATGCTTGTCAGATTAACTCCAAATTCAAAGTTATTAATTTTACCTGAATATACAAGTTTGTTTTTAAATTCTCAGTTTGGATTCCTACAGGTTGAGCGTAGAGTTCACGGAGTAGCTTATTACAGTATTTCACAATCTGATTTAGCAGATCTTTTGATTCCTATTATGCCGATATCTAAACAAAAAGAAATTGTTAAAAAGGTCAAATCCTCGTTTGCATTACAAGAACAATCCAAACAACTGTTAGAAATTGCTAAAACTGGAGTAGAAAAGGCGATCAAGAAAAATGAAGAAGTAGCGATTAATTGGATGAATCAACAATTGAAAATTTTAGGCATAAACTTATGATAGGAGACACAACTATGGAAGCCCAAATGCTTAGAGACATTATCAAGCAAAGTATTCGCGAAGTCTTGAGAGAAGAACGCTTATCTCTTTTTCTGGCGCTAATCCCAATTGTCAGCGATAAAGAGATTCGTGAAATTGAAGCGAAGTTTTCCACTCCATCACAATATGCTCCCGAAGAATTTACTGACATGACTGACTGGATTAAATCATGAAGGTTAAATTTAGCAAAAATGCAATCAAGTTCTTAAATGCTCTGTCTTCAACAGACCAAGAGCGGATACGGGAAAAGCTTAAAACGCTTGTACTTTCCATTGAGGAAAGTGGTTCAATTCCCTTTCAAGAACTAGATATTAAAAACCTCAAAGGTGAATGGAAAGGCTACCTGAGAATGCGCATAGGCAAAATGCGAGTCATTTTTTGTACAAGTGTTGAAGAGCTATTAATTTATGAGATCGACTTTAGAGGAGATATTTATAAGAGAAAATGAAAATTACACAAATTGCTAAAATTGGAGTAGACAAGGCGATCGAACAAAATGAAGGTGAAAAGCTACAATAAGTAAGCGATCGTTAATTTAAACAGATGGACGTACCACACGAATTAATTTTCCTTGCAACGATTCCTCTGCTTTCACAGCTTCATCAATCCGTGCTGCAAATTGTTCCCAATTACGATTATTAGTACAAGCAACAATTCCGAAATGGTTATCATTAAAGCGATGCAAACGAATAAAATCCCCTCTATTGATAGTTAATATTGCTCTCTCTTGACCTATGGCAAAAGCTAAAACCTCATCATCGGATATCCCCTGGTTCGCATTTCCTGCCTCTTGAACCGTCAAAACACCATGCCCTAAACCTCGCAACAATTCTACGACCTGCAAAGGAAACTGCTCATCCGCATAGAAACGTGCCATCCCCTAAGCAGCCTCATTCTGCTCAATTACCAAATCAATCTCATCCGCATGAGCCTCAGCATATACCCAAGCATTCGCTAAATCCGTAGCTGTAATGGTTGGATAGCTCGTTAACAGGTCAGCATCACTATATCCAAGACGACGAGCTTCAACCAGCACCCAGACTGGAATCCTTGTGTTCGCAATGCAAGCCTCTCCACCACAAACTCTGGGCGTTTTCTCAATTCCTTGCCAAATACTCCCAAGACTTTGAGCAAGTAACTGGATAACCTGCACTTTTTCACTGGGTTTGAGGGCAAGAAGCTGTTGTTCTAACTCTTTGACGATCACGAGTGTAAATCCTCATAACGCTTTATCAAACTACATTTACAATTTTATCTCTTATCGAATAGCCAATGAACGCAAACGTGCCAGAAGTTAGCGATCGCATATAACCAATCAGGAAAAATCTAAAAAAGACGCTACCTGTTTACCAGTATAGCGCCTATAATTTTTTAAGGAAAGTTAAGGGATGGTCGAATACTTCTATTCAACGCCTTCGATGCGGTCTTCTAGTTCTTGATATAGATCTCGTAGCATTTGCAGATTGCGATCGCTGGTTTCCCAATAGCCGCGACCGTTGACTTCTAGCAACGTGCCCACCATCTTACGGAAAGAATGGGGGTTGAGATTTTTGAGGCGATCGCGCATCTCAGCATCTTTAACGTAAACGTCATTGACATCCTCATAGACCCAGTTGTCCACAGCACCCGCTGTCGCAGACCAGCCCATCGTATTTACAAGGCGTTTGGAGATTTCTCTAACCCCTTCATAACCGTGATTGAGCATCCCTTCGTACCATTTGGGATTGAGCAACTTGGTACGGGTGTCGAGACGCACCGTTTCGCTCAGCGTCCGTACTTGGGCGTTCGCTGTCGTCGTATCCGCCATGTAGGAATTAGGCTTTTTGCCATCCTTCCGCAGGTTTTGGACGAGTTTCGTGGGGTCAGAATCGAAGTAATGGCTGACATCGGTGAGACTAATCTCAGAGGAATCGAGGTTTTGGAAGGTGACATCCACAGACTTGAGTGAAGACTCGTACAACTTGCGTTGCTGGGTATTGCTGACCTCAGAACCAAAGGCAAAGGACTTGCGTGCCAAGTACATTTCCTGAAGTTCCTCTTCCTTTTCCCAAGTGCTATTTTCCACAGCGAGGTTCACATTCGCGGCATAGGAGCCCGAAGCATTACTGAATACTCGTGTCGCGGCTTGGCGAGTCGTAATGCCAAACTCTTCGGCTTGGGCGATCGCGTGTTTGCGCACGAAGTTCATCTCTAAAGGCTCATCCGCTTCCGCTGCCATACGAATGGCGCGATCGAGCAAATCCATTTGGTTGACAAATAGATCGCGGAACACACCCGAACAGTTAACTACAACATCAATGCGCGGACGACCGAGTTCTTCTAGGGTCATCAACTCTAAACGGTTAACGCGACCTAAAGCATCGGGCAAAGGTCGTACGCCCACCATACAGAGAACTTGGGCTAAGGATTCGCCGTAGGTCTTGATGTTATCGGTTCCCCAGAGTACGCAAGCGATCGTTTCAGGATAGTTGCCATCGTTATCAGCCTTTTGACGAGCTAGCAGGCGCTCCACAACCACATGGGCAGCTTGGACAGCGGCACTGGTAGGAATCGATTGCGGATCGAGGGCATGCATATTCTTGCCCGTAGGTAGAACGCTGGGATTGCGAATGGGATCGCCACCAGGGCTAGGGGTGATGTATTCCCCTTCTAAGGCTCGAATCAAGCCACCGAGTTCGTTATCGGCAATGATTTGCTTGAGACAGAATTCCAAAAACTCAAATAGAGGCTTAATTGCTTCGACATCGACATTGCCATAACCGCTTTCTTGTAGGGAGGTCAGCCAAGGCTCGGTTTTGCCCATATGCAAGAAGTTGAGAATGGAGAGCTTCGAGATCCTGCCATCTAAATCCGTTTTGGCTTTAACTAGCGCTCCAACCGCTTTGGTGGTCGCAACTCGCATACTTGCAAGTAACTCGACATCTGCGAGAATGCCATTGTCGCTAGATTTATAGAGTTGTTCGATATCTCGGTTAATGCTTTCACAAATAATCCGCAAGAGGGACTTCACATTATCTTCGGGGCGATCGAAGCTGGCAATGCTGGCAAGGACATCGGTAATATCATCAATCTTGGGAGGTTCGCCCACAACGTGCAAACCACAGGGCAAGACACGGGACTCAATCTCCATCAGTTTGTTATAGACCTGACCGATAATATTATCTCGCTCTTCCAAGGTCATATCCTTAGCATCGCGATCGGGTAGATCGACATCCTTGTCTAGATTGACCAGACGCACCTTATCCATAATCGTGTTGACGATGGAAACCCCACGATTGCCTAGTCGCAGATCTTTATAGGAGCCAATCAATTCGTTGAGTTCCTTTAAGCCGCGATTGAGTCCCGCCGTTTCAGGTGCAGGCGTGATGTAGCTGATCGTTGTGGCATAGCCGCGTCGTTTGGCGATCGTCGCTTCCGAAGGATTATTGACAGCGTAATAATAGATATTCGGCAGGGAACCGATGAGATTATCGGGATAGCACTCACCTGACAGACCAATTTGCTTGCCTGGCATAAATTCTAACGAGCCATGCGTACCAAAGTGCAATACGGCGTCAGCTTCCCAGATCTTATTGAGATAAGTGTAGTAAGCAGCAAAGCCATGATGGGGCGAGGCAGACTTACTAAACAAGAGTCGCATGGGGTCGCCTTCGTAGCCAAAGGTTGGCTGCACGCCGACGAACACATTGCCGTAGTGCTTGCCGTAGATCAAGAGATTCTGACCGTCGGAATTGAGATGCCCGGGAGCAGGTCCCCACTGTGCGGCAATGCGATCGTAGTAGCTGGTATTCTCTTCGTATTCCTTGACCGAGAGTTTTGCTGCCACGTTCAATTCTGGACTACCCACCATGGCGTTGGGATTGTGCAAAATCTCTTCCATTAAGGCAGAACCATTGGCAGGCAAGCCCTGAACATCATAGCCATTTTTGGATAGGGCTTCTACTACCTTATGAATGGAAGCAAATACATCGAGGTAGGCAGCCGTACCAATATTGCCTTTATCGGGAGGGAAACTAAAAATGGTGATCGCAATCTTTTTGCTAAGGCGAGGTTTGCGGCGGAGATTTCCCCACTTAAGTGCGCGTCCAGCAATCATTTCCACCCGATCGCTGAGTGCGATCGCCCGCCCAGTCATTTCATCGCGACCCGACATCACAATGGGGTCAACACCACCATCGAGTTCGGGCAAGGCTACCTGCAACGCCACCTGCACGGGATGAAGTCCCAGATCGCTCTGTTCCCATTCTTCGGTGGTTTGGAATACGAGAGGCAATGCCACCATATAGGGGCAATTGAGCTTTTCTAAAGCTTCTACTGCCTTGGGATGATCTTGACGTGCAGGACCTCCCACAAGCGCAAAGCCCGTGAGCGAAACGACTGAGTCAACTAGAACGCTACGCTTAGAATCATTCGCTTTTCCCTGTTGGTGGAAAAATGCTTCCACGGGTTTAGAGAAATCAAGCCCCCCAGCAAATACTGGAATCACTCTTGCCCCTTGAGATTCCAATTCCTGCACGATCGCAACGTAATGGGCATCATCTCCTGTAACGAGGTGGGTGCGGGCAAGTACTAAGCCTACGCAGGGAGCCAGAGGATCCTTGACATCTTCGGGAATATCGCGGCGGCTATTGAACCAAGCAAGGTACTCCTGCACATCCTCAAACATTTTGGGAGCCAGAGGATGCCAGACGCCCATATCGGGATAGGCGATCGGATCTTTGAAGGTGAGCTTGCCAGCAGCTTGGGGCAAATACTTCTCAGCCAGCATTAAAAGGAAATTTTCTAGGTTCTCTTGCGAACCTCCCAGCCAGTATTGGAAGCTGAGCATGAAGTTCCTTGCATCCTGAGCCTTTTCCATGGGCATGTATTTCAGGATTTTAGGCAGGGTCTGCACGACCTTGAGCATACTGTCTTGGAAAGAACTTCCAGATTTTTCTTTGCGCTTACGCATGAATTGCGCGATCGCACTTTTGGACTGTCCCAGATTTGCCATGCTAAAGCTGCCCATTTTATTCAGGCGCATGAGCTGGGGCATAGAGGGGAATACGACACAGACATCTAAGCGATCGCGATAAACCTGCACAGCATCAACGACTTTGTTGGCGAGATCTTCAATAAAAATCAGCGAAGCGATAAAAACATTTGCTTCTGAAAGATCTTGCTTAAAGGCTTCATAGTTTTCGGGACTGCGAAGTTCTTCGATCAAATAGCCGCTTACAGCGATCGCAAGGTTAGGGTTCTTTTGGTTAATGGATTCGATCGCGGATGAAAGAGCACTCTGGTACTGTGGCTCTAACACAACATAGACCAATTTCATCAACACGCGCCCTTGCAGATTGGCTGGTTCGATATGTCTATTGTTTGGTTTAGCCGACGGCTTAACAGAAGTGAACATGCAGTCTCCTTAAGTTTTAGTCCTTTAAATTGTTATCGGTAAAAAGTGATTGATGAATCACAGTTAATTTGATAATTCTTATTTTATTATCAAAGATCGTTACACTACCTTAATCTCAGCCCTAACTGCAATAAATCGAAACCGAATACTCAATATTTCTACACATTTTAGTGTTTAAGCACTCAGAATAAAGCAATATTTCTTAATATTCGTCCTATATTCTTTATTGTGGTTATTTATTTTTCATAGCCAGGCCTAAATGTCGAAAGCGATCGTTTGTGGAGGGATGATGGGCGATCTCGATCGGAGCCAAGGGAATTAGCTTGAGGTTTTGACATCGAATCTATAGCCAACTCATTTCAGTAAAAGCAGCTAGCCACAATCTTCGTCAACTAAATCCCTAAATTTCGCGGTCTTTTGCGAGCATAGTGCGGATTTCGGGATTCTCTCAATCTCTGCGTTGAGAGAATCCGAAGCATCTTTTCAAAAACAAACGATCTGGGATAGCTATAGAAACCTAAAATCTGCAAGTAGACTCTGGCTTAATCGGACAAACCTTTTCACTAATTTTATTACTATCGAGGTCTAGTCCAACCAAGGTCGTTAAACGTTCCAGATGCTTGACATTGCTCACTTGATTGTTGGAGATTCCAAGGTAAGTCAATTTCGTCAAACTCGCTAGTGGCTTGACATCGCTGATTTGATTTTTGGAGAGATCGAGCCAAGTTAAGCTGATCAAACCTTCTAGGACATTGACATCACTAATTTGATTGCCGTCTAGTCTGAGGTAAGTCAATTTCGTCAAACTCGTTAGGGGTTTTAAATCTTTGATTTGATTTCTAGAAAGATTGAGAAAGGACAAGTTGGTCAAAACTGTCAGTGGCTTGACATCTTTAATTTGATTTCTGGCAAGGACAAGTTCGGACAAGTTCGATAAACCTGTAAGTGGCTTGACATCGCTGATTTGATTTTTTGTAAGGTCAAGTGCGATCAAGTTGGTCAAACCTGCCAGCGGACGAATGTCACTAATTTGATTTCTAGAAAGGTTGAGCCCAACCAGATTCTTGAAACTCGCCAGGGGTTGAAGATCGCTAATTTGAGTTCTAGAAAGGTTGATCTGAGCTTGGCTATTTAGGGTTTCATCAGCTAATTTACAGTCTTGGGTTCCAGCCTGTTTTAACAAGACTTCAACCGTTGTTTTCGTTTCTGCGGCGAGAGAATCTTTTTGTTGGCACCATTGGGCAAAGCTCTGTTTGCTAGTCGGGGCTGCCTCAGACTGTAGAAGCGGGAACGAAAGAAAAACCGTTGCGGTTAAGAGCGCTAACGAGGCAAAGGAATGTTTCATATTTTTTCACTTCTGTAAGGTTTTATGGCTTTTCTAAAAGTACCTATAGCGATTCTTAGTTGTATGTGAACGTAGTACGGGCTTCTAGCCCTTACAGGCAAGATGCCTGCGCTACAAATTAATTTCAACTCATTTAGGATTGCTATATGTGACATAGAAAGCTAGGTTGTCGAAAAAGTTTCTGCTAGATTTTGGGCTATAGGTCTCGTACTCACCCTGAAATTTGGCAATCCACCGTTAGTTTCCATTGAAGTCTACTATATAAGTATAAAAGTATAAATTTCGCGTGTAACTCATATCGAGACTATCTACGGTAACCTTCAAGGTCTGAAATCTAATCAGCTCAAGCAATTACAACGGCTGTATCGATCGCGTTTGCCCCAAAGCAGCTTTACAACACCAGAGTTTGCACAACGCTTAGCAGCGATTAGTACGGAGATTAAACAGCCGATCTGTGCCTTTGCCAATCGACGCGGGCAAGTGATTCGCATCGGCTTAGGCACGCCCAACCAAGCTAAAATTCCCCCTTTAGAATTGCCGCGCTATGGCGACGAACGTCTATGCGGCCTGCGCTGTATTTCAACCAGCCTCAAACGCGAGCCTCCCACTCTGGCTGACTTAACTGCCATGGCAATGCAGCGGCTAGACACCTTGGTGGTGCTGACCTTAAATGAGTCGGGTTCGGGACATGTCGATCGCGCCTACATCGCGCACTTACTCCCCAATACCCATGCGGACACCGACCAAGCTTGGCAAGTGTCGCCACCGGTGAGTTTAGATGCGATCGCCAAGCAAGACTTTCTCGATTTGGTAATTGGGCTCGAAGAAGAATTTAAGCGTGAATTTGTCGCGCAGGTTGTTGAAGACAGCCAAGATCGGGTAATTTTGGCAGGACTGGTAGAAGACAGACCCAATCAGAATTCCAACCGTGTCTTGCCACCACCCCAGGAGTCTTTGCAAACGGGTAAGGCGATGCCCTACAGTTTGATGGAACTGAGCCAGTTAGTAGAAAGTGCTGGGGGCGTAGTGTTAGATATGATTTGGCAAAAGCGAGATCGCCCGCAACCCCAAACCGTTTTAGGTGAAGGTAAGGTGCAAGAACTGGCGATCGCTGCCCAAACCCAACGCGCCAATCTGATCGTGTTCGACCGAGAGCTATCCCCCTCCCAATCGCGAAATTTAGAGCGACAGATCGGTGTGAGGGTGAGCGATCGCACCGAAGTCATTCTCGATATTTTCGCGCAACGCGCCCAATCGGCGGCTGGGAAGCTGCAAGTGGAGCTGGCGCAGTTGGAATATCGACTACCCCGACTTTCGGGTCGCGGTCAGGAATTCTCGCGGCTTGGTGGTGGTATTGGCACGCGCGGTCCTGGGGAAACAAAATTGGAAAGCGATCGTCGCGTGATTCAAAAGCGGATTACCCATTTGCAACAGCAGGTAAATCAGCTCCAAGATCAAAGGGCAAGAGTGCGGCAACGACGGGTCGATCGCGAGGTTCCAACCGTAGCGATCGTGGGCTATACCAATGCAGGGAAATCTACCCTGTTAAATGCCCTAACCAAATCGGATGTATTTGCGGCAAATAAGCTGTTTGCTACCCTCGATCCCACCACCCGCCGCCTCAATTTATCTGTAGAAGATCCCCAAGATAGCGAGCAGGAGCGCAAGTCCTGTATGGTGCTGATGACAGATACCGTGGGCTTCATTCACGAGTTGCCACCTTCTTTAATGGATGCCTTTCGTGCCACTCTCGAAGAGGTTACGGAAGCCGATGCCCTCTTGCATGTGGTCGATGCTTCCCATCCCGCTTGGGAATCTCAAGTTGCAGCAGTCGATCGCATTCTCAAGGAAATGCCGATTACGGTGGGTCCAACCCTGATGGTCTTTAATAAAACCGATCGCGTTTCTGACGCCGATTTGATGGAGATCGAGGCGAAATATCCTGATGCAATCATGATTTCCGCGATCCATCGCCAAGGACTTGATACGCTTTGCCAAGCGATCGTACCTTTGGTGCGGTATGCAGTTGGTGAATTTTAGTAATCCTCAATCAATAAGCACTTCACTACTGCTCTCTTGGGAAATAATCGTCCAAAACCTCGTCTAATCTGTCCTTAAAAGCAGTAAGGCTAGGCATATCTAAAATTTTTCTGATATCTAGCTTACCACAATCGATTTTGTCATTAAGTAAAACCCTTGTCGCTTCTTCGTCAAGATATTCATTTAACTGGTCTTTTAAGGCATTTGGTGATTTGTCATTGCCTGACTCATTTTCAAGCTTTGTACAGTTTTGATAATTTTCACGTAAAGCACATAAAACCCAAGCCTCAGATTTTGGCTTTGGAATCATGGGGACACCATTTAAAACTGCTTCGGCTTCAAAACCATCCAACATCGATTGTCTTTTATCTGCCCATTCTCCTCGACCAGAGTTTGCTTTACCATCAGCATCTCTAAATAAAACTGGTATTACTGGCACATTCAGTTCGTTACTTTTATTTTTGGATAATATGGCTAAGGCTCTCGCGTTTTTATAGAAATAACGTGTTTCAATTTCCTGTTTTTTTCCTTTTCTCGAAAGTGGCTTTATCGCTTTTGCCGTTTCAACAAGTGTTTTTTCCGTAACAACACTGTATAAAACACAATCAAGCAATGAGTAATTGCTACGGCGAGTAATCCAACTATCAACAAACTTAGTCATTGGACCAATTTCATTATCCTGAGTACCTATATCAGTTGGTCCTTCCCCACTGAGTAATAAAAACATCACAAATTCTCTTCACACTATTTTTTTTGCTTCAATATCGAAATTTCGGCGTCAAGTTGAGTTAACAAGGTGTCTTCATAAACTTCACCAGGTCCCATTACAGTTAATTTCTCGCGCATAGAAGGGATATCAAAAAGCCGTATGGCTTGTGTAGCTCCATTTTTCTCTTTGTACAAATAGATAACACCTGCGATCGCAATTTCATCTTCAAGATAATTTAAAATCATTGGACTATGAGTGGTGACAAGTACTTGTGGAGAAGCTTCAACTAAACTATCCACAAGAACCTCAATTAGTTCTGGATTAATTCCATTCTCTATTTCATCAAGGAGTAAAAAACTTTGCTCCTTAGTCAATTGAGCAAAAACTGCTAACATACGAAGCAATCCATCAGCTACATGTCGTGCTTCAGTCTTTAATTCAGTATTTTCAAATTGCTCTAAAATCGTGAGTTGCTTCCATCCAGAACGCATTTTTGATACATCTAGCTGCTTTAGTTTCGGATAAATTTTAGACAGTCTCTTCTGAATATCTCCTCGTTTTTGTTCGTCTATTTCGTACAAAAATGCTGATAGACGTTCGCCACCTAAGCCTAAACTGTTCTGAGAATCTCTTGTGCGCTGTCTTAATAATTCTGGAGTAAGCAGATCTAAGGCATGTAAACCCTCAAAAAATCTTTTAAGTTCGAGTATTTCTTTGGTTAATTGAGATTCTTCAATCTGTGAGAGTAACGATCCTTGATACCTAAATGCGAGTGTTCCAGATAATTTAGGTGTATTCTCTCGCTCTTTTTCATTCAAATCCCAAATAGTATATTTCCGATCTTCTACTTTCAAAATTACATTTCCATTCCACTCTACACTTTCAGAAGTGCAACGCAAAAACAGGCGATTAAAGCTTGCCGACCACTTAATACGGCAATTTTCTGATTTGACAAGTAAAATCTCAAAATTAATATTATTCTTGCCAGTTAACTTTGAATTAATATCGGATGCTTCCCACTGTCGCCTTTTTAGCCAACCCTCTAGATCGCCTCTAACTTGTTGAGACAAAAAGTCAAAAAATTGTAATACTGTCGATTTTCCTGAACCATTAAGTCCAACTAAACAAGAAAATTTCGCTAATGGTAGATCGAACTCAACTAAAGATTTGAAGTTAATTACTTTTATGTGACTGATTTTCATGTTTATTTCATGTAAAGCACTTGCATAGGACTAACTACAAATCTAAAATCTACCAACTCAATCAAAGGATAATCGATTCTACATATCACTAACACTGTAATTTGCTAAAAGCAGCAAAACATATCACTCACTAGAACGGAGATTTATTCTATCGGTGTAGTCGAAAAGTAATCTCGGTCTGGTGATTTCAGACTTTAGTCCAATTCTTGAAAAGGTTTGTTAAGCTAGTACAGCTAAATCTTTTAAAGCAACAAGAATTATCATCTAGGGCTTACTTATGCTAAAGACGGTCAAACCAACGATCGCAATTTCTCACTTGGGCTGTGAAAAAAATCGCGTCGATACAGAACATATGCTGGGCTTGCTCGTACAAGCAGGCTATGGCGTTGATAGCAACGAAGAATTAGCCGACTATGTGATTGTCAATACCTGTAGCTTTATTGACGCAGCCAGACGGGAATCCGTGCGCACGCTTGTAGAACTTGCAGATGCGGGTAAGCGGATTGTGATCGCAGGTTGCATGGCGCAGCATTTTCAGCAAGAACTTCTAGATGAAATTCCCGAAGCCGTAGCCCTGGTTGGTACGGGGGATTATCACAAAATCGTGGATGTGATCGAACGGGCAGAGGCAGGAGAAAGGGTGAAAGAAATTTCTCAAGAGCCCACCTACATTGCCGATGAAACCGTGCCGCGCTATCGCACCACCAATGAATCGGTTGCCTATGTACGCGTCGCCGAGGGCTGCGATTATCGCTGTGCCTTTTGCATCATTCCCCATCTGCGCGGCAATCAGCGATCGCGCTCGATTGAGTCGATTGTCAGCGAAAGCCATCGTCTTGCTAGCGAAGGCGTCAAGGAATTATTGTTAATTTCTCAGATCACCACCAACTACGGACTCGATATTTACGGACAGCCTCGCCTAGCGGAGTTGCTTTGTGCCTTGGGCGAAGTTGATGTGCCTTGGATCAGGATGCACTACGCCTACCCCACGGGTTTAACGCCAAAGGTAATTAAGGCGATGCAGTCTACGCCCAATGTTTTACCCTATTTAGATTTGCCCTTACAGCATTCTCACCCCGATGTCTTAAAAGCGATGAATCGTCCTTGGCAGGGAAGGGTAAATGACAAAATCATCGAACAAATCAAAACGGCACTTCCCGATGCGGTGATGCGAACCACTTTGATAGTGGGCTTCCCTGGTGAAACCGACGCCCAGTTCGAGCATTTGCTCTCCTTTATCCAGCGGCACGAGTTCGATCATGTCGGTGTCTTTACCTTCTCAGCGGAAGAAGGAACTCCTGCCTTCGATCTGCCCAACCAACTTCCAGAATCTGTGAAGCAAGAGAGACAAGATGCTCTGATGGCAGCGCAGCAGGAAATCTCGCTCAAAAAGAACCTTACTGAAGTTGGGAAGATCGTAGATGTGTTAATCGAACAGGAAAATCCTGAAACAGGCGAACTGATCGGGCGATCGCCTCGTTTTGCCCCAGATGTAGATGGCGTAGTCTATCTAAAAGATCCCCAAGGCAAAGCCTCTCTCGGCAATATGTTACCTGTAGAAATTACGGCCGCCGATCATTACGATCTATTTGGCACAATTTTGTAACTTCTTAGACTGACGCAGTTCTAATTATGAAATTTACTTCTTTAGACGATCGCCTTCACAACTACCTTTTATCTGTTTCTTTACGCGAACCATCAGTCTTGAGCGCGTTACGAGAGGAGACCGCTCAACATGTCATGTCCAATATGCAAATTGCCCCAGAGCAAGGGCAGTTTATGGCTTTGCTCGTGCAACTCATTGGCGCTGTGAAAACCCTAGAAATTGGCGTATTCACAGGGTATAGTTCCCTTTCTGTCGCTTTAGCTTTACCCGAACATGGAAAGGTAATTGCCTGCGATGTCAGCGAAGAATATACAAGCATTGCAAGACGCTATTGGGAACGCGCCGAAGTTACCCATAAAATCGATTTACAGATTGCGCCTGCCGTTGAGACCTTAGACCGTTTGCTAGCTGAAGGTCAAGCGAATAGCTTCGATTTTGCTTTCATTGATGCGGATAAAGAAAACTACGATAATTATTACGAGCGATCGCTACAACTGATACGTCCAGGTGGCTTAATTGCGATCGATAACGTTCTGTGGAACGGTCGCGTATTGGACGCCCAAACCCAAGATTCAGATACAATCGCTATTCGCAAGCTTAATGAGAAATTGCACCAGGACCAACGGATTACGCTCTCACTATTGCCAATTTCCGATGGATTAACCCTGGCACATAAGCGGTAAGAGTTTCTTCCTGGCGATCGCCTACCAACAATTCTTCTAGCTAAACGGAGAAGTAGTCAATTTGACAGTGGATTCAGATCATTTCTATTTGCAGGGTGGGCATGAGACGCTGCAAGTTTTTTAACGATTTTGTCTGCCATAAAACTTGCGCAGAGCCTTTTAAAAGAGCATGAATACCACCTTGCTTCCGTAGGGTAAGCACCACCATGGACAGCATATTAATTCCCGAACTATTGAGAAACTCTAACTCTTGCAGATCCAGTGCGATCTTTTCATTTTGCAAAGCCAGATCGATGAGTAGATTCTTCATCGGTCTATATTCCTCTTCTCCATTTAATCTGATAAACCCTTTAAAAAAGACAGTATCTTTTTCTGAGTCATACCAAACACAATAGCCTTCGGCTTTAATCTCCACAAAAATAACCACTCCCTAATAGACCAAAATTTCTAATGAAGCGTGAAGTGAATCATTACAAATTTTTCTGCGCGATCGCAATCCTCAAAAAATAATGCAACATATTTAGGCATTTACCGAATTTAGACATGCACAAACGATGAATACTCCCAGGAAAGTATTGATATATTCATCCGTTACGATGGTTAGAGAGGTTGGTACAAACATTTCCTAATCTCAATACAATCATATCAAATCCTCCACCTTAAGCATCGTCACGTCAGGCTGAGAAGTAAGATGCGATCGCATCAGTAATCAATGTGAATATTGCAAAACTCGCATAACTTTTACAGCGATCCCCTTGTATTGACAGCTTGCGCCAAAAATCTGAAAATTTTGGGCTATCATCCACCTTATAAGAATTGCTGAATTGTTTTGTTTTAATCAGTAAAAACCTTGCACTATGCTATAAATAACTACTTTAAGGCTTGCATAGGCTTAACCCTTCTCTAAAAGGGTTGTTTCAAAGTATCCATGCAATGCTTAAACTTGAGTCCTTAATTTTCTTGGCTAATCCATTAGCAGTGAGAAACCTAGTTGTGTTGAGCGAGCAAATTTCTAATATTTAATTTACTTCGAACGAGAAGTTTAAAACTAGTGGGATGGTAGGGTAAGACAATGCAAGACGATCGCACAAAGATAAGCACCCCAACGAGAAGCATCCAACTTCCCAGCAATATTTTAATGCCTGAGTTTGGGGAAGTAAATGTTCGCGGAACGAGTGACGAAACCTTTGTGGAATTTACGATCTTAATGGAACCTCAGGGTAAATATGCCGAGGGATGGAGAACGGGAATTGCCTTAGATGCGAGTGCCTCCATGAAGCGCTCCTATGGACGCAAGGTTTCTGGGCGCGTCGATCCTGCGGTCTTAACCAAGTATATGAAAAAAGGATTGCTCAAGTCTTACATTGAGGATGGAGAGCCGATCAGGTGTTTGCAAAAAGATGCCTACGAGGAAATTAAACAAAAAGGCTATGTTTTTAAAACGACTCCTAATATTTTGCAGCCCATAGCCCAAAAATTCACTTCCTATTTAGCCAATAGTTTAGATGGTGTCGGTAGGACTGCCTTAATTTACTGGGGATGTGGCAAGGGCGATGAAACGCAAGCGATCGGGGAGTTTAATGCCGCAGAATGCCAAAATCTTGCGATTAATGGGCCCAAAGATATCAAACTTGGAAATACCACAAAGCTGATGCCTGCGATCGCTTACTTTACCGAACAGTATCCTGAAGCAAAGCGGGGGCTATATCTATTTATTACCGATGGACGTATTGACGATTTAGAAGAGGTGAAGCAATATACTTTGCAGTTAGCCCAAGATATTGCCTCAGGGAAACGGAACTTTGTCAAGTTTATTTTAATTGGTGTTGGAGATGGCATCGATCGCTATCAACTGCAAGAACTCGATGATTTTGACACAGGAACGGACATCGATATTTGGGACTATAAGATCGGCGATGAAATGCAAAGCTTGGTGCAAATCTTTTCTGAGGTTGTGGGAGAGCAACAGATCGTAGCGGATAGAGGTGCGATCTATAGCCCTCAGGGAGACTGCGTCAAACTCTATGCCGATGGACTTCCTGCCCAAGCTAGTTTCTCTATGCCTGCTGGCTCGGAATGGTTTGAACTAGAAGTAAGTGGAAAGAGAATTCGGCAGACCGTTGTGGTAGATGAGTCTATGGCGATCGTGCCCCTACCCAAACATGCAGAAATTGATAAATCTAATGGATTTGATCTTGGGAAACTTGGTTGTACTGGGTTGCTGGCTGGTTTACTTTTGCTTGGCGGCGCGATCGCCTTTGCTTTTTTTAACGCCAATTCAATCTTTAACTCAACTTCAAACCCCAATCCCAGCCAGATTCCCAAATCGAAGCCCACACCTGAAACCCTCTCTGGACAAGATCGGAATACTTCACCAAGCGCTTCCATTCCAGTGGTTCCATCATCTCCCCAGATGAGAGCCCCATCTCCTACACTAACCCCTAGTCAAACTCTTCAAGGTGTTGTGGTTCCTTCAGCTAAGCCTTCTCAAAACCCTAATTCTACTACAATCGCAAAGGTTGACAAAGATTCTACTTTGCAGCCTTCGCCATCAAACTCAAACGCAAATCTTGGATCGGATCGAACATCCATTCGAACATCTAATCCAGGGAATAGCCCAAGTCAACAGCGAGATAAAAGTATTATTGCGAATTCATCAAAGTCCTTAGGAAATCAAGAAATAAAGCCGTCAGCGACTGAACTGAGTCCGAACGATCGAAATAGCGATCGCAACTTCAACACCCTCGTGCCTGATGCCCAAGTAATTATTTATTTTCCCGTGAATGAATCTAGTCTTACAACTGCTGAGTTCGCAAAACTAAATGAATTTTGGACTAAAATCAAAAATAAAAAAGGTGTAGTGTCCGTGAAAGGCTATACCGATTCTTTTGGGGAAAGTACTTATAATTTGGAACTCTCTAACGCCAGAGCCAATGAAGTCATCGATCAGCTTAGAAGTATGGGTTTAAGTGAGAACTATAAACTTACGCTTGAGGCATTGGGCGATTTGAACCCGATCAAAGATAATAGTACAGATACAGGCAGAGCTTTTAACCGCAGAGTCGTTGTATCGTTTAAGGTATCTCAGTTTTAGGTTCTAAGGGGAAGCCTCATATGGGGTAAGTAGGTAGAGGGAGACAATCAAAATCAATCCAATGTTGCGGAAGTGGAAAGACTGTAAATTGAGACGGTAAATTAGATTATGCGATCGCTCAAATATCCCTATAGATAGACTTCAATATTTTTTGTGAATGCCCCAAAATGGTCTCTCATATTTCCTAATACTTTACAATTTAAAAAAATTTGCAAAGTTTAATTAAATTAGCGGCTTAGTAACTGTTGACTGTTACCGCTTCAGCTTACGATATTTTCCATAAAAGCTTCTATAGGTAATTAAACTTATGCTCAATGTACTTGTGAATCTCCCTCTGCTTGCCTCTGTTCCTGCAACCCCTACTTGGTCAATTAGTGTGGGTATTATTATGATTACCAGCAATCTACTTGCATTGGTGATCGGTCGCTATGGCATCCAACAAAAAGGAGTTGGTCCAGCGATACCTGCTGAATTACCTGGTCTATTTGAAGGGTTTGGTGTACCTGAACTTCTCGCTACAGCAAGTTTAGGGCACATTTTAGGTGCAGGCTTTATCTTGGGTTTGGCACAGGCTGGTCTACTTTAATCGCAGTTCTCTAGAGTAACTTAGTGGGGGCTTCTTGTCAGTTGCCTCCACTAATGCTTTAATCATAATTTCGGTGGAAAGGCGATCGCTTCGGCAGGTTTTACTTCAATCAGCTCCAATAATTTCTTGAGGGTTGTGTATCTGTAAACGTCAATACAGCGACTATGGTATTACTTAAAAATGTACCCATCTAATGCCAAATTGGGGAAAAGACTGGGGATAGAGGGTGTAGGATTTTATGAGTAAACTTACGTTCGCCATGCCACTCAAAATCATCGATAATTTCGACAGCAGCTTTTCACTCGATCCAGATGCAAAGATCGTGTTATTTGAACTGCTAAGAAATGAGAGCTTTTTAAATCAGGTAGCCACGGAAGTCTCTACCAAATTAAACGGCGATCGCGTCGAATTTACCGAACTTCTTTTCCAACCCGTTCCCTACACGACAGCAACCCCCAAAGGAATGCCAGCCGAATTTGAGAAGTATCATACTTCACCCGATCACGCCATTATTAATGTGCCCCCTAACTTTATGTTTAAAGCCAAAATCTTTAAACCTAGCCGCCTTTGTGCGATCTATCGCAAGGCTAAAGCATAAAAATCTAAGCGGAATCCATCGAAAACAAGCGATCGGTAACAGAAGGTATTGTTTGCAACCCAAATACTCGCGATCGCGACCGTAAAATTAATTCCTAGCAGGAATAAGTCATATTCCCTTTTGCCATCTTCTCAAAATTGGTAGAATAAATCATCATAATTACAGGGCAAAGCCATGGAAGCTTTTGACAAGTACTATGGCGAGGATGTCGTAATGCAAGAAAATGAGAACCCTGCCACAGTTGGGAAAGCTGCTAATCGCGAAATAGAACTAGATTTCTTTTCTAAAGTGACCGAATTTTGTGGAGCCGAGGTCAAAACTGTTGCCTATGGCGAGGATGTAATTATTTCGGAGTGGAATCACTCCTACAAAGACCTTCTGTACAACAAGCCGTTCAAGCAGATTTTCCCGAACTCCTGACTAAGTTTTTGCGATCGCGTCAGAGCTATTTATCTCAAATGATTTGACCGAAAAAGGTGACTCTATGCTTCGACATCTATTCAAATTCCTCTAGGTCGATTGAAAACTGCTATAAACTATTAGACTGTTACAATTTAAAAATTATCGATAGATATCTCAGACTATTTTCAAAAAAGCTGCATTCCAGCTTTTTTGAAAGCCTGCGCTTAGCGCAGACTCGAATCTCGATTTGTTGCAAATTTATTTGAAATTGGTAGTATGTCTGAACAGAAAACATATTTGGAACTCTCCGAAGGCGATAGTGGTTCTCATAAGTTTTATGAAGTAATTGTTAATGGTGTAGAGGTGTCGATTCGCTATGGACGGATTGGCGATCGCGGCCAAACCAAAACCTCTACTTTTGCCACACCCGAAAAAGCTCTAGCGGAAGCGACGAAAAAGCTGAACGAAAAGAAGCGTAAGGGTTATGAGCCAGCCGTGATGGGCGATCGCCAAAAGCGGGCAGTCACTCGGCGTCAAATTACCAGCAGCAAATCGACGGCGAAACAATCTCCAGTTCTGTGGAAGTTTGCTACTGGGGCATCTGCCTTTGGTGTATTTGCCGATGAAACAGGCTGCTGGGTAGGGAATCAAGATGGGCGGATCTATACCCTCACCCATGAGGGGCAGGTGACGAATCAGTTCAAACTTCCTGATGGCGTGAAATGTATTGTCAGCGATCGCGATTGGCTGTATGCAGGCTGTGATGATGGCAAGGTCTACGATCTGGGTGGGAAAGTCCCTCGTGTTGCCTACGAGATTGCGCGGGATGTCGATATTTTTTGGATCGATATCAGCGATGGTATTTTAGGCGTCTCAGATCGAGATGGTGGCATTACCACGATCAATCATGAAGATGAGTCAAAATGGACGAAACGTAGCTCTGGCAGTGCTGGATGGATGGTACGTTGCGACGAGATTGGGATCTATCACGGACATACGAATGGCGTCACCATGTACGATTGGGAAGATGGACAGACGATCTGGAATCAGCCGACGGATGGAGCAGTTCTATTTGGTTGGCAAGAGGAGTCAATGCTTTATGTCGGGACTTCTAATCATTTAGTTCAAAGCTTTACCAAAAAGGGCGAGGTCAGCACGGTTTATCGCTGCGATGCTGCCATTTATTCCTGTGCCGCTGCAGGGGATGGCGAGTATGTATTTGCTGGTGATAACTATTCTTCTATTTATTGTTTTAATCGCGGTGGCGATCGCCTGTGGAAATTGGGAACGGGTTGCGGCTCTGCTTATTCGATGCAGTTCTTTAATGGGCGGCTGTATATTGTCACAACGGATGGCAGTTTTGCTTGCATTGATGCTAGCGAAACTGCTATTCAAGCGGCTCAAGCTGGAACATACGCCCAAGCGGTTAATATCAAAGCGCCAAAACTGAATGATGTTTTACCTTCTACAACGGTAGAAACCACTTCGGATAGTAGCCGAGGTGTTTTGCTAGAATGCTTCCAAGAAGGAAGTAGCTTGAGAATGCGTGTAATCTCTGAAGGTTATAACCAGAACTGGAAAGTTCAATTCCCCAAAGATATTCGTGAGGCGGGTGCTCGTTATCTAGTTGACGAAATCCGCGAATCCGCCAGTGGTGGCTTTTACCGTGCCTTGGGCGATATTAGAAAGTTAGTTCGATCGCATTAGAAATTTTAGAGAGATGAGAAAATGGCAGAAACGTTTGTTGAAACGTTTGTTTTAAATCGAATCTATTGCTTACCTTGGGGGATATCTTGAGTATTGTTGTAAATCTCTGATTGGGATTCAAGTTCTCTGGCGTGGTTGGTCAAGTTTACGCGACCTTTCTCAAGGTTGGCTTCTTGCCCAAATTCATACTTAACGGAAAAAGTAAGATTGCTAGATCGCTTACCAAGCTATACTATGAGAATCGTTATCATTGTCACTTGGCGATTTTATGCTTGAGGTGCAGCAGCTATCTGTTCAATATCAAGGCGTGCAGGCGCTTACGGATATCTCCTTTCGGTTAGCCTCAGGGTCTGTAATCGGACTGATCGGCCCTAATGGGGCAGGCAAAAGCACCTTGCTAAAAGCCATGCTCGACTTGGTACCAACTAGTGAAGGGTTTGTGTTTTTTAACGGCACACCCCTCAAACAACAGCGTCAACAAGTAGCCTATCTGCCCCAACGATCGCAGATTGATTGGGATTACCCAATTACAGTCTGGAACGTGGTTATGATGGCTCGCAACACACATACAGGCTGGTTTCGCAGTCCTAGCCGACAGTCTAAAGAAATAGTCAGGCAAGCCCTCGAACGTGTCGAAATGTACGACCTACGCGATCGCCAAATTAGTCAGTTATCAGGTGGGCAGCAGCAGCGAGTATTTTTAGCCCGTGCGATCGCCCAACAAGCCGACTTACTTTTGCTTGATGAGCCACTCAATGCCGTTGACAAAAAGACGGAATCTTTGGTCTTAAGAATTTATACGGAGTTAAAAGCAGAAGGAAAAACCCTGCTGGTAAGCTGTCACGAATGGGGCGATGCGCTCCATCATTACGATGAGTTACTGCTTTTAAATGGGCAATTGATCGCGCAAGGCTCTCCGACAGATGTGATGACCATGGAGAACATACAACAGGCTTATGGTGGTTATTTAGAAAAAAGATGGCAGATCGATCAAAGAGAAGCGGCTTTCTTTTGTTAGCTGAGATCTTGCCTCTGCGATCGGAATGCGAAAAACTTAAGTTTTTCGCTCAAGTGCGAAAGTCCATTAAAATAGACTAAAACCTATTCTGGTAGTCCGCTGAAGAGGACTTTATACCAATTGCTCTTGAATTTGCCACAGATCGGGTTTTGGGTTCCGCGCTCTGCGCGGTCTTTTCAAAAAGATGCGTTGCATCTTTTTTTGAAAATGGTATTAGCTTTTAGCCCACATATGGGGCTATCCTGAGTTTAAAAAGAATAGGTGCGAGATCCGAGTCATGCCATACAAGCAATTATTTCAGCAAGATCGTGGAATCTATTCTCTTACAGGTTTTGGCAATTATTATCGGTGCAAGCATCGGCAGCTTTTTGAATGTGGTTGTCTATCGCGTGCCTGCGGGGCTATCAATTTTGTTCCCCCCATCGCGCTGCCCTCATTGTCTCAAACGTTTGAGCCCAAGAGATAATATTCCAATTTTGGGTTGGTTCTTAATTCGCGGCAAATGTCGTTATTGTCACACCACTGTATCATGGCGATACCCAGCCGTAGAGGGTTTAACTGCCGTTTTGTTTTGGAGTGTGGCATTCCATTTCGGCTTTTCCCAACCTTGGTTCGTTCTCTTATTTTACGGGGCTTTTTTGAGTTGGTTGCTGGCACTCACGCTCATCGATCTCGATACCATGACCTTGCCCAATCAGCTCACGCAGTCTGGTTTGGTTTTAGGACTAATCTATCAAAGTGCGATCGCATTCTCACCTAATGTAGTCCCCTATGCCCCTAAATTGGGCTGGGGCAGTCAAATCCTTGTGGGCATCACAGGTGCGGTTGTGGGAATTTGGTTGTTAGATATCGTGCGATGGGCAGGAAGATTCTTTTTAGGAAAAGAGGCAATGGGCGCAGGGGATGCCAAACTGGCTGCCATGATGGGGGCTTGGTTGGGATGGCAACATCTCTTGTTGGCAATTTTGCTGGCAGCGTTCGTGGGTTCTTTATTGGGACTATTTGCCGTTGCAACTCGCATTCTTGGTAGAGAGCAGCCCTTTCCCTTTGGCCCATTTTTAGCCTTGGGTGGAGCTTTATCCCTTTTTTGGGGCAGTACGATAATCTCGACCTATCTAGGCTGGTTTGGCATTATTTACTAAATACGCCAGTGAACCCCTCATAGACAAGCAATCCTGACATCATTACTCAAGTTTTTGAATCTTCTGCAAAATTTGTTCTAGCACTTTGGTGTTTCCCAACTGTTTGAATAACTTAGCTGCTTCTCTGAGATCGGCGATCGCGCCTTGTTTATCTCCCAATCTCTCTTTGAGCGATCCGCGATTCCTATAAGCATAGGCATATTGAGGATCGAGGCGAATCGCTTCGTTGTAGTCAATCAGTGCGCTTTGATAGTCACCTGCTCTATCTTTTGCCAACCCGCGATTGTTGTAAGCATAGGCGAAATTAGGATTAAGCCGAATCGCTGTGTTGTAGTCCGCGATCGCACCTTGACTGTCCCCCAGATCGTCCTTCGCATTGCCACGATTGACATAAGCAGAAGGATCTTTGGGATTGAGCCGAATCGCTGCGTTAGAGTCCGCGATCGCACCTTGTTTGTCTCCCGCTCTATACCTAGCCAGTCCGCGTTCGGTGTAAGCATTCGCAAAATTAGGATCGAGCCGAATCGCTATGCTGTAGTCTGCGATCGCACCTTGCCCGTCTCCTAAGTCATCTTTTGCATTGCCACGATTGACATAAGCCTCTACATACCTAGGATTGAGTCGAATTACCTCGTTAAAATCAGCGATCGCACCTTGGTAATCTCTGGCTTTATACTTCGTTACCCCCCGTTCAAAGATTTCTTTAGCTTCACTTTTTTTAACCGCTCTTTCTTTCTCTGTAGTTTGGGGAGGAGTAGCTTGAGAATCTACCTGTTTTGAAGAAGCAGAACGCATCACAGAGGATTCCGTCGAGGGGGACTGTGTATCATCTGGATTGTTTGCAGTATTCATCGCATCACAACTACTGCTAAGGATTGCTACGAAGGCAAATCCAATTATCGTAAGTCTTGAAGCCATCTTAGTTCCTCCAATTTCAGTCACAATCCTTATCGCTCGTTCTTTATTATTTATGATACTTATTAACTGGGCAACATAAGCAATCCTAAAGGAGTTGTAATTAATCTGTTACAAGCAATTAAGGATCGCTATATAGCAGTCCTAAATGATTTGAGCGTAGGGGCAATTCATGAATTGCCCCTACGCTCAATGTAGAGGAAAGAAGCTCTCATGTATCCAATAGGATCGCAATAACATTGCTTACAACCATAAAAATCTAGTTATGCGCTACGCCGCATCTTTCCCTAGTTTTGTATCGTTGCTGGAAAATAAGGCGCACTCAGTCAGTGCTGACTAAATCTGCGAGAACTTGGGCAGGGTGAACTTCAGCTTTTACATTGCGATAGATTTTTTCAATCTTGCCATCGGCATCAATGACAAATGTATTGCGGAACATACCCATATATTCCTTGCCCATAAACTTCTTTTTGCCATAGCTCTCATACTCCGTAGCAACTTTCGCATCGACATCACAAAGCAATGGAAATGGAAGCTGAAATTTTGCCGTGAATTTGGCATGGGACTTGGCATCATCTGCACTCACACCCAAGATCGCAACATTCTGCGATCGGAACTCCGCATAGTTGTCGCGAAAAGCACAAGCTTCTTTCGTGCAACCGGGAGTATTGTCACGGGGATAAAAATAAAGCACCACCCTCTGTCCGCTTAAAGCCGACAGGGTTACTAGATTTCCGTCAGTATCGAGCAAACTAAACTCAGGAGCGCGATCGCCAATCGAAAGTGTCATAGGATTCTAGAAGTTCGTGTAACGGGATACTTTAAAATTTGCGTTGAAATTTGCGTTGAAATCACCTTGTAAGCGTAACATCCCTTTGAAGGGCTAGCTGAAAAGATTGCAACTGCGAAGTGTTTTGAGGGAACCAAAAACTATTGCTTTCAACATGGATGGGTGGAATTACATCATAGACAGGTTCTGACAAGAAATAAGTAGCGTCAAGGCGAACGCCCCAGATCTCGCGCCCCTTGGCATCAGCTTCCACTTGATGGGAATAGTAACTTTCCTTGTACCCATGTTCTTCCCAATCAGCCGTAAAACTCGTAGCGTTATACTGAAAAACCTCTGTAACTGTTGCTAACCCTTGCAAAGCATAGGCAGGGAAACTCTGTTCGCTAAACCCAAACTCCCCCATAATCCGTTGGCACAGGTGCGCTACCTCTGGCTCATCAGGAAATCCTAGGGAATGAATTAAGATTCGTCCTTGATAGTCGCGCACGATCGCTGGCGGATCGAACAGTACGATCGTGGTGTAAATTCTGGCGAGATAACAAACCGCTTCTTCAGGACAGAGAGAAACTGCCAAGGTATTGGCTGCACTATTTTGCATGGCGATCGCTCGTGATTGCTAGAGGGGATATCTAAAATATCTAAACAGGGGAAGGCAGTCACCCTATGCTAACAGGAGAGCCCCACGATCGCCCCTACCCCGATCGGTAACATCAACTGCTTCTTTTACCAATTCCCAATAGCGTGTTTAGTCGTCGATCGCAAACTCTGAGGCGAAATCTTGCTGTTTGACAAATTGGTATGGCCCCATAATCGCACCCCAAATGGCTTCTCCCGTCTCAGGTTTAACCCCTCGATCGTAACTCCAGAAACTCGATGCAGTCACCTCAAAGCCTAAAATTACTTGCTTAATTTCGCCCATGTAAGTAAAGCAACATTTGGTGTCTGGGATTAAATCTGCCTTGTATTTTTCAGGATCTTGTGCAGAATTCGTAGTTCCAGAATGGATAACCTGTAGGCGGCAACCCGATAGCGGTTCTAAATCTGCAAAAGTTAACCCAGCTAACCGCCGAGCATCTGCACCCGCACCTTGCCATGCACTCGGATCGCGCAAAGCATAGTAATTCACCCAAATCTTGCTATTTTCCTCTTGAAATTGCAAAATCCGCTGGCGATAAGGGCGATCGAGATTCAGCACATTCGCTTGCTCGGCAAATAGAGCCAGCCCTTTGAATACTTGAAAAGGAATCGGTCGCTGCCACCATCGCAAATTGACATACCAAATGGGCTCAGCGAGCGCTTGGGCTTGATTGCTAAATTCTCCCGCCATCCATTTTGTTAGAGTTAGAAGCTCAGCCGAAATCGTCATAGGGGAAATGGGAATAAAGTTAGCGTGAATTTCTAGCGTAATTGATGAATTGCCCCCGCGCTAACTTTTTTTGTTAACCCTCTTCGACCTAAAGGCAAGAAGTGAGGGGCTTTATACACTCAGTTTCTTGGTAAGATCGAGCCTGCTAGATTTTTGATTTACTCGCAATGACAACAAAAGCCGACATCGATATCGCTCTGACACAACTACAAGGCAAGTCTCCCCAAGAAGTACTGACTTGGACACTAGAGCAATTCCATCCTTACGTAGCACTTGCCTCTAGTTTCGGAGCAGAGGATGTGGTGCTGATTGATATGATGGCAAAAATTCGCCCTGATGCCTGTGTATTTACCCTAGACACAGGCCGTTTGCCCTACGAAACCTATGATGTGCTCGCCGCAATTCGGCAAAAATATCCGCAACTGCGACTCAAGGTAATGTTTCCCCAAACCGATGCCGTACAGCAAATGGTGCAAGACAAGGGCATCAATTTATTTTATGACAGCGTCGAAAATCGCAAGCAATGCTGTTATATTCGCAAGGTAGAGCCGCTAAACCGTGCTTTAACTGGCTTAAAGTCTTGGATTACAGGGCTAAGACGCGATCAGACAACCAACCGCTCTGATATGCAAGTGATTGAGTTAGATGTGGAGCGCAGCATCTCGAAGATTAATCCTCTGATTGATTGGACAAACGACCAGGTTTGGGAATACATTCATCAGAACGGTGTGCCCTACAACGCCTTGCACGATAAAAATTACCCCAGTATCGGTTGTGCCCCCTGCACGAGAGCGATCGCCCCAGGTGAAGACCTCAGAGCTGGTCGATGGTGGTGGGAACAAAGCAACCAAGAATGTGGTTTGCATGTCAACGAACAGGGTGAATTAGTCCGCTCTAAAGCCTGATCCTTCCGTTCTATCGAACAATGCGAAATGTCTAAACCCAGCTTTTTGCCTAATTCTGAGCTGCCTTGGCACTATTGGGATCGCGATCAGGTACTAGCGCAGGTACAGTCCTCAGCTGAGGGACTTTCGTATGTAGTGGCAAGGCAACGATTGCGCCAGTATGGGGCGAATAAGCTACCGCAAAAGCCGCGATCGCTGAAAACCCTATGGCAACCCCTGATTAATCCCTTTACCTATATCTTGCTGGCAACCGCCGCATTTTTTGGGTTTGGACTGCGCTTGGTTGCTGAAGGCATGGCGATCGCTACCATTGGCACGATCCATGGGGCAATGGGTCTTGCCCTCACGTTCTGGTCTCTCAAAACGAGAGAAGTCGCTACCCTTGGTAGAACCCAGCGCCGACAGAGTCTTCCTGCTGCCTCTGTGCTGGTGCAACGGGATGGGGAAGCCTTAGACATCCCAGCCCGCGATCTGGTGATCGGCGATCTGTTGATCCTACAGACAGGCGATCGCCCGTCCGTTGATATCCGACTGATCGAGGCTTCTGAAGATTTACAGACAAACCAAACCAGTCTGGGTGGGGAAGCGATCGCGCCCAAACAGGCAACGGAGTCCTTAGCCCTCGATACGGCGGTCTTAGAACGAACCAATGTAGTCTATGCAGGTACGGAAATTACCGCAGGTAAGGGGAAAGGCATTGCGATCGCTACGGGGCATACTGCCTACTGGCAGTCGCATTTGGTCGTTCGCGAGCAGCCCTTTTCGGCATTACATACGCAGTTGAGAACCCTGCGGCGGGTATGGGTTGCGATTGTGGGGTTAGTCGCGATCGCGATCGCCTTACTCAATTGGCAGCGTGGGGCAGATGTGGCAACTGCTGCGGTGGTAGCGGTGCTCTTGAGTACCTATCCGCAAAATTTGCTGCGGTTAGCCACCCAAGTCCAACTGATTGGCATGGGGACGTTAGCGAAAAAACGGCTGTGGGTGAGATTTCCCTCGGCGATCGATGCGCTATCTCGGCTAGATACGATCGCCTTAATTTTGGAATCAGACATTACCCTCGCGATCGATAATCTCAGTCAGGCAGGGATTCGCTGGTGTGGCTTAATTCGCGCTTCAGAATCCGACGCGCAAGCCTTGGGAACTGTTTTGGGTATTGAGGTATTTAGCTATTTTGATGCCCCACAGGAACGATTGCGCACTTGGCAAGGCGATCGCAAAGGGGATCTCAAGGCAGTCGCAGTGGTCGGCAAGGATATTGAGGATATTGCCCTTTTGCGGCAAGCAGATGTGGGGATCTGCGATCGCACCTGCAAACGTGAGATTCAAGATAGTTCGGGTTTAATTTTGCCAAGGGAAGATTTTCGGTATATTCCCGTCGCCATCCTCGAAGGTCGCGCCGTATTCGATCGCCTCCAGCGTTTTGTTTTGCTCCTCGCGGCAACTGCTTTTACCCTTGTCCTTCTCGCGCTTGGGGATGCCGTTGTAGGGTTTGGGATTTCGCCCTTGCAAATGCTTTGGGTTGGCGCGATCGCTACCCCTTTGGTAGCGATTCCCTTACTGATTGAGACAACTG
Organism: Tumidithrix helvetica PCC 7403; assembly: GCF_965232925.1. Classification (NCBI taxonomy): domain Bacteria; kingdom Bacillati; phylum Cyanobacteriota; class Cyanophyceae; order Pseudanabaenales; family Pseudanabaenaceae; genus Tumidithrix; species Tumidithrix helvetica. The sequence goes on from NZ_CBDDRA010000010.1 coordinate 156,035, forward strand.
CCGTGGAGTTGATCCAGCAACCTGCCTATCGGTTTCAGACCATGTTGCGACGGGGCAATTATCTACGCCTATTGTTAGCAGTCTTGACAATGACGGTGGCGGTAAATCTCGTATTTTGGCTGAAATATCAAGGCGACCCTGCTTTACTAGTGCAGGCGCGCACGATGGCATTTGTCACTTTGGTGTTTAGTCAAGCCCTGCATGCCTGTGCGCTCGCGCGGCATAGCCTATTTCAAAATATTCCCTTGGCGATCGCGGTTATTCTTATAGCAACTTTGCAGGTCATCTTCGTGCAGGTCGTAGTCATGGGCGAGTTTATGGGAACCTTGCCCCTCAGCTTGATTGAATGGGCGATCGCTTCCCTTGCTGCGACGGCTGTATTTTGGCTACAGGAATTGGTTAAGGGACATTAGAGTAAGGCTAATCCTCATAGCCTAAATTATTTACCAATTCATCGCGAATCATGTGTTCCCAAAACCTTCTTTGCCAGAGATTTTTTCTTTTCGCTTTTGCTTTGAGGCTGTTATCTTTTCTGTAAGATGTAGCTCGTTCCCACAACTTTTAGTAACGAAGGTTTTTATCAGTCGCCAACGAGTAGCATAGTCATAATCTTGTGGTGGTAAGGGCCAGATGCAGTGCAGGCGATCTTGGGAGTAACACTATGGCATCAATTGAGAACGGATAGGTTTGGCGGACGCGATTAATTGCATTTCGCAGGGCTTTACGTGCGACCTCTCTACAGAGCCACTGTTGTCGATGATAGGTAACTTGGGTGAAAAAGTATGTACCGCCTGCGATAGACGATCTTCTGAAGTTAGACATTGCATTCTATTGTTTTGCGACGTTTTTAAAATCATACAAGTGTTCGGTGCGTTACGTTGGCACTAACGCACCCTACTGGACTATGGCAATCTCCAAGGTTTGAATAAGGCGGAAACCGTGGAGAAATTTGGGCAAGCCCAAGTGACAAAATGGAGGCGTTCCTATGACGTGCGTCCTCCTAGCGGCGAGAGTCTAGAAGATACGCTGAAGCGTTCAGTGCCTTACTTTCGCGATCGCATTCTCACCCATTTGAAACAAGGCGACAATGTGTTGGTAGCGGCTCATGGGAACTCTCTGAGATCGATTATCAAGGAACTCGATGGGTTGAGTAATGAGGAGGTGATTAATCTGGAACTGGCGACGGCAGTTCCAATTGTCTAAGATGTCGATAGCTCAGGACAGGTGAGCCATAAGTTGATTTTGAATTAATTGGGAGTAATTTCTTTATCACAATTACTATGTTTTTTGACCTTCTATATTTAAATTAGTGACTTAAATAGGTCTCAAATCTTCTACTATCATAATAGAAGGTTAGAAAAGTGCCATCATCAGTTATTATCCCAAGAACAATATCTAAAGCTTCCAAAAAGTAGGGGCTACCAGGTTCATCATCTGTACTAATGATGGGTTCATCTAGAACGAAAATTACAATAGCAGGTTGGTTTTTATGCGGAAGCTTTCTATTCTTTAGATTATCTTTCCACTTTACAATTTGCCCAACTTCTAAAGCCTGTTTTTTTAGAAAGTTTTCACAAGTACGTTTGAGCTGAGCAAGATGTTCATCTCCATATGGCTTTTCTCCTTCGTTTTCCGAATTTTCATTGCTTTCAGGAAGGTATTTTAAAAGTTCAGTAGTAGCATTTTCCTGCTTACTCATTACGTCAAATCCTCTTATGTTTATTAGGACACTAAAAAATAATTAATTCTCAAAAAATGGAAATATGTTCATAATCATTCAATTGTTTGCGGAAAAGTAGGTTAGACATTGGATTACTTTTGCTGTAAATATCTGTTACGTTAAATTTATTAGTTTCAATTTTGTTCGAGCGAAAAACAAATGAATTAGAAGAAACTGGTAGACTCTCTCTCATCCTATCTTCAGAAGCACTCCGAATAACAGACTCCATGGCAAAACTAATTTCTTGTAACTTATCTATTCGATCAGATGCGATGTGTTTCTCATTTGTCGAGTAGATAGAGTTAGGTGCAACTAAACACCAACTGGCTGGGACAACATCAAGCAACCACCAATCAAACAATTCGCGTCTTCCATAAGATCCAGGAAAGATAGCATAACCCTCTAAGCAGTCATCTAAAATATCTCTTAATGCTTCTAATGCCTGCTTGGGGTCTAGCACTTCGATGGCATTTTTATAAACATCTAAAGCTTCGTATAATACTTGAAAGCTTGAAATCTTATTGTTCTCAGAAAAAAATTGAGAAGAGTCCAGTATATTATTTTCCTCTTCCTTTTTAGCTTCCCTAGAAAACCGATTTTTATCACTAAGCATTTCTGTGAGGGTTTCTATTAGCCAAAGAGATAATCGATTCATAGTCTTTTCTGGAATAGAGTTATCAGGCTGATAATATTTGACTGTAGGTTCTACAACAGAAGCAAGTATTAACGCCATCCAAACATAGCGAAGGTGACTCAACGTTGGACTACTACTTTGAATGTGAAATAAACTCAAAATATCATTTAAAGCATCTTGAAGAGAAGTCGTTCCTCCTGCTTCCGATTCATACAGTTCTTCATAATGCTGCTGATAAACTACACCTAATCTTCCTTGAAAGGAGTTGGGTAATTTGCAAATTAAAGATGATGTTTTATCTATAGAATTACTCCAAGTTGAAATCATAGATATATTCTCTTTTCTCTAGTGATCGTGTGGATAGGGTAAATCCCAAAAGATCTCTATGTTTACAAATAAAAACTTCTCCTGAAATTGCTGTAAAATGCTATTGCAGCTTTCGCATGGCTGATATTCAGTATAGAGATAAAGATTACCCTTTGCTTGATCATTGTAGTCTTTGTCCAAGATATTAGCAATTTCAGACAGGACTTTATACTCAGCATCCGTATCCATAAGCCGATCTGTGCGGGAGTCAACAGATGGTTCAAATTGTCCTCCTTGCGACTTGGGAATAGGGATTTGAATCGGACTTTGACGCCCTCCTCTAGAAGTTGCTCCAGCGCAAAAGGCTATATTTTGAGTAAGGTATATCTCAGCAACTGCAACATTGCCTTTGCCAATAGGTTTTCCATCTAGATATCTCTCCCGAATCAAAGCAGCACTAGCTTGCAAATCCTCCTTTCTCAGATGTTAGCTCCTTAAGATAAATTCTTTCATTCTGATGAATCAGAATATTAAGTATCTCAAGTATAGAAACACAACTGGATTATTACCAGTGTCAAGCAGGTAACTTAATGTAACAAAAGGTAAAGGGAACTTGTTTCCTTTAGATTTAGGATCCTTCGACACAACTATTATCCATCCTCAGAAACGTGGTGTAACGTTATCTCTCCTATCACTATATGTCTTGGATGATCGACGAGTCCCATATCCAGCAGGCACCACACAAAAAATATCGCCCATCATTTCGCGCGTTGCAGCATTGCCTCAGAAATATTCGCGTATTCCACGATCGCATTCTCATAACATCAAAATAAGGCAATTCTTTTCACAGCAAATCATCTATCACAAATTAATCTTGACTTGAGCGATCGCTGATTGCAACGAAGTCATCCAACTCAATTTTGCCAAAGTCAAAGCTCACGACAAGCGAGGTACTGCGAAGTATAATTTAGGAGATAGTCAAGAAGCGCTCTCTCGCTAACTACAACGAATTTTTACAAGACAGCGCAACTCTATCAATAGCAAAGCAAAACGGTAGATTGTGAGAATGCACAAAATTGCATTAGACAACTAGGAGGCTAACCCATGACCATATACGAGGAAACCATTACCAAACTGCAAAAATTGCCTGAATCCTTATTGCAGGAGGTAAATCAATTCATTGAATCGCTCGCTAAGCGCCAATCAAAAACAAAACAACCGACCGTATCCGCCTATGAACTCAGTAAACAATGGCTAGGTTGTGCTGACTTACCACCCGACCTTTCACACAATAAAAAACATTTGGAAGGCTATGGTAAATGAATCAAGTCATTGTTGATACTGGTGTGATTGTAGCGCTGCTAAACAAAAACAATAATTATCATCAATGGGCGAGCGAGCAATTTGCACTAATGGGATAACAACTCTCGCGATAGAATCAAAGAAATCGGAGGTTAAATTTATGATCGCCACCCAACAGGAACTTATCGAAACCTTTGCCGCCCTTCCCCCAGAAGCCCAGCGCCAAGCTCTAAATTTCATTGCTTTTTTACACCATACCTATCAAAAACCAGTTACAGAATTACCAAATATCACCGTCAAAGAGTCAGATAAACAATTAGCTATTACCTCACAGCATCAAGAATTAACCCTTAACGACTTAATATCCAGTATTCCCAATGACTTTCAATATCCTGACGATGTAATGGAATTTTCTGAAAGCGAACCTCTAGGGCGCGAACTTCTATGAATATCCAAAGGGGTGAAATTATCAGAATTAATCTTAACCCAACCCAAGGCAGAGAACAGTCAGGAAACGCTCGCCCCTGCTTGGTCATCAGCCATACGCAATATAACCAAAAACGTCAGGGAATTGTAATAGTTCATCCCATTACCAGCACCATTAAGCCTAAGATCAAAATGATGATTCCGATTCCCGAAGGTTTTAAAGTACAGGGTTCAGTTATTGCCGAACAAATCAGAACGCTCGATCTAAATCAGCGTTGGTGGAAAACAACAGGAGAAATTTTGCCTAAAGATTTTGTTAATTTAGTTGTCAAAACGTTTAGCGTTATCATCAGCTAAACAGAAAAAGAGGAGATATGCCCAGTCGCGATCGGCTAGAAGTTTTTTTGAATTCTAGGGGCAATTCATGAATTGCCTTGGGATTCTAGGTTCGCCCATGGGAGAGCCTTAAGGACTACTGGTGTTAATCGCTTTCATGTGATGTCTTGATGAGTGGGTTGACTTGCGATACAAAGCGCTGCGGGGAAGGACGCGCAATATTTCATCGGTAGTTGTGATTCCAGTGGTGAGCTTTTCGATCGCGGCAAGTCGGAACGAATGGAATTCAATCTCATTTAGGTAGCGATTCATTTGCGTGATCGTACCTTCGTAAATCAATTGGCGCACGGTGTCATCGGCATCCAGCAGTTCCACCACGGCTTCGCGACCTAAAAACCCTGTATTAAAACAGCGATTGCAGCCTGTGCCCTTGCGCCAGTGGGTCAGATCGATGGTGTCAGGATCGATCTGTAGAGATTTTAACTCAGCCAATGTCGGAGTATGGGGTTTGGCACAATGGGGACAAATTTTGCGGACAAGGCGTTGTGCCACCACACCTAAAAGCGCATCGCTAATCAGACCAGGGTCTGGACCTAAATCTTTTAACCTCGGAATTGCACTGGCAGCATCATTGGTGTGCATGGTCGATAAGACCAAATGCCCTGTCAGAGCCGCCCGAACCGCCGTTTCAGCGGTTTCTGGATCGCGCACCTCGCCCACCATGACAATATCGGGATCTTGGCGTAAAATCGCGCGCAACCCTGCGGCAAAGGTCATACCTGCGGGTTCGTGGACTTGGGTCTGCGTAATATTGGGCAGCACGTACTCTACGGGGTCTTCTACGGTGACAACATTGACATGTTCCGTTGCCAGCATCTGCAAGCTGGTATAGAGCGTACTGGTTTTGCCAGACCCCGTTGGGCCAGTCATGATAATCAAGCCTTGCGGTTGCCAGATCCAACTCTCATAGATACTTAACGCCCGTTTGGTAAAGCCTAAACTTTCGATGCGATCGGAAAAGGGATTTTCGCGGGGCAGTAACCGAATTACAATTTTTTCGCCATGGACGCAGGGCAGGGTACTTACCCGCATATCGAGGTCTAAGTCCAATTCCTCGGTGTTGGTGTAGTTTTTGCCAATACGTCCATCTTGAGGGCGACGGCTTTCGGCAATGTCCATATTGCACATGACCTTGAGCGCCACAATGATTTTGCGACTGATGTCTAGATGCAGTGTCTTAATGTCGCGCAGAATACCGTCAATGCGATAGCGCACCCGTAGCCCCAGGGCAGTCGGTTCTAGGTGAATATCACTGGCACGATGTTGCAGGGCGACTGAGATCAGGGCATTGATCCTGCGGGTTTGATCGACGGCTTGCGATAGGTATAGATCGGTGACTTCGCTAATATCGGCAAGTTCGGTTTCGCCAGTGAGGGGATTGATTAAAGGCGTAGAATTAATACTATTTTGACTGGGAATATTCTGTCTGCGAAACCAAACCCGATAGCTTTCAGGGGCGATCTGGATTGAGCGAACTTCTGTCAGGGTGCGATCGCCGATCGCTCTTAGATCTTCAGGTGAGAGCGCATAGGGGCTACCAATATAAAAACAACTACGCCAGAGCAAAAGTGGGATCACGGGGGGAAGAGCAGAGAGATCTTCAAATTCTCGAAAAAAACGATGGTTTAGCTCTTGGTCTAACAGTTCAAGCTTGACCAACCCCTTGGGATCGACGAGTTGACGCAACGCCTCCTCACAGGAACGAATCTGATTATTTCTAAGCCTTTGCCAAACTGATTCAGGATTTAGAGATTGATTTGAGGACATTGTGCTAATTTCCATAATCCTTGCGATATGAGTATTTTGGGCTTGCAGAAATCTGTGGGGTTACGCTCGGGCTGAGCAGTTTGATTATGCCCAGCTAAAATGACAAAATCATCTCGCTCTAAATTACAGTTTTGTAATTAAACCAAGCTTCTGTTACGCTTAGCGGGTGCGGGATTCCATGCAATACTGATGCGATCGCATACCCATACATGACATTTCCATGAATTCTGACTGCACTGAAGAGATTTATCCTAAACTCTGATATAGACGATCTATATTCACGAAGAAGTAAGCGCTATATTTTAGTAGTCTACGAACGCGCTTCTATCTGTTAAGATTCATTGATTGTTTAACACGAAAGCTAAATTACCCCCAAAATTGCCTCAATAACTGCTTAGATTCTCTAATTTTTGGACTCCCCTTTAGATTATGGCTCAATCTACAACTGTCAAAGAGACTGGCACGACAATCGACACAGTACCTGATGTAGAACTGAAAAAGGTATTTAAAATTTTTAGCTCTGGCGCGGTTGTTCAAGGCGTAGATTTACAAATCCAAAAGGGCGAGCTTTTTAGCATTCTTGGTCCTTCGGGCTGTGGCAAAACCACATTACTGCGCTTAATCGCTGGCTTTGAAGAGCCTTCCGCAGGAGAGGTGTTAATTCAGGGGCAGACCATGACCTATGTGCCCGCCTACCGTCGTCCTGTAAACACAGTGTTTCAAAGCTATGCGCTGTTTGGGCATATGAGCATTTTTGATAATGTTGCCTTTGGCTTAAAGGTACGGGGTTTACCTAAAGCCGAAATTAACGATCGCGTCAAAGATGCCCTCCGCAAAGTCAGGCTAGAAGTGATGGGCGATCGGTTTCCACGTCAGCTATCGGGCGGTCAACAGCAACGGGTGGCTCTAGCCAGAGCCTTGGTCAATCGCCCCAAGGTGGTGCTGTTAGATGAGCCCTTAGGGGCCTTGGACTTAAAGTTGCGCAAAGAAATGCAGGTAGAGCTTTCTAACTTGCAATACGATCTGGGGATCACGTTCGTCATGGTTACCCACGATCAAGAGGAAGCGCTCAGTATTTCTAGTCGCATTGCAGTGATGAACCAAGGGCAGTTGGAACAGGTGGGTACACCCAGTCAAGTTTATAATTACCCCACAACTCCCTTTGTTGCTGGTTTTGTCGGTGAGACTAATCTGTTTGAGTGCAAGCTGGTAGAACAAGATGGAGCTTTTTTAGAACTGCGCTCTAACTCGGGACTGGCGATCGTGGTCGAGAAACCAAGTGATTGGCAACTCAGCAAAGAGGCATGGGTGAGCGTGCGTCCAGAAAAAATCAAACTGTCCACAGAGCATCCCAATCAGCCCTACAATACCTATCGCGGTGTTTTAAACAATGTTTTCTATCTGGGCGATCATTCTCAATATATTGTGGATTTATTGGCCAGTGAGAATGTGCCCCCAGTACGCGTGACCTTGGTGCGCCAAAACACACTTGGGGATAAAGTTCCACCCTTTGATAGTCAAGTTTATATATCTTGGACTCCTGAGGACTGTTTGGCTTTAGCAAAACCCATGCCTTTGCCCAGTCTAGATCTTCTCTAAATCCCTCTTTTATGAAAGCGATCTGAGCTTGGCGAGCCTTGATGAAGAGTATCCAGATAAGAGTATCCAGATGAGAGTATCCAGACGGAAATTTATCAAAAATTCTGCCTATGCCACATCAGCGCTGATGGCGGGCACAGCACTATCGAGTTGTGGCATCTTTGACACGCCCCAGCCTCCTACCACAACAGAAACGGCAGAACCAACCGCAGCCCCGACTGTGACTGGTGATAAAAACACTCTATATATCTACGGTTGGGCGACCTATGTCAGCAATACCGAGGTGATGGAGGGTTTTACCAAGGAGACAGGAATTAAGGTTGTCGGTGACAGCTACGATTCTAACGAGGTGATGTTAGCAAAGTTGCAGGCAGCTGGTGGCAAGTCAGGGTATAGCATTATTTATCCTAGCGACTATATGGTTGCGCAGATGCACGAGTTGGATTTGCTGTTGCCCTTAAACAAGAAACTATTACCTAACCTGCAAAATATTGGCGAAGAATATTTCGTATCGGCAACGCTATACGATCCGGGCAACAAATATGGAATTCCTGTGAGTTTAGGGACAACAGGAATTGCCTACAACGTGAAAGCGATGGGGGAAATCGTCGGTGCCGAACCTACAGATTGGAGCTTTTTATGGGAGCAGCGCAACAAACTTCGGATCACACTGCTCAATGATGTGCGTGAAGTGATGGGGATGGCACTCCATTCCCTCAATTTTTCTTATAACGCCAAAGAAGAATCAGCAATTCGTCTTGCCTTTGAGAAACTACGAGAACTGATGCCAGCCACAGCAAACTTTAATACGGATGCATGGCGCGACCCTTTGACCGCAGGAGATTTAACCCTGTCAATGGCATTTTCTGGCGATGGCATTAGTTTAATGCGCCAAAACAAACAAGATCGCGAGAAAGATGCCACGATTCCTGAAATTAAGTATATTCTGCCTGCCAGTGGGACTTCTGTTTTTATGGATATGCTGGCTATTCCTAAAGGTGCGCCGAATTTAGCAGCAGCCCATGCTTGGATGAACTATATTATGCGTCCTGAAATTGCCGCCAAAATTAGTAACGCTAACAGTTTTGGCACAACCAATAAACTGGCAAAATCTCTGGTGGACGAGGACTTAAAAGCGATCTCAGTTTGGGAACCAACGAAAGCCTATATTAACAGAAGTGGAAGAATTTCCAAACTTGACCCAGAGGTGTCGCGCATTTATGAAACCTACTGGACGAGGCTGACTTCAGGTTTGGGTTAAAGTCTCGTTAGTGAAGGCTACTGAACTAATATCGTGCCTTTCATACCTGCTTCGGTATGTCCCGCGATCGTACACCGAAATGTGTAGCTGCCTTGCTTCATGGGCACAAAGAACCATTCAGCGTTTGCTTGCGGGCGTAGTTCGAGTTCGCGAATATTGCCCTTGATCTCGACTTGACCTGCTTCGACCTTTTGCGTCCAGATCGCATCAGCGAAATCTTTGCTGGTGAAATAGTGCTTCATGGCACTAGGGTTGCTCAGCACGAATTTGTAACGCTTGCCTGCTTCAAAAGTGAAGCGATCGGGCTCGAATTTCAATTCATTGGTTGTGTTGCTCAAACTCACCTTTACCTCGATCGCGGGTTGATTGACCAGATTGACAGAGGTAGTATTCACGGTTGCCGCGATCGCCAAGGGATTGCCAGCAAAAACAACGCCGAAGGTTACAAACAGAATGCTAATTAATTGAATGATGCGGCGCATAGGTGACTCTCCTTAAATTGGGCCTTTTTCAATTATCAGTTAGACCGTTGACAACGAACAAGTGAAAGTCAAAAGCTTTAGGGCGTCAAAAGTTTTGAGTGGGAGCTTGCAATCCTACAGATTAATTCTTCCATCGGGCATAATTGCCCCCTGCATTCCAACTCCCTCTAAATTTGTTTGAGTTAGATCGGCTCCCCGCAAATTGGCATTATGTAGGGCGATTCCACTTAGGTTCGCATAACTGAGATCGGCTCCCTGCAAATTGGCTTCGCTCATGTCGGTGGGTTGAAACTGCATGGCTTGCCAACCTCCTAAAACTGCCCGACAGAGTTTGGCGTTCTCTAAATTTGCGCGTCGTAACATGACGCCACCCAAGTTGGCAAAGCTCAATTCTGCCTCTACCAAAATCGCATACCCCAGATCGGTTTGCTGATCGAGCGTAGATTGCAGATCGGCATCATATAAAATCGCCCGCGAGAGATCGGCATAACTTAAATTTGCACCACCCAGACAGGCTTTTAGGAGCCTTGCCCCCACTAGCTTTACCTGTAACATTTTCGCGCCACTGAGATCGGCTTCCCTCAAATCTGCACCACACAAATTGGCGTAACTGAGATCGGCTCCCCACAAAATGCTTTCGCAAAGCTTCGCACCACTGAGATTTGCCCCACTGAGATTTGCCTTACCCAATCTTGATTCTCTCAAATCGGCATTACTTAGATCGCAACCAGCAAGATTTGCATTAATTAAATCTACCCCCCGCAGATTTGCACCCGAAAGATTGGCAGATAGAAACTCTCTCTCTCCCTCGTGATACCTGCCAATTAGCTCAGTAGCTTTCATATTCTAGAATTTAGATATTTCGTCTTCAAATTGGGACAAACTTCTTGCCTGTTGTAAGGTGCGTTTGGTGATGCGATCGCAGGCTAGATCGAAAAACTCAACAACCAAAGGATCGACAATCTCATAAAAAGCGCTGGTTCCCTTGGTTTGGCGAGACAAAATGCCAGCCTGCGTCAGCATCTTAAGATGTTTTGAGAGGTTTGCTTGCCCCAGTCCAGTTGCTTCGGTGAGTTGTAAGACATTCATTGGTCCCGATCGCAAAGATTGCAAAATTTGCAACCGCGTTACCTCAGAAATTCCTTTGAAATAATCTGCAACGGAAGCAAGAACAAACGCAGAAACCATTGCCTCTGTGGACTTGGGCATAATTTTAACTTAGATCTAAAAACTTCATAGCTATATAATAATTTAACAAGTGCCATTATTTTAAAATCTACTTAAAAATTAAATAAAGAGCGCGATCTCGTAAACATGCCAGACTACACTAAACTCTTTACAGATCTTACATTTGCACTGCCCTTTGCTATCGCTCTCAGAAACTATGAAGTCCCAACTGGGAGCATCTCAATTAGGCACTGAGTAAATATACTTAGGGGCATAGAAATAACCGTTGAGGTAAGCACAACGATGCTTCAAGACTTGAGCAACATTGTGACGGTTCCATTGAGCACCAGAAATCTTGACCCGACGACCAATCTGTTT
>NZ_CBDDRA010000011.1:0-164200 GCF_965232925.1 Tumidithrix helvetica PCC 7403
TGGAACCACACTGATCCATCTCGAACTCAGAGGTGAAACGCTGTTACGGTGAAGATACTTTAGGGGTAGCCCTGCGGGAAAATAACTCGATGCCAAGATTAATATTCTAAGAAAAGAAACCTGTTCTATAAACGAACAGGAGCTTTTTCTGTTTAGGGGTTTAAGATGACTGATAGGTTTAGTAGGATATTTAATAGCAGGAGTGACTTATGAATCGGACAGCTTTTCTTTCTACCTTAATCTTGGTGGTTTTAATGGTTTTGGCTGGTTCTTTGCCAAATAGCTTTTATAAAGCTGACGATAGGTTATTTGTGATTGCCACAATTGTCATTTCAGCTATGTCTTTAATTGCTCTTGTGCTCTTCTTTAGCATTCGTTGACGACCGTTAATTTTCTTGTTGTTAGGGAGTTTTATGAACAAATACCTAATAGGTGCGATCGCTGCTTTTTTGCTAACTTTTCCTACAGCAGCGATCGCGCAACTAAAGCAAGTTCAAAAAAAGATGATCTTTGTGGGTGAAGATAGTAATGGGGTAAAAGTCTACATTCATCCTGATTCTCTAAAGAAACAATTTCCTTTTGCTAGATTTTGGGTCTATGCGGTTTTACCTGTTTCAAGTCAGAGAAGGGTTGCCTCTTTGGATACCTATATGGCGATCGATTGTGTATCTAAGTACGTACGGATCTTAGAAATCATAAGGTATGACCGAGATGGAGAGGTAGCCTCAACTATGAGTCTGGGGTTTGATGATGCTCCGAATTCTCAAGAAGTACTTGGTAGCTTTAGCCAAAAGATGTTTGATTCTGCTTGTAAGTAATTAATGACTTGAGTTGAGACTAGGGATTTGAGTTAATAGGTCTTTGATTAGGCTGGGGTGGCTTGGGTTGCTGTTGAGGTTCTGGTTGTAGTTGAACTGGGGGGAGTTTGGTAGGTATCTCAGATAGATGCGTTGGCGGAATGCTTTCTGTAACGATAATGTCTTCAATCACGGCTTTGACGATTGGAGCTGCTACGGTTGAGCCGAAAGCGTCGTCACCAACAGGTTCATCAATCACAGCGACGACGACATAACGAGGCTCATTGGATGGAAAAATTCCTACGAAGCTTGTGATCTTGGCGCGAGAGTAGCCACCCGTAGCTGATGCTTTTTGAGCTGTTCCTGTTTTTCCACCTAAGCGATAGCCAGGAATTCGGGCAGGTTTGCCTGTGCCTTTTTCGACTACGTTTGTCATCATCTCCAAAACTTTGACCATGGTACTAGGTGAAAAGATTTGACGAGGGGAGGGTAGCTTGGGTTGAGAAAAGTCTTCTCCTTCGGCATTGATTAAACCTTTGACCACATGCGGCGTCAGTAATTTGCCACGACTGGCAATCATGCCGTGTAATTGTAAGAGCTGTATGGGCGTAAGTGAAAATCCTTGACCGAAGGCTGCAGTGGCAGGCTCAATCACCTGTTCTACGAATAAGTTCTGAGGCTTGAGTGAGCTTGGCGTTTCGGCGGGTAGATCGATCCCAGTGATGTCGCCTAATCCGATACGTTCTAGCCAACCATAGTAAACAGAGGGTTTCATCTGTTGAATGATATGCACCATGCCGACGTTACTCGATCGCTCTAAAATTTGGCTAATGCTAAGGGAACCATTGCCTCCAGCTGATTCATAATCAAAATTGGCAACGGGCCATCCGCCGATGGTAAGTGCTCCTTCGTCATAAAAGACTGTATCTGGTTGAATGGCTCCTGCTTCTAGTGCGATCGCGACGTTGATCGGCTTAAATGTCGATCCTGGCTCATATAAATCGGATACAGCCCAGTTTTTGAATAACTCGACCTTTGCTTGGAAAAATTGGTTTGGATCGTAGGTGGGCTCGGTGACCAGAGCTAGTAATCCACCATCCCTCACGTCCATTACTAGGACTGTCCCACGTTTTGCTCCATACTTAGTAATTTGTTGTTTGAGTGCCTGCCTTGCTGTGCGTTGAATGCGTGCGTCGATGGTTAGTTGTAATTTGGTTTGATCGGCATGAAGCATGCCTGCGGGGATACTATTGGGAATTAACTTATCGCGATCGCTTACTCCTGTATTTTTGTTTGTAGGTTCTAGTAACTTTTCTTGGCTTAACTCAATCCCTGCCTGACCGCGATGATCGATATTCACATAACCGATTACTTCAGCAACAAGGTCTTGTTGTGGGTAAGAGCGACGACGATGTTGGATAGTTTCTAAGCCGTCTATTCTATATGTGTCAGCTTTTAAAGAATCAAGGCTCGAATCTGATAATTTATTACTAATTTTTAAGTCAACGATGCGATCGGCTTGTTCGGCAGGTACCCATTCCTGAATTTTTACAGAGGTATCATTTTGTTTTAATAGCTCTAGAAGCTTTGGAGCTGGTCGATTTGTGAGTATAGAAGAGAGCTTCTCCGCAACTTCATTAAGTTTTTTGGGCATTTCTTCTTCAATTCTTTTGGGAAGCTCTTCAAGAGGAATTTTAAGCTGTTGAAGTCGTACCTTTAGCATTCCTGCGATCTGCTTCTTAATTTGAGGAGGATAGGCATAAAGCGAGTACTCGGGCTTATCGATCGCTAAGATAATTCCACGCCGATCTGTGATGGAACGACGAGCAATAAAAGGTCGAAGTTGGAGCATTTGTTGCCCATCGGCTCTCTCTTTGAGGTCGTTATAAGTCCATACCTGCAGGAAGATTAACCTTGCAATTAAGCCTAGGGATGCCAACACCAAAATACCCCACACCAAAAGTGTTCTAAACTTGAGGGTTTGTGCGGTGGAGTTACTTCTGGCGGGTGGGTTGACCATAGGTTGAGGTTGAGAGACCAAAGAAGAGTTGTTGGGGAAATGATAACCCCAAATCATATCTTTAGATAACCAAACATACGGAAGTTTTACGGCAATTTTCGGAATTCTTTAGGAATTGCGGATGTTTCCTAAAAGTTATGCCCTTTGTAAGAAAACTAATTTTATAACTGAAGGCATAGATTGCGGAAGCGATCGCCGCGTTGTTCGAAATTAGCAAACTGGTCGAAACTGGCGCAAGCAGGGGAAAACAAAACTGAAGTGGGTTGGCTCTCACTGCCATTCTCATAAAGCTTTGATTGGGCGATCGCGACGGCTCTAGGCACGGCAACTTCGAGAGTTTCTACAATTTCATAATTATGATATTGAATACCCTCTAGCATTTTGGCAAAGGCTGGAGCTGCTTCACCAATTAATAAAACTGCGATCGCTTTGAGCCGAATCATCTCTAACCAGCTACGTGCATCTCCCTGTTTGGGCTGACCGCCTGCAATCAAGATCGTGGGTGATTTGACGGAACGTAGACCTACCTCGGCGGCATCGTAGTTGGTGGCTTTACTATCGTTAATGAAATGAATGCCTTTGTAGTTACAGATATATTCCAAGCGGTGAGGCACACCCTTAAATTTTGCTACAGCTTCTTCAATATGTTTAGAGTCGATGCCTGCTAGTTTTGCTGCTGCCACAGACATCAGTAGATTTTGCTGGTTATGTATGCCTAATAGTTGTAACTTCTCAAGGGGTAAAACAACTTCGCCTGCAAATAAAACGGTATCGTTCTGTATATATGCCCCATTGGCCATGACTTCTGGTGTGGCATCTGCACAGGATATCCAGATTTTCTGCGAATTTGCTAGGATTGCGTCCCCATGCTTGGCAAGATAAGCGTCGTCTCCATTCAAGATCGCTTGGCTAGACTGATGCATGAGATGGGCTTTAACATCTCGATAGGCTTCTAAGGTGTAATGACGATTGAGATGGTCTGGCGTGAAGGTTGTCCAGATACCAATGCGAGGTTTGACGCTTTGTGCTGACTCAATCTGATAGCTGCTGAGTTCGGCAATAATCCAGTCGGGGGGATTGGCTGTGTTGAGCGCAATCTCGCAGGCGGGAATGCCAATATTGCCACAGGCAACGGCATTTAGCCCTGCGGCTTGAAAAATAGCTGCGGTGAGGGCTGTGGTGGTGGTTTTCCCGTTTGTACCCGTGATGCCTACCCATGGTATGTGACTGAGATAGCGCCACGCGAGTTCGATTTCACCAATGGTCTCAATGCCTAGCTCTCTGGCTCTAATCAAGGTGGGATGATCCCAAGGAACTCCAGGGCTAACAACAATCAGATGTGTAGGTTGTTGAAGTTGATTTTGTCGATCGAAGTTTGGGAAACTCCCTAGCTCAACGGTGATGCCTTCTGCTTCAAGCTGAATTTTATGTTTTTCTAGGCTAGGACTTGAGGCGCGATCGCTTGCGGTTACCTGCCACCCCTTTGCTTTTAGTAAGCGCGAGGCAGACAGCCCCGATTGTCCCAACCCCAGCACATAAGCATTTGGCATTCGATATTTATTTACAGATTACTTTCACTAAATTTGTACAGAAAACATATTTTCTCAAAGTATGGGAAATTGAGCAATATGAAAGATTCTAAAGTGTTTGACTCCGGCTGAGCGTAGCCAACAGCTAATCGCCAATTACGGAATCAGTATGAGTTTGCCAATATGTTGACCTTGCTCCATGACATCCTGTGCTTGGCGGACATCTCTCAAAGAGAACTTACCTGCAATGGGTAGCTGGTAGGTGCCGTTAGCGATCGCCTCAAGGATATGTTGATAGCCAGGATACTCTTGCTCTGAACCAGACATGACATTCAAAAGCCAACCTCGAATCGCCGCAGATTTGCGAATGAGCGGGGTGACATCGACAACATCGGGTTTGCCTAGTAAGCCATAAACCCAGAGCGTGCCATGATTTGCCAATATGCGAATTTCTTGGTTGAGAAATGCCCCCGCAGCCACGGGATCGAAGATGATGTTAACGCCTTTGCCACCGGTCAGCCGTTTAATATCTCGCCACCAGTCGCGATCGCGGGTTACCACCAGATGGTCGTACTTTGCTTCTGGCATGGCTTGCAAGGCTTCGACTTTGCTAGGGCTAGTGGTTGTGCCGATCGCGATGCCACCATAGTATTTGACTACTTGAGAGGCTGCGATCGCCACACTGCTACTGGCAGCGGGAAGCAGCACCGTTTGCCCTGCTTGTAGTTGTTGCTGCCAAATGAGACAACCCCAAGCGGTTAGATAGGCAAGCCATAGGGCTCCGAGCAATTCGTCAGGAACTCCATCAGGTACGGGAATCGTCCGATTTGCGGTGGTCGCAAAATGGGATTGATAAGTACCTCGCCCAATTCCATTTGCCGAAGGGGCATCGAGGCTCAAAATAACGCGCTGTCCGACAAAGCGATCGGTGACTTGTTCTCCAACTGCAACAATATAGCCGCCGCCTTCAATGCCAGGGGTGAAGGGGGGATTGCCCGAAATCAGTTTATATTCTCCACGTCGCGCCATTAGATCGGCTTGGTTCATGCCAATGCTGGTGAGTTTGATGATGACTTGTTGCGGATCGGGGTTGGGATCTGGTTGCTCGATAATTTGCAGGCGATCGCTGCCACCAAAGGCTTCTACAACGACTTTGTACATGTCTCGCGTCTCATAGCTATAAACTCTTTTCTCGACTTTTCCACTCTCTAGGATACTGCTGAAAGTAAAACAATGGGATCTTCCTCAACTTCTGAAATCCCTATCAATACTTGAAGTGGTAATGATTAGAAGTTAACCCGAAGCTTGAAAAACCACGGAGAGATTGTTCGCAGGCATGGGAAATACTTTGAGCAACGAGAGCCCTTCCGCTTTGGCAGCGGAGGTTACTTCTTCTAAATCGCGAACTCCCCAATCGGGATTTTGAAAACGCAGACTGCGATCGAACTCGGCATTGCTGGGTGCAGTGTGTTTCCCGCCTTGTTTAAAGGGCCCATAGAGATACAGAATTCCACCAGCAGGTAAAATTTTCCCCGCTCCCGACATTAATCCCAAACAAGCTGACCAGGGCGCAATGTGAATCATATTGATATTCACGATCGCTTGAAGCGATCTCTCTAGAAGGTTCCGATCTAAACTCCATCCTGAATCAGTGACATCTAAATCCAAGGGAGAATGCAAATTCTCAGAAGGAGAATATCGCTGCCATGAAGCGATGCTTTCTCTTGCGATCGGGTTGGGATCGGAGGGTATCCAATTGCGAGGATGCAGGTGTGGTGCAAAAAATACGGCATGTTCTCCTGTGCCGCTAGATATTTCTAGCACAGTTCCTGTGGATGGTAGTACTTCCAAAAGTACGGCTAAAATTGCGTCGCGGTTGCGCTGCGTCGCGGGCGCATATTGTCGAGCATCAATGCGATCGTTCATTACAATAGTTTGTTGTTGCAACTCAGGTTAAACAGAACTAGACAAAAATGGGATTGCTATGCACATTCATAAGCGTGAATATGTCCTGTGCCTGCTTTGTCTATGCATTCTTGATTATGCCCTTCATTGGCTCCTTCGCGATCGCTTACGAGCAAGCCATTAGAATACCTGACTGATTGAGGTTTTCTTTTGAGATCACGTTTGAGCGGTGATATCTCTCACCTGACAAGGTAAGGGAAGGTAAGATATTCAAATTGGCACCAGTACGAGAGCAACCAGTACTATGGATATACCTCCTTTGCAGTCACGAGGACAGCGCACGCTAGCCGCGATCTCGTTTAGTGACATCGTTGGATTTAGCGCCCGCATGGGGCAAGACGAAGTACATACCCTGAGTTTGGTAGAACGAGACTTTCGGCAAATGACCGACCTGTGTCAGAAGTTTGCGGGTAAAGTCCTGAAAACCACAGGTGACGGCTTGCTGATGTATTTTGCCAGTGCTGTCCAAGCCGTTGATTGCGCTCGTGAAATTCAAACTGAATTTGCCAAGGCAGCTACGACCTCGCCTACAAAGGAGGTGCTAGCCCATCGCATTGGAATCCACTTGGGGGATGTATTTTTTAACGAAACCGATGTTATGGGCAATGGTGTAAACATTGCGGCTCGCCTTCAGGCAAAAGCTGAAGTTGGGGGTATCTGCATTTCCCAAACCGTCTATGATGTCGTTAAGAATCGCCTCGAGTTAGATGTAACCTACCTCGGAGAGTTGGAACTCAAGAATATCCAAGAACCAATTCCTGCCTATAACGTCTTAATTCCTTTTTTAACTCCTCCCGTATATGGGGACGATCGCGATCCTAAGAATGCTCCAGCGAAACCACTAAAAGTAGCCCCACAGCTAAATCAACAAGGCTATCGCGATCGCCAAATCATGCTGAATAAAGTGCGGAACTTTTGGATTGAGGGTGTTTTAGAAACTTCGATTCACGATAAGGCTCTGATCGAGCTAGGTTTGCAAACGAGACTGGATGCGATCGCGCATCCATGGCAGATGGACTGGGCAACATCTGAGGAAGCCAGAAAGCCTTTACCCACTGGCACAAAAGCAATCAACCAATTCGATCGCTTAGGTACTGGTCGAACCCTCTTGATTTTGGGCGATCCAGGTGCTGGGAAAACCACAACCCTGTTAGAAATTACGCGAGAGCTGATCGTAAGGGCACAGCATGATAGCAATCTAGCCATGCCGATTGTATTTAACCTTTCGTCTTGGCAAGACAAGCAAAGTCTAGCGGACTGGATGGTAATGGAACTGAATACGAAATACCAAGTTCCTAAAAAGATTGGTAAGGCATGGGTGAGCGAACAGCAAATTTTACCGATGTTGGATGGTTTGGACGAGGTGAGTGTGGAACGCCGCAATGCCTGTGTGGAGGCGATCAATCGCTATCATGGCGATTACGTGCAGACAGAAATTGTTGTGTGCAGTCGGATGAAGGACTATGAAGCTTTGGCGCAGCGCTTACAGTTTCAGGGGGCGATTTTCATTCAGCCGTTAGAAGAGGCACAGGTATTTGAATATTTTGATCGCCTTGGCACAGAATTGGAAGGTGTGCGGGAAATGCTAACCACGGATGCGAAACTTTTGGAGTTGGCGAAGACTCCCTTGATGGCGAATATCATGGCGATCGCTTATCGCGGAATGTCGGTAACGGATTTGATCAAAATGAGTTTGTCTGAAGATCACGTTCAGCATTTGTTTGATACTTACATTGACCGTATGCTGAGGCGGCGGCCTGATAAGCGGTATTCACCCAGCAAGGTAAAGAAATGGTTGGGTTTTCTGGCTAGGCAATTAAAGAATGAGTCGCAGACTGTATTTTTGATTGAAAAGATTCAGCCTTCTTGGTTGCAAAATAGCCTTCAAGCTTCTCTCTATGCTGCAGCTTTTGTGATTCTGCCTTCTTTTGTGATTAGTGAAATGACTGCTGGGTTCTTTCTGATTGAGGGACTACTTTTGGGGTTAACCTACGGACTGATGCGAGGGAACTTCCGATGGTGGATATCGCTACTTGCGTTTATCGTCTGTTTTACGGTTTTCCCGCTTGCAATCTCTGCATTCACAAACGCTGGAATGACCACTTTATTTACAACTCGCATTGGGGAATTTATGCAGGTGTCGTATGGAAATCCTATTTCGTTTGAAAGGGGAAGTAACTTTACGATCTCAGGAATAGCATCAGGACTAGTCTTTGTGGCAGTTCGACAGTTTATTAATAATGACAAGTTCAATAACCTCCAGTTTGGCTTGATTGCCAGTCCCTTTTGGGTTGCTTATTTCATGTCAAACGTTAATTTAACAAGACTCACTATTATCGAAGTAGCATTATCTCTCGCTGTTTTTATGATTGGGACTGGGCTTATAAGTAACATACTTTGGGCAATGCTTATATCCCCAATAACCCCTATAGCGAAGCGGAGATGGTCTTGGCAAGATGCTAAGGAAAGCGCTAGGAAAGGAATGGCTTGGGGACTAGTCCTAGGAACGATCTATGGTTTGATTTATGGTTTTTGGTCGGCAAATAGTGATGAAAACAGATTAAGGTCAATTCCTATTCCTGGTGGAGATAGATATACTTCAAATCTTAGTGAGATGTTACCTCTTGATAATTTCGACCAGTTCATCTTGATGATGTTTTTTGGATTAACTAGTAGCTTAGTATTTGCTTTAGTTGCACAACCTTTATGTGCCTTAGCTTGGGGGTATGTTGGTGGATATCGTGGGGAGGCAATCTCAGTCACGACTACTCCCAATGAAGGGATGCTAAAACCTTTCAAAAGAGGTTTGATCTTAGTTCTAATTATTACAATACTTTATGTTCTCTCTAATTACATTGTTCCTGCTATAGAGGCAGATCAAGAAATTACTGTTACTGTGTTTTCAACTTTAGCGCTAGTACTTGTGGCAGTGTTTGTATCTGGCGTCGTTCTATTTGTGGCTCAGTTTGTTGGAGGTGCAATTTGGACAAAACATTTTATTTTGCGCGTTTTACTATTTTTTAGTGGCAAGATCCCTTGGAATTACGCAAAGTTCCTCAACTACGCGACTGACGCGATTTTACTGCAAAAAATTGGTGGTGGTTATGTTTTTGTTCACCGTTTGTTGCTAGAGCATTTTTCTGAAATCCATCATGAGCGAGGCTAAAAACATGAGTGCAATCGATATTATCAAAGATAGAACCAAGCAAAAAAAGCAAGCACGATTTTTGCTAATTGCAAACGGTCTGATTGTTAGTATTCTGATCGTCTGGCTTACTATTGGGAACTTGCTGGTAGCTTACCTCGAACAACCCATGCTAAAAGCTCAGGCAGATTACATTCAAAGATATCCCAAACGTGAAGCGAATGCTTCTGCGATCGCATTAAGGAAGCTTTATAGTAAGTTAGAGATTAAAGACAAAATCCCTAGTAGTCTGGGAGATTATTTGGAACATTTAAGAACTACTGACAACTTTGTAAACCCCTTACCAGAAGATCTAAAAAGATATCTGAATTCCAAATCTATTACCGTCAACGAGATCGTTACACTCCTCAAACAGGAACCACCAAAACTTGAGAATTCCGACTTATCGAAAGCTTTCACAGATCCCTTAGGCTACTCTAACGCAAGTTTTTTATTTCATGCAGGGCTCCAAAGAGTTCTTTTAGTTGAGGCTCTTCAACAATATCAATCTGGGCAAACTCAAAAAGTGCTTGATATTCTGAGAGCTTCTTGGAACCTCAATCTTGCCTTACAAGAGCAGCCTTCACTTATTTCTCAACTTGTTGCCCAAATTTTATTTTCGGATCTTTTGGCATTCCTTCGTAAAACAAGTTTACCTTTTGAAGTTCAGCAGCTAGTTAAACCACAAGATTATCCAAAATCTTTTTTATCTGCCTTAGAATTGGAGATCCTCTTCTTAGCGCGGGGTAAACAGGTTCCTTCGAGTGAATTCAGCCAGTTCACTAAATACGAAATCAAAAAACGAGATTTAACATTACTCGAACAAGTCTTACTACCGTTCCAACTTCCCTATTTCAAGCTTGCGGGAATTGATTACTGGGCAACAAATATGCAGATGTTAGCAAAACTCCAAAAACAAGATATTTGCTTTTTTGACGCTAAAACATTACAGGAAGAGACAAAAGCAGCTTTTGCATGGTGGAATGTTTCAGGACGATCGCAGGAATCCTATTTTGGACAATGGATTAGACCATATAGAAAACTTATTGAGTGGGAGTTTACGCAGAAAATTTTGTTAGCCAAAGCATCGGCTGCCAAGACAGGCACGTTTCCGTCAGCAATTCAAAATGTTGATAATTCAACTATCTGCAAAACCATCAAATATGACTATCAAGTTATTGATAACGGGCAAAAGATGACGATTCAGATGCAGAATCTACCTAAGTGGTTTGAATATAGAGAATGGGATCTGCCTGTAACTTTCAGTTTTACGCTCAGTTCAAATCAACCACCAATGTAAACCACTATGCGAGAAATCTTTACAGCACTGCTTAATGTTTTCGTACTGATTATCCTTGTGTTCTTAGTAGGGAATATCCGAATATCTTCAGCTATGCAAAATCTTTCAACTATCCAAAACCCTCAAGACTATGACATTGTCTACTGTGATATTTCATCCGCAAGTGAAAGAACTCCTAGGGTAGTACCTTACCCCAAAGGTACAGATTGTGTTGCAATAGGTAAACGCTTTCCCCCGCCCCCAAAAGAACCTGGCTTGTAGGGGTGTTGCATTTGCGCCATCATTCCTAAATTCATCACAGATATCTCACGCTGCAAATGCAACACCCTCTTTCCATTGATAAATTGTGGCTGCGCTGTGAGGTTTTGGGCAAAGCATTCCCATACATAAGTGAACCCGAAAATCCATAAATTCCTGTGGGAATGCTTTGCCCCTACATGGATTGGGTTGTAAGATTGAACGTTTTTGAAGACAACTGACTATTGCGTTATACTGATTCTTAGATATAGGTAAATCTAGCATGTTGTTGCAACGCATCACAATTGATTGGAACATATGTCATGGAAAGCCCTGCATTCGAGGGGTGCGCTATCCTGTCGAGATGATATTAGAACTTTTTCGGTAGTTCAAGAAGCACACGAAATGCCCAGTCCCTACTTCCATTTTCAACAGTTCTCAATCTTTCAAGATCGATGTGCGATGAAGGTTGGCACGGATGGCATATTGCTGGGGGCATGGGTAGATACCACATCCACTAGGCGAATTCTAGACATTGGCACGGGAACGGGTTTACTTGCGCTGATGTTGGCTCAGCGATCGCCAGCACGGATTGATGCCATAGAAATTGATGCGATCGCCTACGAGCAAGCCAGAGAGAATATTCAGCGATCGCCTTGGGCAGAGCGCATCCACATCCATCTTGGTGCGATTCAGGACTATGAACTTACCTGTTTGGAAAGTTACGATCTAATTGTTTCCAATCCTCCTTTTTTTGAGAATGCCTCTAAAGCAAACGAGCGTTCCAGAACCCTAGCAAGACACAATGATTCCCTCCCGCCCATCGATCTTTTGAGAACTGCGGCAAGATTACTCAGTCAAGATGGTAGGTTGGCGGTAATTTACCCAACCGAGGCAGCCCATAATTTCCAAGCTAAAGCCGAAGCTTTTAATTTTTTCTGCGATCGCAAACTTTGCGTCAAAACAACGCCCAAAAGTCCGATCAAGCGCGTTCTGCTCGAACTCAGCCAAAGACCGTCCGATCGCAGGGAAGATGCGATCGCGATAGAAGTCTCAAAACATTTCTATACCGAGGAATATCACGCTTTAACAAAAGATTTCTATCTCCGCAATTCTCCTTAAATTTGAAATCTGGAATTTTAAAGTTGCATAGCGCCAACTAATTTGATTTGATAGAGAGTAGTTTTTATGCTCCTCTAACTTGTCTAAGCCCGATCGCTATACTCTCGATCTACCAAATTTACGCCTGTCCTATCTCGTTTGGGGACAGGGGCGCGAACCACTCTTGTGCTTGCACGGCATGGCAGACTGTGGTTTAGTGTGGTCTCATTTGGGGCAGTCACTCAGCGATCGCTATTGTGTGGTTGCCCCAGATCTGCGCGGTCATGGCGAAAGTGATAAACCTGCCGATTACTCCTTTGATAGCATCATTGACGACTTGGAAGCCTTAATGCAGGCATTGGGTTGGGAAAGTGCGCATATTCTCGCCCACTCTTGGAGTGCAAAGACGGTAGCTCTATGGGCGCAGCGATCGCCTCACCGTTTTAAAAGTCTAATTTTGGTCGATCCATTCTTTATGGGACGCTTTCCGTCTTGGGTGCGGCTTACATTTCCCTTGTTCTATCGCGTCTTGCCATTCCTCAAATTGGTGGGCAAGTTTCCCAGCTATGAGGTTGCGGAGCAGATTGCCCGCACGCTCAAACAATATCGGGGTTGGACGGCTTTGCAACAAGAGGTCTTTCGTGCCACGATCGCCCAACAAGTGGATGGATCTTGGCAGAGCAAGTTTCCTGAAAACGCCCGCGATCGCATCTTTGAGGCAATTCTCAGTATTGATGGCTTGACCGCAGCGATCGCCGTACCGACGCTGTTTGTCAAACCGCAGCAGGGACTCAATCGCATGGCATGGCAACTGCAACCCTACAAAACCTATTGTCTCAATTTACAAATTCGCGAAGTGCCTAGCAATCACTGGGCGTTTTTGGTCGAACCAGAAGCCTTCGATCTCGAGATCGTTGAATTTCTCAACAGCTTAGATTACTAGGGTTTAGCGTTAAATCCCATGAGTAGAAAAGTAGGTTGGCTTTCGTTCTCGCTCAACCCAACAGCTAGCCAAAGCGATATTGATTTGGTATTCTACACAAGGTATTTCATCGATTTTTCCCACTAAATGGAACCAGTACCTATAGAAAAGTAGGGGCAATTCATGAATTGCCCCTACTTTTCAAATCCAATAGGATTGCAATATCTTTTGTATTCATTACCGATAAATTTTTGAATCAGTCGCAGTTAAAACTTTTCATAGAACTTCACCAAAAAGGGGTAGTGCGTTTACCTTCTGTATTAGATGAGTCAAGGCTGAAAACTATTGCTGAGGCAAGCGATCGCATTTTTACGCATATCGAACAACTGATTCGCCAACATGGAGCCGATCGCGTTAAAGAGCATCTTCCCAATACCTATCACTATCTCGAGAGATCGACCTCAGTCAGCCCGATCGCTTTGTCAGATTACCTCAATCCGAGAGAAGACATTCTTAATCTTTTTGCGAACTCTTTAGGGATGGTGCTGCTTGAGGAAATTTTAGGACGCGAAGTTGTCTGCAATCTCACCAAGTCCAGAGTGACAAAACAATATGCGCCCGTTAACTATCATGCCTTGCATCTGCCGAACCAATGGCATCAGGATGGTGCTTTGGGCGTTACTTTCCCAACAAGCGATTTCTTGACGAGTGCTCCCTATATTGGTGAAGATATGACCGCAATGGTAATTTGTTGGATTCCTCTCGTCGATTGTTTTGGCGATCGCCCCTGTCTGGAATTTATCAAACAACCTTGCGATCGCTTGCTGCACTACGAATATCTGAACGATCGCGAGTTAGAAAAGCTCTTTGCGCCACAGGATTTTTGGGCTCCAGAACTCAAACGAGGCGATATGTTAATTTTCCTCAATGGAACGCTGCATAGAACCTATGTCACCGAAGCTATGAAAAGCGATCGCACCAGTATCGAACTGCGGTTTATGCCGCCCCAACAAATTCCACCATGGATGCAAAGCGATCGCTTCGCACAAATCTCTCCTCAAACAACCTATATCCATTAGCTTTTGGGAAACCACTGAACTGCCAACTGCCAACTGTCAACTGTCAACTGTCAACTACTAAGCAACCATCGTCTGCACCTGCCCTGGATAGGTTATTGTGATTACACCCCCCCACGCACAGTTACAGGTACAGGAATTCGTTAATGCGGGGAAGTTGTTAATCTTTACAGTTGGAGAACCGGGCTTCCAAGGAGTGGTTGCAGGTACGCAAGGCATGGGTACAAAAACATACGTGAAAACGCCCAGTGCAGCAGCAGTGGCGGCAGTAGTGGCGGCAGATGTAGCAGCAGCTACTGCTGGGTTAGCCATGGAGCTACATGCACCAAAAGGGGGAATATTTGCGATTGGGGCAAAGTCCATGATGTTTGCTGCTGCGACTCCTCCTACCATCACAGGTGGCCCCTTAGGAATTACACTCAAAGAAGACGGTGCAGCACCAAAACTGCAAGTCATCATTGCGCCCATCACAACCTGTACGGCCATATTTTTCATTACTCCTTAACTAACTTTCACCGAAAAAATAGAGAAAGAAATCTTCACTAGTTCAGCTTCAAAATAGCGCCTTTAATCATTGTCATAGACTGTCCAGCAACCTCGACCAGAGGACCTTCAACTTTTGCTTGTCCTGTTCCTTTTAGACTTGACATCGTTCCTTCGATCGCTACACCAGCAGCATCAAGCGTAATCTTACTAGCCCCAGTTTTGAGTTCAATGCTTGTGGCAGTGAGCGTGATGCTGCTGCCACCAACTTTTATTTCAATGTTCTCTGATGCTTGGATTGTGATTTTATTACCCGTATCTAACATCTCCATTTTTTGACCACCAGTAGTCTGTATTAGCACCTTCTTATTTTGATTTTGATCGTCGAGTTGTACTTGGTGCCCCCCGCTGGTTTTAATCTCAATAAGTTTTCCTTCATCGGTATCATTCATACTAACTTTATGTCCGCCCACAGTAGTTAAATAAATACCCTTTGTACTAGCTCCCTTATCCTCTTCCACAAACTGAAGTATGTGACCTGTGCGAGTTTTAAAAGTGCGCAATCGTACTGTACCATCCGCAACAGAGTTATCCACTGTTTCTGGTGGTGCATCTGTCCCATTCCAAACCCCCCCAATCACATAAGGGCGATGGATATCGCCATGTTCGAAGGCAACTAAAACTTCATCGTTGATTTCTGGCAAACAGTCAAATCCCCTATTAGGCCCCGCACCTACACCAACGACTCTCGCCCAATCGCTTTCATGTGCTTCCGTCAGGGTTGGAAATTTAACCTTAACGCGCCCCAATTTCTTAGGATCTACGTTATTCGTTACAAGACCTACCAAATGAGTCTGCCTTGGTTGCAAACGAGCCTGAGGCGAAAGCGTTGCCAATAGATCGCCGCCGCGCAGCCCTCTGACGCTAAACTCGGTCGAGTAGACCCCTCCCTGATAGAGGTGGCGCGTTGCCGTTACATAGTAACTACCATTGTACTTACCCATTTTAGCTAGGGTAACGACTTTCCCAGCACGAATGTCAGGATTCCCAATCGCTCTGGCATCCGCCTGAATATATTCACCGCCCACTTCTTTACATATAGACTGAGCCATTGTCGTAGCTTCATCCGCCGACGAGATGGGGCGATCGACGACGATTAGCTTAGGGTTTCCGCTAAATGCTGTCGCTTTGCTTACACCCGTTCCGTGATCGTTAGAAGTCAGTAAAGTCGCCGAACTAGCCGTAGAGACGATCGCTTGTTTGGTTTGATAGTTCCACCCCCTAACCTCAACCGAACCCACCTGCTCGGAACTGCTTACCCGAACGCGGAAGCTAAATAGGTCCAGTAACCACTTTAGTTCAACAGAGCCACTACTCGTAGGAGCACAAAAATTAAGCTTTCCATCGCGCACGTAAAGTTCAAAGCCATTCCGCGCTGCCCGTTCCCGCAAAAACTCCATATTGGTTTGGTTATCTTGGAAAACATATCCCACAGGGTGGCCAAACCCATGGGGCCCAGTCGTTGTAGTGATTGTACCAGCGGGAATCCCTACTTCGCCAATAATTTTCGTAACGATTTCACTATCTTTCATGTTAACAAAAGAACGATTGTAACGACCGCGATGCAATCGATGGGAAACATCATAGCCGCGAACAATGATTGGAGCCTGAGCGTCGCTCGTAAATTGCGCTTCAATTGCTGTAATTTCGCCCTCAAAAATCGTATCTGGTGTGACAGATCTAGAAGTCCCAAGGATTAAATAGTCAATCTCAATCTTCTTCCCAATTGCAAACAAATCATCGTGCTTCCACGCCACATCATTGACATCTCCAGCGAAATAGTCATTATTAATCACCAACGTAAACATGCTAGGTAGATGGAGGCTCTCTTCGATCGATATTTGCAGAAGATCCTGGAATAACTCCGCAGGGGCGTTAGAACCATCTATTCTGATTTTCACTCCGGCAAAGTATGTTGGCGTTGGCATATATGGATGATAGTTTTACTGGGTGGATTGGAAATTCGAGTCATATCCCTACAGACTCGTTAAGATTTTCTCATGAGAGATGATTAGGTTTGATCGTCATCAACTTCTTGTAAGGTTAGCGTCACCTTAGCCCTGACAGGTGTGCCATCTTCTAGGAACATGGTTAAGCTATAGTCAATATCGGTAACAAAACATTTTAAATAACTTTTACTTCCCCACGCCAACACGTAGATAGGCGGACGTTGAACTGAGGCAGAAACAAAGTCTACAGCTTTTAAAATGGGGTCGAGTTTAGTGTATACGCTCGTGCCTGCTTCGTAGGTGTCAAACACAAGATTGCTCAGCGTCACAGTAGCGGGCTCTGGTCGCGCAAAGGAGATTTTGGGCATTCCCGATGCAGTCCGCGTGCCCTCGGCACGATTGAGTTTAATCGATCGCTTCAGATTAAGCTCTGTAGGGTTGAACTGAAAGGTAATCGATGTCGCACCTGAGTCTGTAGTCGTAAGCATGGCTTTTACAAGTTGACCCGTCATTGCATATCCTCCAAAACATATCCTCCCGATCTACGATCTAGTATAGGCAACTTTACCAAGGTAGTTGTCCGGAATATCCACTACCATGTCGCTCTCGCTCGATCGCTAAGCGTTGTCGCAATAAAACATAAATTTCCTGCGCCAAAATCTCAAGATTTGTAGAAATGTCCGCTTCCTCATTGGCATTATCTCGATCCCCATAGCTTACGCCTACTTCAGAGCTATCTTTAAACCTTTGGATAACAGGCTCTTGGACTTGTGACGATGGCGCGAGGGACGATCGCGTATTTGTCGTTTTGCGATCGCTAATTAACTCTTGAATGCTCGACCAAGCAGAAGTTGAGCTACCAGAATCGCTCTGTCGTTGAACGATCTGCAAAGAACTGGCTGGCGCAGCACTTGCCTGTGAAGCATTTATCAGAGAAGAACTGGCGGGCGAACTTGTTATGGCTCCGACTAAGTCGGCTAGACTCGACCAAGTATCAGGAACGGTCGAGGTCGGCTCAGGCAAATTCAGTGCGCCATCATTGCGATCGTCCGAAGTGGAATTATCGGATTCTGGTGCGAACATTCTTTGGATGGTGCTTGGCAGAGAGGAGAGCTTGGATTCTGGCGAACTGGTCGATGGGTTGAACGGCGATCGCTTGTCCGCAGATCGCTGAATCGGTGGAGCCAAGTCAAAAGGATATTCTAAAGGTGCATTGAATTTTGCCTGAAGAGCCGTTGGATCTACTGTTTGTGACAGGATACCGTTAGCAGTTTGACTGCCGATGGGACTAGATGTGTTTCCAATGACATCAGGGGCTCGTCCTAGCGGCGAACTTCGAGATATCGTATTGAGAACCGTAGGAAGTAGAGGGAAAGATGGAATCGCAGATTCATTCTGTTCGGGATTTGGAATTTCACTCGAGAGACTCGAACGAGATTCACTACGCTCTGATTTAAGCTGTAAAGGCGTTTCCAGATCGGAAGGCTCAGGATCTGTTACTGGTTGGTTTATGATCGTTTCAGACTGTTCGTTCGTACTTGCGATCGCTGGCGATCGGCTTGTAGATTGTTCAGAAGCATCTCTTTGTATAGTTGTTTGAACAGTTGGTTGTATATCTGGTTGCGGACTTGATTCGACAAGATTTTCTGTGCTAGCGTTCTCTGTGCTAACCTGCTCTCTGTTAATAATGCGATCGATCGGCTCTATCTTTCTTTGGAGTGACGAGAGGGGATTCTCAAGACTAGGTATATCGCTCAACTGCTCAGCCTTAGGAATTATATCCTCTAAGCTCGAGCGATCGGAACTGACATCTGCACTCGTGTCAGCTTGTTTCTGAATGGGAGACATGGCATTCGCAAGACTAGAGGAAATATCTGTTTGAGTTAATGCTGATTCTGGTTGTATTTCACTCTGCAACTCACCTTGAACTTTTCTCTGAATAGAGGAGGTTGCATCAGGAAAATCGATCGAAAGATTGTTAATGTTTTCTCGCTCTGTCCCGATTTCCTGTGATTGCTTCTGTACTGGAGAGGAAGGGATTTCACTTGAAGGTGTTGTGGATACTATTTCACTTACCTCTGCTTTTCTTTGCAGTGGGGGCAAATCGGTAGGACTAGGAGTTAAGCTAAAGCTGTCGGTATTTGTCTCGGAAGCCTGTGAAATTCTTGACGACGGCGATTCGACTGGCTGGCTCGAACTCTGCCTTTGAATGCTTACGAGATCGGCTTGACTAGACTCCGCTTGGGGCTGAGATGAGGCGATCGAATTAGGAGTTGTTGAATCTAAAGACTCATTGCGAACGGAGTCACTGACTTCAAGACTAAATGACTGAGAATCGGCGATCGCCTCTGCCGCAGGCGTTCTTTGAATGCCTATACCTTGAGGAAGATCGCGATCGCTAACAATTTCAGGAGTCGTAGATTCGCTAAAGTTAACATTGGGTTCAACATTGGATTCAACCTGTCTTTGAATCCCTATAGGTACATCAGACGATTCACTCTGCCGTTGCATCAATGGCTCAGGAATACTTAAGTCTACGGACTGAGTTCCAAGCGAATCATTGGTTGCAAGACTTGGCAATTCAGAGATTTTCGTTAACCGATCTAAGGTCTTCCTTTGAATCCCAGCATCTTCAGTGTTACCAGCCGCGTTCGTGGTAATTTCAATATCCTCAATGCCTGTTAAACTCGATTCAGCTTGCTTTTGAATCACTGGAGGCACATCAGAGATCCCAAGTGTAGGCTCATGAGATGGAATAGCTGTTTGATTGGTTGGCTGAGAAGTATTGGTTAGCAGTTCTGAAGCTTCTCTTTGAATACTAATATTCTCAGGATTCCGTCCTTGAGTAGTAGGTTCGCTAGATTCAATGGGTTCAAGATTTATCGGCTGAGCAATATTCGACTGAGGCGAAGTAGGCGAAGTTAAACTCTTGCTTTGAATATCAAGATTTTCAGTATTACTAGGAATTTCAGACTCATTAGTATTGGGTTGAGTTAACTCAACCTGTCTTTGAATTGACGTAGGTTCAGCAGTCCTAGAATCCACGACCCGATCGCTATGGAGGTCATTTGGAGTAAGACTTGACGACGAAGGAATATCCGTTGTTCGATTGGAAGCCTGCCGTTGAATGCCTTCACTTTCAAAATCGCTAGCAATTTCGACAACCTCAACAGCTGGTAGACTAGTTTCAGCTTGGGTTTGAATCTCTAGAGGCACATCAGACAAAGACTCCTGATTAAGCGTTTCAACTACAGGACTGGGCGTCTGAGCGATATTTGTCGGCTGCTCTAAGGTCTTTCTTTGAATGCTGATGTTTTCAGGATCGCTGCTGGATTCTTGAGCAGAAGGTTCGCTAGATTGAGTAGCCGCCAGATTTGTCGTCGCAGAAATATTCGATAAAATATTCGATTGAGGGGGCAGATTTGGCGGAGTTAAACTCTGTCTTTGAACATCAATGTTTCCAACGTTATTGGGAATTTCAGATTCATTAGGGATGGATTCATTGGATTCAATCTGCCTTTGGATTGACGTAGATTCAGGAGGAAGAGAATCAATAGCTTGGCGATCGCGCAAGTCATTCGCCGTAGAACTTAGTTGTGAAACATCCACTACAGGATCTGAAGTTTGTCTTTGGATATCTACATCTTCAGCGCCACTGGTAATTTCTGGAATCGGCAAACTCGACTCAGCTTGTTTTTGAATTGATGTGGGTACATTAGGGATAATCGAATCTGAAGGCTCAGTACTGACAGAATCGCTGAAAGCAAGATTAGATGACTGAGTAGTATTCGACTGATTTAACTGAGACGGAGTGATCTGAGTTGATTCATTCCTTTGAACGTTTGCACCTTCAATATTCGTAGGGATTTCAGTTTCACGAGCGGTTTCATTCAATTCAACCTGTCTTTGGATAGACGCAGGCTCAGGAGCAAGAGAATCAATAGCTTGGCGATCGCGTAAGTCATTTACCGTAGAACTTAGTGGTTGTGAAATTACGGGATCTGAAGTCTGCCTTTGAATGTCTGTATTTTCACGATCGCTAGCAATCTTCATGCCTTCGGGAACCGACCCACTAGGTTCAGCTTGTTTCTGAATCGTTGGCGTTACATCAGAGATGTCAGAGAATGGAACTGAAGACTGATTGCTTGGCGTTTCATTGACCGTAAGATTAGGTGTCTGCGTAATATTCGTTGACCGATCTGATGAAGCCTTTCTTTGAATACTGATATTCTCACTGATATTCTCGGTATCGCGATCGCTGCTGAATTCTGGAGTAGAAAGTTGGCTAGATTCAATAGTCGCTAGATTTATCGGCTGAGAAATATTAGACTGCGGCTGAGCGGATTGAGCTAAGTTCTTCCTTTGAATATCAATGGTTCCAGTATCTTTGGGAATCCCAGATTCAGCAGCGATCGCTTCACTAGATTCAGCCTGTCTTTGAATTGATGTAGGCTCAGGAGTACTAAAATCTATGAGCTGATTGCTACGTGAATCATCAGTCGGGAGACTTGGTGATTGAGAAATATCCACTACTGGATCTGAAGCCTGTCTTTGGATGCCTGTATCTTCAGAGTTAGCAATGCTAACAATTTCAATACCTTCTGTAGTAGGCAAACTAGTAGGATTAGCTTGGGTTTGAATCGTTGGAAATACAGCAGACATACTAGGGGCTGAGGGCTGATTGCTAGAAGCTTCCGTAACTACAGGACTTGGTGTTTGAGAAATATTTGCTGGCTGAGGCGAAGTTTTTCTTTGAACGCTGATATTCTCTGGGGTGCGATCGACGCCAGTCCTAGAAGATACAGATTCACTAGATATAGATTCACTAGATTCAAGGGCGGCTGGATCTGTTGACTGAGCAATATTTGATTGAGATTGAGGTGGCTGAGTTAAGCTCTTCTTTTGAATATCAATACTTTCAGGGACGCTAACAGCTTCAGGTTCGTTAACAGTAGACTGATTTGATTCAATCTGTCTTTGAATTGAGGTAGTTTCGGGGGTATTTGAATCTATAGGCAGATTAAAACGCGAATCGTTTTCGTCAGAATTAGATTCACGGGATTCAATTTGTCGTTGGATTGACATAGAGCCAGTATTACTGGAATCTAATGGCTGATTGGGAAGTGAGTCATTGAAAAGATTCTGTGTCTGAGCATCATTTGTGCTTTCATCGACTGCAAGACTTTGTGACTGAGGAATATTCGCACTCTCTGTCGCTACCGTCCTTTGAACGCTTATAGTTTCAGCATCACTGCTAATTCCTTGAGTAATGGGATCGCTAGATTCAATTGCTGTGGGACTCATCGGTTGAGACATACTCGACTGAGGTTGAGATGCCTGAGTAGTTAAACTCTTCCTTTGAATATCAATATTTTCAGTGCTACTAGCAGCTTCAGTTTCATCAGCAGTAGATTCTTTCGATGCAACTTGTCTTTGGATTGAAGTGGGTTCAGGAGGTCTAGGATCTATAACCCGATCGAAGCGTAAGTTATCTTCAATAACGTTAGATTCACTGGATTCAACTTGTCGTTGAATTGATATAGGCTCAGAAGCAATAGGATCTATACCCCGATAGCTATATGTGTCATTCGCTGAAGGACTTGACAACTGAGAAATATCCACTTCCTGTCTCTGAATACCAATACTTTCAGAAATGGGAGCAATTAACTCAATACCCTCAGTAGCAGATACATTATGGTCAGCTTGTTTTTGGATTATGGGAGGCGCATCAGAAATATTAGAAGATGAAGACTCAATGCCTTCAATGTCAGGCAAACTAGGTTCAGCTTGCTTTTGAATTGCTGGAGGTACATCAGAAGAGATATTAGGAGGTGAAGACTGACTACTAGATATCTCATTAGCTGTGGGGCTTGGGGTCTGAGCGAGATTCGTTGGTTGAGATGGAGCTTTTCTTTGAATACCTAAATCTTCTGATTTTCTTGAAATCCCAATCTCATTTTGCTTTTGAATCGGTGCGAGCAAATTAGAGGCAGGTGTGTTTGAGAACTCCTGACGGGAAGAGTCTTTGGCTGTTGATGATTCAGAGGCAATAGGTTGCGTTGGTTGGGTTGGCTGAATTGGCTGAGGTGAAGCTTTTCTTTGAATCCCCAATCCTTCAGTTCTGTTAGGAGTTTCAGCTTTATTTGAGACAATAGGTTCACTAGAACCACTCGTAGCACCTTGTTGCAGCACTTGACTGGGCAAGGAACTCGCAGTTTGATTGTCTACGGTTGTTTGAGGATTAATAGGTGTTGCTGTCTGTTCGGGTGGGCTAGCGTCATTCGTAGCGAGTGTGGCGGGTGTAGTGGAAACTCTTTGAATGGGCGTGGAGCTAGATGCACTCGAACTACTAGATTTTCTCTGTAAAGGAGCAGTAGTGTCTTGTCGAGATGTTTGCGGTTGTGGTGATTGAAATAGAGATGTCAATCCATCCCAAACAGTCTTGGCGATCGCTGCGCCTAAGCTAGGTGTTGATTTGGTTTCAGATTTTTTTTGTATGGGCGTTTGAGCGCTGGAAGCAGGTTGGACAGGAGTTTGATTCGTAGCGATCGCATTCATATTCCCCAAATCACTTAGCGATTCTGACACCAAGGGATCTGAATTGGTCGCAGGTTTCGCTTGGATGGGTATCTCTGAGGCTGTTTGAATTTCTGGTTGGCTAGATGCTCGAACAGGTGGAATTGGATCGGAGGGAGTTTTTTGAACTATAACTGGATTGATATCTTGGCTGACAACGCGATCGCGACTAGGTTGAATAGAAGTTACGGTGTTTGAAGTCTCAGGTGTTGATGTTTCAAGGTTTAAGCTTGGCTCGACATTAGATTGAGAGATTTGCGCGACAGGATTACTACTGTCTTCTGACTGGCGTTGGAGTGTTGTAGGACGATCGCTCACAGGTGGAGAAGAAATATTCTTAGCATCTGGAATAGATAAGCTAGGGAAAGTTACTACAGGGCTAGCTAGATTAGTTTCTAAATCAGTTTGTGGTGCTGATATGGGAGATGAAGTTGTTGCTTCAGAAATCGTTTCAGAAATCGCTTCAGGCTTTCTCTGAATTGGTGGTATTGATATCGGTGCATCCTGAGAAATTGATGTGGGCTCAGTCTGGACAACATCAGTCGCGTGAGGTTTAAGCTGCAATGAGGGAAGGGGACTAGATTCAGATATATTTTCCGATATATTTGTAGTCTCACTTACTTCCATTTGTGGCGGGGTAGGAACTGAGGTCGAAGATGCGGGAGGTGCTTCAACCTTCCGCTGAATCTCAGTATTAGGGCTAGGAGGAGTTTGACTAGGTGGCGCGTCGATCGCTTTCGGTAAAGGCTCAGAGGATGCGACAGTATTTGTCTCAAAGGGTTTCGCAGGCAGATCGCTAACTAGCGGCGCTATATCCTGAGAATCTGAGATAAGCGTAACTGAATCCGTTGGGCTAGAATTCGCGCTAACTTCTGCTTGTCGCTGAATTGGTATTGAAGGCTCAGAAACAGCTTGAGGGGAAGCTTCTGTGGTGAAAGCTACTGAGCCCACTGATTGAGAACTGGGGCTGGTAGTTTGTGGATTTGCAGTTTGTGGATTTGTAGCTTGTGCGCTTACAGTTTGCGGATTTGTGACTGGAGAATTTGTAGTTGGAGAATTTGTAGTTGGAGAATTCGTAGCTGGAGGATTTACTTGTGATGATGAGGGTATAGAAGTAGTCTTGGATTCAGTAGAGCTAGGACTATCTGACTTTTTTTGTAATGGCGTTATTGATTGA
Organism: Tumidithrix helvetica PCC 7403; assembly: GCF_965232925.1. NCBI lineage: Bacteria > Bacillati > Cyanobacteriota > Cyanophyceae > Pseudanabaenales > Pseudanabaenaceae > Tumidithrix > Tumidithrix helvetica. The sequence continues at coordinate 24,377 of NZ_CBDDRA010000011.1, forward strand.
GCTGTTGAGGGAGTTGTTGAGGGAACTGAACCTAAAGGCTCAACTGGTACATTACTTGGTGTAACTGGAGTACTGGGCGATCGATCGATGGATACATCTTGCGATCGACGAACAAAGCCTTCATTTTGAGGTGAGGTAGACGAAATTGACACCTCGCTAGATGGAGATTGAGTTTGCACTGTATCTGGGTTAGCAGCCTTCATCTGTACAGGCATTGCTGTCGATGCATCAGCGGTAGTTGTACTATCTACATCACTTGTTTTTTTTTGGATTGAATCTCTATTTGAACTGAGTGCTTTATTCTCTCTCATGATCTGCATGAGTTCTGGCGTGATACCCGATGATGGGGCAGGAGATAGCTCAGTTTTGGCTTGGATAGGGACTTCTGCCGCATTAACGCTCTGGCTGATTTCTGATTGTGGAGCAGTGGATGATGGGGTAGGACTCTCTACGTTACTAGGAGGATTTGCTCCAGAATTTCTGTTTGAGCTAAGCGCTTTATTCTCTCTCATGATCTGCATGAGTTCTGGTGTGATGCCCGATGATGAGGCAGGTGATGGCTCGGCTTTAGCTTGGATAGGGACTTCTGTGTTGCTAGCGCTCTCGCTGATTTGAGTTTGCTGAGCAGTAGATGATGGGACAGGACTCTCTGTATTGCTTGGGGGCTTTGCAGCAGACTCTCTGTTTGAGCTAAGCGCTTTATTCTCTCTCATGATCTGCATGAGTTCTGGTGTGATGCCCGATGATGGGGCAGGAGATGGCTCGGCTTTGGCTTGGATAGGGACTTCTGCGGCGTTAACGCTCTCGCTAATTTCTGATTGTGGAGTAGTGGATGATTGGGAACTATCTATGTTACTGGGGGGCTTTGCCGTAGACTCTCTGTTTGAGCTAAGCGCTTTGTTCGCCTGCATGATCTGCATGAGTTCTGGTGTGATGCCCGATGATGGGGCAGGAGATAGCTCGGCTTTGGCTTGGATGGTTGGAGTTTGAGATGTTTGCAAAGAGGCAGGTTGTTGAGTTGTAGAATCTCTATCTGAGGCAGAGGATCTTTGAATTTGCTTTCCTAGACTGGGTTGTGGAGATGCTTTTGTGTTAGGGGGCGTAATTGCTGGCGTTGATTCCGATCGCTTTAATTCCGTAGTTGACTCTAAAGATCTGAGTGCAGGTGGCGCGATCGCCACATCATCGATCGCGTCTCTTTGGATCGCTTCGGTTGATGGTGTGACAACTGGATTAGGTACTGATGATTTAGTTTGAGGAGAAACAGCAGGTGGATCGGCAATGGGAGCTTCACGGATTGAAGTATTTAAGAGATTGAAGTCCTCTGCCAGTTGTAGATTATTGGGATTTGCGATCGAGATCGCACCCAGTGGATAAATAAACTTCGGCTGAATCCATTGGGTATGCAAGCCCAGAGGTCTAGCAGGGATCAGAGGTCTCTGAATACCAAGTGGTGGCATGGATGAACCTAGAGTGGCTTTAGGTAAATCCTCAGAGGGCAGATCGTTTGAGGGGTGATCGGTTGATTCTGGCATAGGAAGCTGCGATCGCGCGGGGTATGAACTTTTATGAACTGATCGGTAGATTCGAGTAGATAAATTTTGGGGTTATGAACTTGGGAATGCACCACTGGTGGCATCTCGCGTCACAACCGTAGCAGCCCCACCTCCTGTGGCTGAGACCGTTACCCCTTCACAGGCAATGGTGATTTCCTCCATAGCCACTTGGGTGCTGTCTGCGGTAAGCGTAGGTGCTTTCCATGCTACGGCAACAGCCCCAATCAACGTCCAACACTGCTTGGTTTCACCCGCTTGATTAAACACCAAAATCCGAATGTTGCGTCGTCTATTTGTGGTTGCCGTTACCCAATTCCAGAAACTCAAATCCTCAGTGATTCCGCGTTTTAGCGTAATATCATTAATTTTTCTGCCCCCTAAAAGAATTCGCTGTTGATCGTTGACGCCACCTTCGGAAATCTTTTCCACATCGATCGTTACCCCCAACCCCGAACATTCATTAAAGCAAGCCACAATCGATGCATCTGGCATCATCTCTACATAAAAACGATTAGAGGTGACATAGGCTGCCGCTCTTGGAAAACTACTACTATTAGTCATAGCCTACCCCGATAAGTTGTACTGCGTTCCTTTTGATTGCGAATCTCGTCAGTCAGCAATTGGTAAACCCGATCGCTTAGCTGTAACTTTGATATCGGATCTTTCAAAATGGTATCAATTAATTTTGAGATTAGGGCTTTATTCTCGGCATTAATCAGATCGCTGCCCCCCAAGGTATGCCGATAGGATGCCGCTGGTCTGGAGATCGCACCTATTGGCGGCAAAAAGACCTGTTTCTCTTGTGTCGAGTTCGTTGTGTCTATTTTTATGTCATCGCGATCGCTTGGCATAGATTAAATTTTTAATTTCTTAGAGTTTAGCTTTTGGCAGCGAAGACTGCAATTACGGTTGTTGCGACAGGCTAGCCATCCTAAATTATCTAGATTTCTGATTTTCTTGATACAGGAGCGATGTCATTGGTGATGTACCCTGAAACGGATCGCATTAAGGGTGCTGTGGTGTCTGACTAAAGGCTGACCACCCCCAACGCGATCGCAATCCTAGGGTTTTACAAAAAGCACTTGGGGCGTTAAAACTTCCTGTTACAACGTAACAATGGCAGTTTTTTAGATTTAGAATAAAAAATTAAATCGAATGTGACTATGGGAAAACCAACAGGCTTTATCGAATATGTTCGCGAGTTGCCGTCTGACAGGCCGCCGCTCGATCGCATTCAGGACTGGGACGAAATTCACCAGCACATGCCAGACGAGAAACTGCGCACTCAAGGCGCACGTTGCATGGACTGCGGCACACCGTTTTGCCATACGGGGACAGTCATTAGTGGCATGGCGAGCGGTTGCCCGATCAACAATCTGATCCCAGAGTGGAACGATCTGGTTTATCGCGGGCTCTGGCAAGAAGCACTCGATCGCCTGCATAAAACCAATAATTTCCCAGAGTTTACAGGTCGCGTTTGCCCTGCCCCCTGTGAGGGCTCCTGCGTGTTGGGGATTAACAATCCACCCGTAACGATCAAAAATATCGAAGTCTCAATTATTGACAAAGGCTGGGAAGAGGGTTGGATTACCCCTGAACTACCCGCAAAGCGTACGGGTAAAAAAATTGCGATCGTTGGTTCTGGTCCAGCGGGCTTGACTGCCGCCGCCCAGCTTAACAAAGCTGGCCATTGGGTCACCGTCTACGAACGCAGCGATCGTCCAGGTGGACTGCTCATGTATGGCATCCCCAACATGAAGCTAGAAAAAGAATCTGTAGTCATGCGTCGGCTCAACGTACTCGAAGCCGAGGGCGTTACCTTTGTCTGCAATGTCGAGATCGGCAAAGATTTACCTGTTGAAACCCTACTCAAGGAATTTGACTCTGTCGTACTTTGCACGGGTGCAACCAAGCCTCGGGATCTACCAATTGAAGGACGCGATCTCAAGGGCATCCACTTTGCCATGGACTTCCTTACGGCAAACACCAAGTCGTTGCTCGATAACCACTGCGGCGAAGGCTTTATTTCGGCAGAAGGAAAAGATGTAGTGATTATCGGTGGCGGAGACACGGGTACGGACTGTGTTGGGACTTCACTACGTCATGGCTGCAAGAGTGTCGTGCAGGTAGAGATCATGCCCATGCCGCCAACCAAGCGCGCTGCGGATAACCCCTGGCCCGAATGGCCCAAAGTCTACAAGATGGACTACGGACAGGAAGAAGCGGCTGCTAAGTTTGGTGAAGATCCTCGCACTTATCTCACAACCGCAGTAAAGTTTGAAGGTGACGAAAACGGTCATGTCAAAGCGGTTCACACCGTGCAGGTAAAGTGGGGAAAAAATGACAAGGGTCAGTTTGTTCCCGATCGCATCCCTGGTACTGAAAAAGTTCTTCCCGCGCAGATCGTGCTGTTAGCGATGGGCTTTCTCGGACCCGAGCAGCCTTTGCTCGATGCACTGGGTGTGGAGCGCGATGCTCGCAGTAACGTCAAGGCAGACTATGGCAGTTATGCCACCAGTATTCCGGGTGTGTTTGCCGCAGGTGACTGCCGACGCGGACAGAGCCTCGTAGTCTGGGCATTTAACGAAGGTCGTGGTGCAGCGCAAGCCTGCGATCGCTATCTTATGGGTAGCACCGATCTGCCTTAAGCATCGGTAAATAGTACTCAGTGATTATGGGTAATGGGTCATGAGATTTTAAATAGATCGTCTTTTAAGCTCGTCGCCGATTACCCATCCCTCATCCCCCATTCAAGGAAGGAAATGAAATTATGGAAGGCACAATGGTTTCTCCCCAATTGGTTTATGACAAGATCGACTTGCTCTAGCAAGTCGATCTTGTAACCAGTGCAATCTATCGTCAGTTAGCGCAAGAAATTTTGGCAGATCCCGATGTTAGCCTGACATGGCAGCAAGCGATCGCCGACCGACTCAACCAAGCAAACCGACTACTCTCTGTGCGAACCGTAGATAGTAATGACAGCTACTAGCTAACTGGTTGGCCTGTCCCCATAGCGAATCTGTAGAGCGAGCAAGATACCCACTCTACAGATTCGATTGAGGTAACTAACCTGAGTTCGGGTTAAGGATTTCGGAACAAATCAAGCCGACTTGCTGGAACCGAGAGGTTTGATCCCCCTGCCCTATCGGGCATCCCCCTTGAAAAAGGGGGACAAGTGAATTCTCCCCCCTTTTTTCAAGGGGGGGTGGGGGGGATCCCTGGGATGTATAGCGTTTCAGATTTTCTTATCCCGAACTGACGATAACTACATTAAAAATTGCTCGTTTTTAGCCAAGATAGCGTAAAGACAGGATCGTAATATCATCTGACTGGGAGACGTTACCAGAGAAATTAAACACGGATTTTTCGAGGGTTTCCACAACGTTCTGAGAAGTTGCTTGGGATGGAACTGTATTTAGAACTTCAACGGTTCTCATCGTTGTGAAGAATTCCTTGTTCTCATTTTCCGCTTCTGTCACTCCATCCGTATAAATGACCAGCGTATCTTCTGGATGCAAGGTCAATTCTGCCAGACCAAAACTAGCATCCTCAAAAACACCTAGCAACATTCCTGGAGGCACATTCAAAAGTTCAAAAGATTGACTTCCATTCCTCAGAAATGGTTGATTATGCCCACCATTGACATAGATTAGCTTACCAGAGTCAACATCAAAAATGCCCACAAACATGGTTACAAACATATCATCTTTATTGTGCTTGCAAAGATGTTGATTGATCGAAGTAAAGCTTGAGGCGAGTGAATTAGAACTTGAAATCATCAAACGCAGTAAGGTAATCACGCGAATCATAAATAGAGCTGCTGGAATTCCTTTGCCAGAAACATCGCCAGCCGCAATGTAAATATATCGTTCGTCTAGCGCTAGACAGTCAAAGAAATCTCCCCCAACTTCCTTTGCTGGAATAACTTTCGCAAAAACATCAACTTTGGGATGGTTTGGGAATAATGGCATTTGAGGCAAAATATTGGCTTGGATTTTACTCGCTGCCCTCAAGTCTCTATGCAGTTGCTCGGAAGCGAGCTGTTTCTGTAGCGCAATCTCATTATGTTTCCGCATTCGTCTGGATAGACCCTGAAGCAGATTTTTCACAAATCTTGGGATGGGAACCAAGCGTTCCCAAAAAACTGTCTCTTGAATTTCTATTAATTCACAATCACCATCAGCGACAACACGGGCTGAAACTGGCTTATTCTCGATAATTGACATTTCTCCAATACATTCACCAGGAGAAATAATGCCCCACATCTCACTATTAGGGTTCAATTCATCAAAGATAGCAAGATAAATCCGTAATTTCCCGAGCAATAACAAGTATAAATAGTGGTTTTCTTGTCCAGGAGCGATCAGGACTTCTCCTTCCTTAATCGATTTAATTCTGAAGTATGGCAAGAGTCGTTCGATCGTTTGGAGATCGATCCCCTCAAAAACGGAACAGGAAGCAATCGTATTCAGAATAGAACGATTCTCTGAGAGGAGGTTACTTAAGTCTGGATTTGGGATGTTAACCATCTACAGGCTACTCCAAATTTAATCACATTCATGTCAAGAGCATTAACCCAAATCATTTTGACTGCGAGCGATTCTATAGAAATCCTATTTAATTGCTGTGGGGGTAATTCATGAATTACCCTTACGATTCTATGCAGAAGAAAGAATCTCTCAGGTATCATTTAGGATCGTTAATATACCGCCAATCTCGACATGACAAAGCCGATCGCGTTGGGGAATCTCAGTGGTTATACAAGAATACCATGGCCTTCACAGCCAGTAGCGATCGCTACTGGCTGTCTACCGACGTAGAAGCGCTTTTGTTTGGGGGCTCAGATTTAGTTCAATGGCTCATATCCATCAGGACAGGTTGGCTCAGGAGAAAGCTTAAATCTAGGTGGCTTAACTTTTGTAGGCTTCTGACTGGAGCAAAATAAAGCTACGGTGTAAACATCCCCAGAACTTGGTGCAGTTTTGGTATAAACCAGTCCTGTGTAAGACATTAGCCCATCTTTTTTGGCAAGCCCAATGGTTTGAACCGCTTTCTTGGCATCTAGAACCACAATCTGATAGCTATATTTTTCGGTTTCGGGTTTAATGCCAATGCCTAACGCATCTAGTTTGCCTGTAAAGTATGATTTCTCGAGAAAAAAGGCTTGCTCTCCCTTATTCATTGTACCAACGTAAGTTTTTGCTTCCGCTTGACCTACTGCATGGGTCTGATAAGTGGAACTGACAATCTCAATATCTCTAGGGAGGTTACCTTCCTTGGAAATGCGCGTTAAAAAAAGTGTGTTGGGCAAAAATAGCGTGCCCACGATCCCCCCATTTGTGTATTGCATTCCCAAAGGAATCAGGAGTTGAGGAACGATCAGTTGTCCGCGATCGCTAATCGAAAAAGTTACACGAGAGCCAATACTGCCATACATGGCATCTAGATAAATTTGTCCGTTGTTACTAATGACCTGATATTCGCCTGCGATCGCTGTTTTTTGCTTAGGATCTAAGAGATAAAGCTTGCCATTAGGCGCAAAGATCAGAATCCTTTTATTTGAATCATCGCCAGTTACATTGACCTCCCACTGCCCAATTAGTTTTTGAGCTTCCGCCTGCACTTCTGAGGGTTCGGCAGCGATCGCTTCAGATTGCCCTCCCCTAATACCACCCATTTGCCAACCATACCCTACCAGTGCCGTTGTGCTGACCAACATTGCTAATCCGACAGAAGTTAAATATTTCATCGCTACATATCAATCAATAAGCTTAAATTTGTATGAATGGAATGATACTTTTGAGCGCATGTTTTGCACTTAGGGGAAGCTACTCACCATAGAGAACATAGCCATCAGGGCAGGTTGGCTCAGGGGCAAGCTTAAATCTAGGGGGCTTAGCTTTTGTGGGCTTCTTACTTTCACAAAGTAAGGCTACGGGTATCAAGTCACTTGTGCCTGGAGCAATTATGGTATAAACCAAGCCAGTGTAGGACTTTAGTCCATCTTGTTTGGCAACCCCAATCGTTTGGACCCCTTTTTTAGCATCCAAAACCACAGCCTGATAGCTGTAGTTGGTGGTTTCAAGGTTAACGCCTATCCCTAACTCATCAAGCTTGCCCGTAAAATGACTTTTTTCTACAAAAAATGCTTGATGCCCTCGATTGAACGAGCCCACATAGGTTCTTGCCTCAGCTTGTTTGGCTCTGTGAACTGGAGAGGAAATCTCGGTAATCTCAATATCAGCAGGAAGCTTACCTTCCTTTGAGATTCGCGGCAGAAAAAGTGTATTTGGCAAAAATAGCGTACCCACGATTCCCCCATTCGTGTATTGCATTCCCAAAGGAATTATAAGTTGAGGAATAACGAGTTGACCGCGATCGTTAATCGAAAAAGTTACACGAGAGCCGATGCTTCCCTGCATGACATCTAGATAAATTTGTCCGTTGTTACTAATGACCTGATATTCGCCTGCGATCGCTGTTTTTTGCTTAAGATCGACAACATAGAGTTTGCCATTGGGTGCAAAAATCAAAATCCCTTTGCTAGAATTCTGCTCAGCTACACCGATCTCCCACTGACCGATTAGTTTTTGGGCTTCAGCTTGCACTTCCGAGGGTTCGGCGGCGATCGCTTCTGATAGCCCTCCCCTAATACCACCCATTTGCCAGCCATACCCTACCAATGCCGTTGCACTGACAAACATTGCTAAGCCTACAGAAGTTAGATATTTCATCGCCATACACCCAAGAACTTAGATTTATCTGAATGCTTGAATTGTGCCATAAAGTCACAGCAGAAAAATTCTCATTATAGAAATGATATGATTGCTTATTCTGATGAGTGGTGGACTTACAGGAAAACTTGTAATGGATTTTATGTGATAGACCTCATAGGCAAGCGTGACTTACCATTTCTCTCAGCAATTTGTTGGCAAGAGTCTACAGCCCGTAAGCTAAGCCCTGAGGAGATGTTGCGCTTATACGAACGTAACTGGCGTTTTTTGGGAGTGCTAGGACACCCAACTGCGGAAGAGTTTGCATTTATCGCCAAAATAGCCAAATCTTACGGATCTTGGTTAAACGCTGAGTTAAGCGTTGCAATGAATTCAAATTCAGATAGGTCTATGTTCGAGCGCCCCATCCACCAAAGCATTTTTAAAATATTAGGATCGCTCAATGTGGCAAATCTGGAAGCTCATCATGCTTATTTTGGCGGTGGCACTTTGATTAGCCTTTTGCTTAACGAATATCGGCTAAGTAAAGACATTGATTTTATGTGTCCTTTTGGTGAGGGATATAGAGGCTTGCGTCAGGCTGTGAATCAGTTTGGATATGATGCTTTATTTCAAGATCGCACGCAAATTAAACTACCAAGAGAAATTCAATGTAATCAGTATGGAATTCGCTTTCCTGTGGAAGTGGATGGAACGATTATCAAGTTTGAGATTGTCGCCGAAGGGAGAATTACTTTCGAGCCCCCCAGTCATTACGACTGGCTACCAGTTGCCTGCTTGAGTCTGGTGGACTGTTTTGCTGAGAAGCTTTTAGCAAATGCCGATCGCTGGCTCGATACTTCAGTAGAATCACGGGACTTAATCGATCTGGCAATGCTATGCCAACATTTTCCTCTGCCTCAAGCCGCAATTCAAAAAGCTGAAAGCGCTTATCCTGTGATTGAACCTTTAAGGAAGGCGATCGCGAACTTTCAAGCCAAACCCAAATATCAAGAAACCTGTTTTGCGTCCTTAGGAATCGGCGATCCAGATCGTGTCCTCTTGGGGATGAAAGCTCTTGCAGATGATTTTGGCGTACCACAAGATTCCGAATAAATTATTAAAGGCACTGCCACAGAAGCGATCCTCGACTTTTTTGATTAAAACGTTTGCCACAACAGTCGGGGATTTAGCCTGCATTATGCGTGAAAACCAAAGAGAGAATAAAAATTCAACAAAAGAGTGACAGATGAATAATTCGGGATACTTCACTTACGCTCACCTTGGTGTTAGGGATGTACCACTATAAAAATCGTCTACACCTATGTGCCAATCAAGATATCGTCATACCCAGAAACCATGAGCGAAATACATAAGTTATCTTGATTTTACAGATTAAGAAATTACCTAAATGACTCAGCCAGCAAATGGTTTGAATGAAAATATCGAATTATTTGGCAACGAATTGAAAACATTCGAGAAGTTGAAAATGGGAGATTTGAGATGACATTTTCAAATGCACTCAACACTAGCAATCATCGAATCTCTCTTGAGGATTTACAAACTCTTCATAATCCACAACAATTATCTAGGCTGTTTCAACAACTTGGCTATCGTTCGGACACTCAAGAGCTAAGTGTCACCGAACTAGAATCGCCTAGTTTGGTAAATGCCATTCGTTCAGTTCATTTAATTGCCGAGCACAAGCCTAAAAATAATCGCCCATTGCAAGTCTGGTTTTTTGAATTACCCGATTGTAGAACTGCATGTGATGCAATAAAAACCATGAGAAGGATCGCAGATAATCTCTTAAGGCGACCTGCTGCTGAATATCTCTTAGTGGCAACTACAAACTATCAACAACTCTTGTTTTTAAGTCCCAAAAGCACTTTGAATGCTCAATCAGTATTAGAAACTACAACCGAGAGCCTACTAATTGATTGTAATAATCCAACATTCCGCGACCGTAACTGGTTAGAAATGATTGCGGTAACTGCTGAGCCAGAAATCTCTAGAGTTCAGTATGAAGTGTTCAAGAAAGCTCGTCAATTTAAATCAGGGGAAAAAAGTCATCATACAGAAGATAGTGTTGCTGCCTACTTGCGGGAAATAGGTCGTATTCGCTTGCTAAGAGGAGATGAAGAAATTGAACTCGCACGCAAAATTGCTGACTTGCTAGAGCTTGAGCGAAAACGCGATGAGATTGCCAATCAACACGACTGCCCACTTGATGATGTCAAAGAGTCGGAATGGGCGGCATACATGGAACTGTCTCTAATGGAATTTCGCGAGCGTTTGAATTCAGGTAGACGTGCTAAAGACAAGCTAGTAAAGTCAAATTTACGGTTAGTTGTGTGGGTCGCTAAGAAGTACATAAATCGAGGTCTAGAGCTTTTAGATTTAATCCAAGTAGGGAACTTAGGTCTAATTCGCGCCGCCGAAAAGTTTGACCATGAGAAAGGCTATAAATTCTCAAGCTATGCAACTTGGTGGATTCGGCAGGGAATTACACGGGCGATCGCCGATCATTCTCGTTTGATTCGCCTACCTGTTCACCTGTACGAAACTATTTCGCGGATCAACAAAACCACAAAGCTGCTTGCTCAAGAAATGGGACAGAAGCCAACTGAAGAAGAAATCGCAACTCGCATGGAAATGACGATCGAGAAGCTACGCTTTATTACCAAATCTACTCTGACAATAACCTCCTTAGATATTCTTGTTGGCGATGACACTTATTTGGGTGACTTAATCGAGTCAGACGACGAAACCCCTGACGATCAAGTTGCTAAGAGCATACTGCGCGAAGATGTAGAAAGCGTTTTAGGTACGCTTAGCCCCAGAGAACGCGACGTTTTGCGTCTGCGTTACGGGCTGGATGACGGTCGCATGAAGACGCTCGAAGAAATCGGGCAGATTTTTAATGTCACCCGCGAGCGCATTCGCCAAATCGAAGCCAAAGCTCTCCGCAAATTGCGCCATCCCAACCGAAATTCTATTTTGAAAGAGTATATCCGTTGAGTGACGATCATTACTCTTTTTCCATACGTTTTTAAAGTTTACAGAATAAGGAAAGAACCTAAATGGTATTACCCGATTACATCGACAACGATCGCCATAAACTTGAAATTACCCTACAAGAACTTGTTCTGCAACAGCGTCAAACTGACCTTGATATTGTCACAGGTCTCTTTCAGATTGAGGCATGGATTAGACTTGAAGAAGCTATCAATCAGCTAACAAATCTACGCTTACTAATTGGACGAGATCCAACTATCTTGCCAGCCGAACAAGGCAATATCGATCTGAATCGTTTTTTTTGCCGCGATCTGCAACAGCAACTAGAGAACAGTGATTTTAATCTAGCTAACAAGCAACAGATCGAGCGTTTGATAGCCTATTTCAATCAAGAGCAAATTCAGGTCAGGCTGTATGGCGTTAATGTAGACAAAGCTATATTTCTGCACGCCAAAGCCTATATATTCAATGACTACTGCATTATTGGCTCCAGCAACTTCACACCATCAGGACTTGATGGAAATACAGAACTAAATGTTCTAATCAAGCAAAATTCGATTTCCCATGATTTGAGAACCAATTGGTTTAGCAAATTTTGGAACGATCCCAGTGTTGATATTGACTACAAAGCCAAACTCATTGATACGCTTGAAGCTTCAAAATTTGGCAGAAAACCTTACACGCCTTATCAGGTATTTATTAAAGCCTTATACGAGCTGTTTAAAGAGGAAACCACAAGCGAAAGGAGCGATCGCACAACTTTAGAACTTGCTAACTTTCAACAGCAGGGTTTTGAACAAGCTGTAAGAATGATTGATAAACATAATGCTTGTATGGTCGCTGATGCTGTGGGTTTAGGCAAAACCTATATTGGGATGCGGTTGATCGAACATTACTTACAAGAAGAACGGCGACCTGGATATGTACCTCGTGCCCTCATAATTTGCCCTGCCCAGTTAAGAGATCTCTTATGGAATAAAAAGCTTGATGAATTTGGTATTAAGGCAGACATTGTGTCGCAGGAAGAAATGGGGCGCAAAAATTTTGATATTAGGAGCTATACCAAGCACGACATTATTGTTCTAGACGAGTCACACAACTTCCGTAACTCTGGCACAAATCGTTATGTCAATCTTCAAAAATTGGTTGGCAGTGGTAAACGACATAAAAAAATAGTGCTAATGACCGCAACACCTATCAATAACAGCATTTATGACCTTTATCATCAAGTTATGCTGATGACTCGCAACACTTCGACTTATTATCGCGAGTGGGGAATCGGCAATCTTACAAGCTTCTTCAAAGAACTGAATAATGGCAATATTGAAATTACCGAATTGCTTATGCAAACAATGGTTAGGCGATCGCGCCTAGACGTGATCAAGCGGCAGAAAGCAGGAGAGCAAATCTTGATTGGTGGGAAAGAGATCCACTTTCCCAAACGTCAATTAGAGAACTTCACATACAACTTTGAAGATGCCTATCAAGGACTTTACGCTGGCATTGCCGACAAGATCGATCGCTTAAATCTTGCTCCTTACAATATCAGAGCCTTCAAACGCAAGCCTGACAAGCAAGACAGAGCCGAGATCAAACGGAACGAAGCACTGGCAGCTTTGATGAAGTCCCTATGGCTAAAGCGTTTAGAGAGTTCTTTAGTAGCTTTTAATGCCAGTATTACTCGACAAGAGCTATTTCAAGCGCAGTTCGATAATTGCTTGCAGAGGGACAAACTCTTGACTGGCAAAAACTTTCGTAAGATTCTTGCCGCAGAGGAAGATGAAGAAGAAAATATTTCTATCCAAGAAATTTTGGACTCACTAGAAGAAGTCAATAAACAGGAATATGACATTAAGCAACTTCAGACCAAAATCTCTGAAGATTCCAAGATATTGAGGGACATTCTTGGAACTCTTCAAATCATCCAAGAAAACGTCTCACAAGGAAAAGATAGCGATCGTAAGTTGTTAGCCTTTAAAGATCTTCTGCTGGAGCAGCACTTAAAAGGAAAGAAAATACTGGTGTTTAGCTACTTTAGAGATACGGCTGATTACCTATGTCAAGAGCTAATAAAAGATAAAACATGGTTGGAATCAATAGGCAATTCAACCATTGAAATCATTACAGGCAAGACAAAAGGCAGTCAAAGGGCAGAAAAAGTCAAGCGCTTTGCTCCAAAAGCTAACTGTGAAGACCCAGAGGAAAGACAAAAATATTTTGACAATCAAATTGATATTCTAATTTGTACTGATGTCTTATCTGAAGGGCAAAACTTACAGGATGCTGGAGTACTAGTCAATTACGATCTTCACTGGAATCCAGTTCGGATGATCCAACGTGCTGGACGTATCGATCGCCTTGGCACAGAATTTGAGAATCTGTTTATCTACAATTGCTTTCCCGAAGAAGGACTAGAAAATCTGTTAGGTCTGGTTAAACGTCTACAGGAACGAATTGCAACCATTGATCGCGAAATTGGATTAGATGGCAGCGTTCTAGGGGAAACAATTTCAGATAGGTCTATTGAAGAGTTACGCAAACTAAAGAAAGCAAATACCGATGCGGAAAAAGCCGTAATTCTTGAAGAATTGGAACAACTAGCTGACTTAATCTCACTAGATGAAATGCGTTTCCCTTTATCAGAGTTTTTACAGCAAAAAAACATCGAGAATATCCGAGAAATCCCAATGGGAATTCATAGCACGCGAAAGGATGGTATTGATGGTATATTCCTTGCTTTCAATGCTAAAGGTCGTAGTGTTTGGCACTTCTATCCCAGAATCAATGGTGCAATTATTACAGATCGCGCAGAGATAACGACTCAAAAACGGAAGATTTTCAAGATGATACAGTGTAGAGAGATGGACTATCCGAAAACCGAAAATCTTCCGCCAGCAGAGTTCGATAATTCTATTTTTACTGTATTAGAAGGTGCTGTAGATAATCTGGTTGAAGCTTTTCAAAAGCAGCAATCTAGCGCAAGGGTAAAACCAAAACTTTCACCCTTGCTACTAAAGATATATAAAGCATTGACCAATATTAATTTCCTAGCAACTGATGAATTTTATCTAGAGGCTAAGAAAAGAGTTCTAAAGATTATCGAATCAGTTACATTGCGAACCTATGAAAAAGAACTCAAAAATATTTGGGAAGAGTTTGTGAAGGATAAGAATCTTGTGAATTTAGTGGAGCGACTTGATGAGTATTTTGTCGAGAATCAGCTAGGACAAGAGCTTGAAGAAGAAGATCAAGAAACTATTTTAGATATTATTAATAAAGAGGATGTTCAACTTGTTTGCTACGAGTGGTTCAAGCCAAACGAATAACAGTTTTTCTAAAATATTAGCGCAAACAGTCATTGTTACGAGAGCTGATTGTACGACCCCTGATCGCCACACCAATACCCCAAAACAAGCAGACAGTCCTCTATCTTGAATTATGAAATGCTGTTGGTGTCGTCCCAAAAAAAATAGTCTGTATTTTTAATAAATCTCTAAATCCTTCTCTCAGCAAGACTTTAGAGGGTTTTCGTCGATTCTCATGAATAATGTAGTCTAGCAGGTGAAAAGTAGATCTAACTTAACCGATCGCAGTCTGCGGCATAATATGAATATCTGTAACATAATTGCGATCGAACTGTTATCTAACAATGAACTCTGTGCCAACCGAAACTTCAGACAATAAGTCCAGTACAGTCCCTGAGTATAAGGACACTGTAAATTTACCGCAAACAGAATTTTCGATGCGTGCCAATGCGATCGAAAAAGAGCCAGAGATTCAGAAATTTTGGCAAGAGCAAGGCATTTACGACAACCTCACCAACCACAATCAGGGTGAAAACTTCATCCTGCACGATGGGCCGCCCTACGCCAATGGCGTATTGCACATGGGTCATGCCCTCAACAAAATTCTCAAAGACATCATTAATCGCTATCAACTCATGCGCGGTCGCAAAGCCCGTTATGTGCTGGGTTGGGACTGTCACGGCTTGCCGATCGAGTTAAAGGTAATTCAAAACATCAAGGCAGAAGAGCGCAAAACCCTGACACCGCTTCAGCTCAGACATCGCGCCAGAGACTTTGCCCTAGAAACGATCGCCGCCCAAACCACAGGATTTAAGCGTTGGGGAATTTGGGGCGACTATGAGAATGCCTATTACACGCTCAAGCCCGCCTACGAAGCCGCTCAGATCTCTGTGTTTGCCAAAATGGTTTTGAATGGCTACATCTATCGCGGTTTAAAACCCGTATATTGGTCGCCGAGTTCGCAAACTGCCCTAGCTGAAGCTGAGTTGGAATATCCTGAGAACCATACATCGCGAAGTATCTATGTGGCTTTCTCAGTGAAAAAGCCCAGTGATGCGCTCCAAGCCGTTCTAAATGCCAATCAAGAACTCACCAAAGCCCCACTCTCTGCCCTGATCTGGACGACAACGCCTTGGACGATTCCAGCCAATTTGGCAATTAGTGCGAATCCCCATTTGAGTTACAGCATCGTCACCAGTAGTGGCGAACATGGCGATCAAAACTATATTGTCGCTACGGAACTCGTCGCCAAACTTGCAGTTACCTTTGAGCAAACCCTAACGGTACTGGCAAGCTTCTCAGGTGAAATTTTAGAACATACGATCGCGACCCATCCCATCTTCGATCGCGACAGTCCAATCCTACTCGGCGATCACGTCACAGCCGAATCAGGTACGGGTCTGGTGCATACGGCTCCCGGTCACGGTCAAGATGACTTTGCGATCGGGAATAAGTATGGGTTGAGCATTCTCTCACCTGTGGATGACTACGGGATCTTTACCGCTGAGGCTGGACAATTCGCAGGCTTGAACGTTCTCAAAGAAGGGAATACCGCTGTAATTGAAGCTTTAACTGAAAAGGGAGTTCTGATTAAAGAAGAAGCCTATGCTCATAAATACCCCTACGATTGGCGCACGAAGAAGCCTGTAATTGTGAGAGCTACAGAGCAGTGGTTTGCATCAGTGGAAGGATTTCGCGAGGCAGCATTAGAAGCGATCGAGGGCGTGAAATGGATTCCTGCAATGGGGAAAAACCGCATTACTTCGATGGTGCAAGAGCGATCGGACTGGTGTATCTCGCGGCAGCGCAGTTGGGGCGTTCCCATTCCAGCCTTTTATCATATCGAAACGGGCGAAGTTTTGCTCACACCCGAAACGATCGCCCACATTCAAACCATTATTGCTGAAAGGGGTTCCGATGCTTGGTGGGAACTGAGCGTAGAAGAACTTTTACCCTCAGAATATCGAGATCGCGCCGCCAACTATCGCAAAGGTACAGACACAATGGATGTCTGGTTTGATTCGGGTTCCTCTTGGGCGGCAGTATTGGGTGGTGGTTTAGTCCCCTACGAATTGGGCTATCCTGCCGATCTGTATTTAGAAGGCTCCGACCAACATCGTGGCTGGTTTCAATCTTCGCTGCTCACGAGTGTGGCAACCAACGGCAAGGCTCCCTACAAGACGGTACTCACACACGGCTTCACCGTTGATGAGAATGGTCGCAAGATGAGTAAGTCGGAGGGAAATGGTATTGACCCGATGGTTGTAATTAACGGCGGCAAGAATCTCAAACAAGAGCCAGCCTATGGTGCAGATGTGTTGCGACTTTGGGTAGCCAGTGTAGATTATAGCGGTGATGTTCCTGTCGGCAAGACAATTTTGAACCAAATGGGAGACGTGTCCCGCAAAATTCGGAATACAGCGCGTTTTTTGCTGAGCAATTTGAACGATTTCGATCCTGCTAAAGATGCTGTACCCTTCGACCAGTTAACCGAAGCCGATCGCTACATTTTGCATCGTCTCAGTGAAGTCGTCCATGAAATCACAGCTGCCTTTGACAGCTTCCAGTTCTTCCGCTTCTTTCAGACCATTCAAAATTTCTGTACGGTCGATCTTTCCAATTTCTATTTGGATATTGCCAAAGATCGCCTCTATATCAGTGCGCCGAGTTCGCCGCGCCGTCGGAGTTGTCAAACGGTTTTGGCTTTATGCTTAGAGACGATTGCCAAAGCGATCGCACCTGTTTTATGTCACACCGCTGAGGATATCTGGCAGCACATGCCCTATGCGGTATCGCACAAGTCGGTATTCCAAGCGGGTTGGATTCAGACCGAGGCGCAGTGGAACAATCCCCAACTGGCGGCAAAATGGCAGTCATTACGGGATATTCGCACGGAAGTGAATAAGGTGATGGAACAAGCGCGGAATGCCAAAGCGATCGGTTCTTCCCTAGAAGCAAAGGTGCTGTTAGAGGTCACAGATACCCTGATGCGCTCTAATTTGCTGTCTCTGGGTAAGGAGCTGCGCTATCTCTTTATTGCATCACAGGTGGAATTGGTTAATACTTTGCCCGAGCAAGCGGTCTACACCAATGATGCCGAGGGTGTGAGAATTGCCGTTGTCAATGCCGATGGGGAGAAATGTCCGCGTTGTTGGAATTATTCCACCCGCATTGGTGAATCGACCGAACATCCCCACCTCTGCGAACGTTGTGTCGATGCTCTAGCTGGAAATTTTTGAGGTTGCGAACTTATGAAGCAAGACTTGCTGGTGGGTGTGAGACTGGCAGCACTGCTGTTTAGCGGTGTGCTGGGCGGGATGGCGGTCGGTCTAAGGGAGGCGATCGCTTCCCCATCGTTGTCCTTTGACTTTTCTCCATCGCCAGCAGTGCATGGCAAAAATATTCCCAAACGCCAGTTCATTACACTCACAGGCAGCAAGCAGGGAAGTTACTACAAAGCCGCGATCGAGTTAAACGAATTGCTGAAGCGATCGGGCTTACACCTGAGAGTCAAAGAATCAGCGGGTTCGTTGCAAAATCTGCAAGCGATCGCCGAGGGCAAAGCGGATCTTGCCTTCATTCAAATGGATGTAGCGGCATTACAGGAAGAATCCGATCGCGCCAATGGCACGAATGTAATCGGTAAAATTCGTATCTTCGCCCCTGTCACCAATGAAGTGATTCACATTATTACGAACAAGCGATCGGGGATTCAAAGTCTGAAAGATCTGCAAGGCAAAAGGGTGAGTTTTGGCCCTCAAGAATCGGGAACCGCTGTCAGTGCCAAAGCGATTTACTCTGTGATGGGCTTAAAAGCTGAACTAGCCAGTCAAAACATTCAATTTATGGATGTGCGGGAATCGATTCAAAAAGTGAATCGTGGGGAATTGGATGCGGCTTTTTTTACCGCTTCCAAGGGCGTGCCTTTGCTGTTAGAGCTTTCACCCGAAGACAGTAACAATCTGCAATTACTATCTCTCTCGAATGATGAATTTGTGCCCTTAGAACAGACACAGGCGGGTTTCAGTCTCTACGCTCCCGTTTACATTGCTGCAAAAACCTATCCTTGGCAGCAAGAGGAAACTTCCGCAATTTCTGTGTTTGCTTTCCTTGTCGTGCGCAGCAATCTCGAACCGCAAATGGTATACGAACTCGCCAAGCTCATTTATCCCAAAGCAGCCGATCTGAGGCAGCAAGATCCTTTTTGGAAGTTCCTCAGTATCGAGCAAGCAAAAATTGATATCTCAGGCAAAGCTCCCTACCATCTAGGAGTGATCAAGTTCATTCATGAAATGCCATCAGGGAATTGAATCTACCATCCCCTAACCAGACTTCCAAATCCCTCCCCATCATTGGTGTGGATGTTCATGCAACCAGTTATGAAGATGCCTGCGATCGCATCTTGCGCCTAGTGCAGAGCAAAACCTCCTGCTATGTTGTGGCGGCAAACGTGCATGTGGTGATGACTGCCTTTTGGGATCGAGCCTATCGCGAAGTGGTCAATCGTGCCATTCTGGTTACACCCGATGGGATGCCTCTGGTATGGGGATTGCGGCTGTTAGGCGTGCGGAATCAGCCGAGGGTCTATGGGCCAGACTTGATGTTGGCATGGTGCAATCGCGCCGCAAAAGAAGGCTTATCGGTTTATCTCTATGGCAGCAAAACAGAAACCCTAGAGAAATTAGAACGGAACTTAAAAGCACAATTCTCGCAGTTGGCGATCGCGGGTAGCTATGCCCCTCCCTACCAAGCGAATGTAGAAGTCTTTGAATCCGAACTGACGCTAATCAGAGAATCTGGTGCGGCTGTCGTCTTCGTAGCCTTGGGATGCCCGAAGCAAGAATTTTGGATGGCACAGGCACAGGGGAAATTAGATGCCGTCATGGTGGGTGTGGGTGCAGCCTTTGATTTTCATAGCGGGCAGGTATCGCAAGCCCCACGCTGGATCATGCGCATTGGACTAGAATGGCTCTATCGCTTTGCCCAAGAACCACAACGCCTCTGGCGTAGGTATTTGCTCAACAATCCGCTGTTTGTGATTCTCTTCGCATGGCAGTTATTGCGGGGCAAGCGCTAGAAAATAAGCTTCAGATCGAAGGAACTTAACGCTATCTACATGCTCTCAATCGTGGCTTCGGCTTCTAAAACCAACGATCGCAGTTGGTGCTTCATGTCAGCAGAGATATCCTGCCAAAGTCCGCGCTGATTGGCTTCTAACAGTCGCTCTGCCATATCTCGCAACGCCCAAGGATTCTTGGATTTAATAAACTCCTGTACCTTCGCATCTAATAAATAGGCATTGGCAACCCCCTCATACATAAAGTCGGGAACCACCTGTGTCGTGGCATCATAGGCAAATAGATAATCGATGGTAGCTGCCATCTCAAAGGCTCCCTTATAGCCGTGGCGCATCATGCCCTCGATCCATTTGGGATTTACCACGCGGGAACGATACACCCTGGCGATTTCCGAAGCAAGCGATCGCACCTTGGGATTTTGAGGGCGAGAATGATCGCCAAAATAAATTTTAGGATTCTGTCCTGTCAGCGATCGCACGGAAGCGGTCATCCCCCCCTGAAATTGATAATAATCATCGGAATCGAGCAGATCGTGTTCGCGGTTATCTTGATTTTGCAATACGATCTGTAATTGCTTTAGCCGTTCCTCTAAAACTTCGGGTGCGGCATGGGCATTGCCAAACCCTGTATAGGCATAGCCACTCCAGTTCATATAGGCTTGGGCTAAATCGCGTTCGCTTTCCCAGTTTTGACCTTCGATCAGTCCTTGCAGACCTGCGCCATAGGCACCGGGCTTAGAACCAAACACGCGATATCCAGCCTTGGCTTTTGCCTGTTCGATGTCTACACCTTGCTCGATCAAAATCTCTGTATCTCTTGCCACCTGTGCTTTTAGTGGATTCATTTCATCAGGTTCGTCCAGTGCTGCTACCATCTGCACGGCTAGGTCAAAGAGACTAATCAAATTGGCGAATCCATCGCGAAAGAAGCCCGAAATTCTCAGTGTCACATCTACACGCGGACGACCGAGTACGCTCAAGGGAATGATGCAAAAGTCTACTACTCGCCTCGACGCGCCATCCCATACTGGTTGCGCCCCAATTAGTGCCAAGGCTTCGGCGATGTCATCACCACCCGTCCGCATTGTGGAAGTTCCCCATACGGACAATCCCAGCGATCGCGGATAGTCACCATGTTCTTGGGTATAGGCTTCTACCACCAGTTCGGCACTACGTCGTCCCACATCCCAAGCAGTCTCTGTAGGAATGGCGCGAATATCCACGGAGTAGAAGTTCTTTCCCGTTGGCAAGACATCCAATCTGCCCCTCGTTGGCGCACCACTTGCCCCACTGGGGACATATTCCCCTTGTAAGCCTTTGAGAAAGTTGATGACTTCCCGATCGGTTTGCAATAGGGCTTGGTGAATGGAAGCAATAAGTGCTTCGCTGTCTGTATCTAATTCATCTGCTAAGGAATCCGCATGATTCTGACTGGGGTTGAGATAGCGATCCACCCATTCCGTTGCATAGTTCTCTAATGCCGCGATCGCATCTCCGACAATGTGGCATTTGGCTTGAGTATTGGGGAATTCTGAATCTTGGCGATCCAAATATTTGACTAAGGCTTCTGGAAGTTCGATAAAAGGTTGACTTGGCTCGGCTGCGAGCGGATCGAAGTCAAGATGGAATTTTTGGGCGATCGCTTGCGTAACTCCCAATCTCTGTACTAAGCCTTGGCTCACAGTATTTCCCGCAGGATTGCGCGCGATCGCCACGATCAGATCGCGGAGTTGTCTGCCCTCAGGGCATTGTCCGAAAATATGCAACCCATCCCGAATTTGTGCCTCTTTCAGTTCGCACAGGTATCCGTCGGTTTGGGCAACAAATTCACTAAAATACTGCGCTTCAAGCATTCGATTGGTAGGAGACTCTCCCGTAAGCAGTTCGCCGATTACGGATTTCAGATCGTGCTGCAAGTTCTCCTGTTCCACCAACTCTAAGATTTTTTGCTGAATCAGCTTGCTACGACTAGGATCTAGACTTTGGGATTCGTGATATTCATCGATCAAATGTTCCAACTTTTGCAAACCGCCATAGGTGTCGGCACGGGTCATGGGTGGTGTGAGATGATCGATGATCACAGCCTGCGATCGCCGCTTTGCCTGCGTTCCTTCCCCCGGATCGTTGACAATAAAGGGATAGAGATGGGGTAAAGCCCCAAACACCGCTTCAGGGAAACAATCTTCGCTCAAAGCCAGACTTTTTCCTGGGAGCCATTCCAGATTGCCATGTTTGCCAATATGCGCGATCACATCGACCTCAAACACCTTGCGCAACCAAGCATAAAAGGCGAAATAAGCATGGGGCGGCTCCAAATCTGGAGCGTGATAGTTCAGACTCGGGTCGAGATCGTAGCCCCTTGCGGGTTGGATTCCTACAAACACATTGCCAAATTGAATTCCCGCGATCGCGAAAGCATCATTCCCTTGATGGCGATTCTCTTCTATAGCGTGAGAATTTATTGTGGAAGGCTCACCCCAACGACGAACGACTCGTTCCCTCACCTCTATGGGCAGTCCATCAAAAAACGCGATGTATTCCGCTAGCGAGAGCGAACTGACCACCGATAACTGCGAACCATTTACCGATGATTGACTCTCAAGATCGTTGGTAATCCCTTGGGTGAGTTGGCGGATCAATGCATCCCCATCCTGTGGCAAGCTAGAGACTTGATAGCCTTCCTTTGCCATCGCTTTGAGAATATGGATGCAACTCGCAGGCGTGTCCAATCCCACCCCATTGGCTAGGCGACCGTTCCGCGTGGGATAGTTTGCCAAAATTAGAGCCACCTTGCGATCGCTGACAGGTTTCCGTCTCAATTTCGCCCAATTGGCTGCGAGGTCGGCAACAAAATCAATCCGATCTTGAATCGGTTCGTAAACGATGATATCTGTCTCTAGTTTTGAGTCCCTTGTGGAGACTGACTTAAACGATACAGCACGGGTAATAATTCTGCCATCCACTTCAGGCAAAGCCACATTCATCGCCACATCGCGGGGTGAGAGCCCCAGAGAATTCTCTTGCCATTGCTCCACGGTACTGCTACTGAGAATAACTTGGAGAATTGGTACATTCAGCGATCGCCAAATATTTCCCTTATCTTCAGCATTCGGTTTAGATAGGGAGAAACTGGTGGTATTCAGCAACACATCAATGACATTATTGCCTTCAGCATCTAAGAAGTATTCCTGTAATTGCCGATCTAGATCGGGATCTTGCATGGAATAGACGAAAACGGGAATCGGTTTGAGACCGCGATCGCTGAGGGCTTTAAAAAGTGCACAAATCGGCTTGAGATTTCCCGACAAATAATGCGCTCGATAAAATAGGATTCCCACGACTCCCTTCGTCTGCTGCTGATTCTCTATAGCCGCGCAGATAGCCGCACGTTGGCAGCGATACAGACCAATTTTGGGAATTACTTTGGGCTCGTGCGGTTGATAAGCTGTATATAAATAAGCATCGCTGAGGAATTGCAATGCCGCGATCGCATTTTCGACACCCCCATTTAAAAAATATCGCCAAACCCGATCGACGATGCCCAGTGGCACATTGGAATGACTCACCAAATCGGGATCGAAGCCATCATCCCCCGGTAGAACAATTAATTTAATCTCGTTGCGATCGCTCGTCAGCGACTTGCACACCTCTAGCCCATAGGACCAATAACTGCGCCCGCCCAGTAATCGCAGGACAATCACTTGAGCCTGTGCCAAAACCGTCTCGGCGTAGGTGTCAATCGTCAGCTCTTGCTGTAGATTTAACAGGTTCGCTACCCGTACCTGCGGAAAATCGGAGGGAAGCGTTTGGGTAGCGATCGCGAGGGTCTGGGTATCGGTATCCGCAGCCGTCAAAATCACAATCGGTGCGGGAGTTTGTTCGACAAAGACAACTCCTTCGCGATCGGGCGTCCATCCGCCTGGTATAGCAGCAATACGATGCATTCTTTTTGGGTTATTCCTGTGTTTTGGGCGAGGTCGATTGGCTACCTCTATGTTACGCCTAATGCTTTCAATAAAGCCGCAAATTTAATCGTGGTTTCGCTTTGCTCTGTGGTTACTTGTGAATTTGCCACGATCCCTGCGCCTGCAAAGATTCTCGCCCGATCGCCACAGATATAACCAGAGCGAATTCCCACGGCAAAAGCTCCTTCCCCATTTCCATTGAGCCAACCGATCGGCGCAGCATACCAACCGCGATCGCAGGCTTCCCATTGCTGCATTAACTGAACGGCTCGATCTCTCGGTTCCCCTCCCACTGCTGCCGTGGGGTGTAGTTTTGCCAAGACATCAAAGGTGTCCGACCAGTCAGCATTGGGCAATTTCGCTGTGATTGGCGTGTAGAGATGCTGAACGTTGGATAGTCTGAGTAACTGCGTAGGCGCTAATTTATCTAGCTGCGCTCCCATACTTTGCAGGCGATCGCAAATGGAATGAATTACGATTTTGTGCTCGTTAATATCTTTTTGGCTATTGAGCAAGCGATCGGAAAGGATTCGATCTTCCGCTTCTGTTTTGCCACGCTGAATGGAACCCGCTACGGCATTACTGCGTAGCCCTAAATAATTAGCATGGCTTTTCACCTGCAACAGCAGCTCAGGCGTTGCCCCTAAGAAAGTATCGTCCGAGCCACAATTAACCAGAAAAGAGACGCACTCTGGATAGTCGCAACGTAGTTTATGCAGCACAGCAAAAGGATTGAACGCGCGATCGGCAGAGACATCTAAAGCACGCGCTAGTACGACTTTATCGAGTTTTTGCTGTTGAATTAAGTCTAGGGCTTGCTCGACAATGCCCGACCAAGATTGAATCCCCAGCACTTCCTCCGTGCGAAGGGAAGTAGGCGCAGAGAAAGGGAAAGGGGTATGTTCTATAAAAGCATTCTGGGAATTTCCTTGAGCCCGATCTTGAGAATTTTCTTGAGAACTATGGCGCAGTTCCATGAGAGTGGTTGCCAAACTGGAAGCGATCGCTTCCCATAGATCTTGGGGTTGAATGTAGGCATGAACCGTCACGATCGATCGCCCACCCGTGCGATGCAGGATCCAACGCGGCACAAACCACATCACAGGCGGGAATCCATGCCAAATTTTTTCACCATTGCGGGTGGCTCGATCGCTATGCCAATTATCTTGCTGAAAGCCCGCGATCGCTTCATGAAAAGCAAAACCGCCCAAAACATAGGGACTCGCTACCAAATTTGCATCTAAGCCCAAACCTTCGAGGTCAGCGGCATTACCAACCACAGCATCCGCCAGCAGGGATGTGGAAAACCGTTTAGCCTGCTCAAACCGAGACTCGCAGAGAATTGGATTAGAGATTGATAGGGATACCACGGAGCCTGCTGCCGCCACGCTCCAATCTTTGCTGGGCTGCTCCCAGTAAAACTGGGGCTGAGTCGGCTGGGCATGGGTAGCCAAAAACAAGAGTGGATCGCCTGGGAGCCAAGTTTGAGAATAGCTCAGTAGAACAGGACGATCTAGGTTTTTTGCCTTCGCGATCGCGCTCCTAATCAAGTCGTGCAGAGAATTAGGGTGGTAGCTAGAAGGTGTATTTCCCTGCCTAAGTTGCATGGCGATCGGCGCGTGATTACATAGTCATGATTGCATAGGCTCGAATGTTTTGACTTTGCCCAAAACTAGACCCAAAACTAGAATATATCTACTTGTCGCTCCTGACATTCCTAACTCAACATTTGCAAACTTTCGGTACGAATTTTAGGTGAGAATCTTCATAAAAATTGTAAAGGGCAACCGTAAAATGCCAAGCTCTAAGAAGCAACGGTTTGACCGCTCGAAGTCGCTAACTCCTGTAACCTTTCCTGCTGATCGCGGGAAATACAGGTTTGAATAATGTCTTCAATATCGCCTTCTAAAGATTGCTGGAGCCCAAAGTTTTGCCCGAGGCGGTGATCGGTTACTCGGCTATCTTTGTAGTTGTAGGTGCGAATTTTTTCCGATCGCGAACCCGTACCAACCTGCGATCGGCGCATCGAAGTCACCTCGTCTTGCTGCTCGCGCAATTTGATTTCATAGAGTTTTGCCCGCAAGATTTGCATGGCACGCTCTTTGTTTTGACGCTGCGATCGCTCTTCGGTGCAAAAAATTCTAATGCCCGTTGGTTTGTGAAATAGATCGGCTGCCGTTTCCACCTTGTTGACATTCTGACCGCCAGCACCACCCGACCGCGCCGTAGACATCTCAATGTCTTTGGGGTCAATATGCACTTCTACGGCATCGACCTCAGGCATAACCGCTACTGTGGCAGTTGAGGTATGCACTCGACCCGAAGCTTCTGTAGCAGGTACGCGCTGCACCCGATGCACGCCAGACTCAAATTTGAGCTTACTATAGACGCGATCGCCCTGAATCTCCATCACAGCCTCTTTAAAGCCGCCCAAATCCGCCAGAGATTCGCTAATCAGCTTGACGCGCCAACCCTGTCGTTCGGCATAGCGGGTATAGAGGCGTACCAAATCGGCTGCCCATATACTCGCCTCATCACCACCAGTTCCTGCCCGAATTTCCAACATGATGTTTCTTTCATCATTCGGATCTTGGGGCAATAACAAGATTGTCATTCTTTCTTCTAGGTGCTGCAACTTCTCTGCAAGTTCTTGAACTTCTAGAGATGCCATCTCTTTTAACTCTTCATCGTGGGATTCCTTGAGAATCAGTTGTGCTTCTTGCCAATCTGCTTGGGTTTTGTGCCAAGCTTCATAGGTATTTACGGTTTCTTCGAGTGAAGAGCGTGCCTTGGCAATACGCTGAAACTCAGTCGGATCCGTTGCCACGTCAGGATCGGCCATTCGACGGGTCAGCTCGTGAAAGGTTTGTTCTACAGATTTAAGCTTTTCGAGTAAGTAAGGCGCAGGCATATCGGTACACAGCTATGAAGTCAAAGGCTAAATGCTTGTCTAGGTGCTTGGAAAAGTTGAATTTCTCAACTCAAACTTGCACGATCTAGACAAAGATCTAGCAAAAAGATCCAGTGAAAAATTTCAATAAAAACTCGCACTGAGCTGTTCGCTACTTTGACTTTTTGCCCTTACCAGATTTTGCGGCTGGTTTTGCTTCTGGTGCGGGCTTGACAAACACAGGCTCAGCCTTTGTTTCTGTCTTGT
This sequence comes from Tumidithrix helvetica PCC 7403, assembly GCF_965232925.1. Classification (NCBI taxonomy): domain Bacteria; kingdom Bacillati; phylum Cyanobacteriota; class Cyanophyceae; order Pseudanabaenales; family Pseudanabaenaceae; genus Tumidithrix; species Tumidithrix helvetica. Next base: position 51,168 of record NZ_CBDDRA010000011.1, read on the forward strand.
CTGCACTAACTGCGGGTGCGGCTTCTTCAAACATGCCATACTTGCGCAAAAAGCGTTCTACGCGACCCTCGGTGTCGATAATCTTTTGGTTGCCCGTGTAAAAGGGATGATTGCCAGACCAAACATCAACGTTGAGTTCGGGCTTTGTAGAACCAACCGTTGCGACAACTTCGCCGTTACAGACAACTTTGGCTTCGGGATACCAGGTGGGGTGAATATTGGGTTTTGGCATGACCTTAGAAATTAGGTGGAAAGTTTAGTGAGATGAAATCTGAGAATATTTCGCTGCTTATCTAGGCTACCACAGGGCAGGGGATAAGCAGCCTAAAATCATAGCAGATCGCTGGAGATTTTATGGAAATTCTTTGGATCGTATGCTGGGGAAAGCTTTGGGATGGCGATCGAGGAATTCATATCTTTGGTGCTGTTCAGGAAAGTTAGAAAGCCTTGACATTTTTTCGAGACAAAATATTTATTTTTGTATGAAATGCATAAAAAGTTTTCCACAGGGCTTTCCACAGATATTCTGGGGTTTTCCACAGATATTCTGGAGTTTTCCACAGGACTTTTTATTTTTTAAATGGTCGTGAATAGTCTGGGCATAGCCTTTAGCAATTTGCGATCGCTAAGCCTGGGGAAATCGCAAATCCCAAGTCTGATATAAAGTAATGTAACAAAAAATTCAAGAAAATCCCCATTCTTTGATGTCAAGCCCCCTAAAACCTTCCTAAGTTTTGCGATCTGGTTACGTTGACAAGGCATAGGTTTGGTCACAGAATGAAAGCCCACAACCAAAAAATTACTGCCACTCATCAAACGCATCGACAGGTAAACGCTCTTAGTGGGGCAAATGCAATCCACTTGTAGGGCTTGATTTGCTTTGACAAAAATATCTACTCAGCTTGTTCAAGAAATTAAAAGATTTAAGAGGTCAACCATGAATACGACCGTCAGCATCCTGGCAGAGATTCCCGAAGAATTACATGCGACATTAACAAATTACTTAGAATCGCATCCCGAATGGGATCAAGATCGGGTGTTTGCTGCTGCTTTGTCCCTATTTTTGCTACAAAATGGCAACTGTGACACCGCAGGGTCATCCAGTAGCTATCGCAGTGCGGCAAAGGTGTATCTCAATGCCTTATTTCAACATTCCTTTTAGACTTAGCCTTTTTAAGACTTAGCTTTCTAATTTCTTAAAGTCCAGCAGGGGCAAGATTTCAGTATGATGAAACCTGCTGAATCAAAACTCCTCAAAAATAACGATCGCATGGATTCTGTAACTTACCCAAATACACCCCAAGATTCACCCATAAGTTCAGCAGATGTCACCCTTGATGTCCTAGTCGTAGGCGCTGGTATTAGTGGTCTAACCATTGCCCATGAGCTTGCTACGCAGCCAGTAGGTGCATCCCAAAAGGAATCGCTAAAACTCTTGGTGACAGAGGCACAAGATCGTCTGGGCGGCTCGATCGTGAGCGTGCAGAGTCCAGAAGGTTTTTTATGGGAAGAAGGACCAAACAGTTTTGCTCCTACGCCTGAGCTATTAAAGTTGGCAGTTGCTGTCGGCTTAAAAGACGAGCTACTCTTGACCGATCGCAAATTGCCGCGATTTGTGTTTTGGCGGGGTAAATTGCATCCCGTGCCGATGAATCCAGGGCTGGCAATTACTACGCGCTTGTTGAGTTTGGCGGGAAAGTTACGCGCTTTACGCGGTACCTTGGGGTTTGTACGTCCTGCAATCGCGGGCGAAGAATCTGTAGAGAAATTTTTTAAGCGTCAACTGGGACAAGAGGTAATGCAACGGTTGGTTGGGCCCTTTGTGTCTGGGGTGTATGCGGGCGATCCGCAACAACTGAGTGCTGCCGCCGCCTTTAAAAAAATTGCGGCTTTAGAGCAAAACTACGGTGGTTTGTTGGCGGGGGCAATACTCTCTCGATCTGCTGCCAAAAAAGCTCAGCCCACCAAACCCGAGCCTGACCCCAATATTCCCAAAGCAAGATCGGGAGAACTGGGTTCTTTTCGGCAAGGGTTACAGGCTTTACCCAGCGCGATCGCGGCAAAATTGCAATCCTTACAAGTTCCTGTCAAACTGCAATGGCAATTGCGGAAATTAGAGCATGATGCTGATTCTAAGACTTACACCGCGACCTTTGCCACGCCTACAGGCGAGGAAATCGTTACTGCCCGAACGGTAGTTTTGGCTACACCTGCCTATGTGACTGGAGCGCTGCTCAGCGATCTGCAACCTGCTGCTAGTCAGGCATTAAGTGAAATTCCTTACCCCACCGTTGCCTGTGCCGTGCTTGCTTATCCCAAAACAGAAACAATTGCTGACTTAAATGGGTTTGGCAATTTAATTCCACGACAACAGGGAATTCGTACCCTTGGCACGATCTGGACATCGAGTTTATTTGCTGGGCGCGCGCCAGAGGGATGGCATTTGTTATTAAATTTCATTGGTGGTACGACCGATCCCGAACTTGCCAATTTAACAGAATCAGAAATCGCAGAGGCAGTGCATCAAGACTTACGCCAAATTATCTTGCGCCCCAATACAACCGTCCAGCCTAAAGTTTTAGCGGTACATATTTGGAAAAAAGCCATTCCTCAATTTGCGATCGGGCATCTTCAGCGTTTAGAGGTGATTCGCCAGGGCTTGCAACAACTACCAGGTGTATTTCTGAGTAGTAACTATATTGAGGGTGTCTCGATGGGTGATTGTGTCAGACAAGGACTAAAAACCGCCGAACAGGTTAAACAGTTCTTGGGTTGAGTGTTGGCTGGATAATTCCAAGAAAAGCAAGAGAAGAATGAATTTTTAGTAAAGAACTAGGCAGTCAATCTACCAGCAATTTATCAAATTTTTCATATAAAGTTATAATTGGGTCAATACAGCTTTTTGAGATCGAGAGACAACGTAACTGAAAAGCTCTTAAGTACTTGCGGGTCAATTGGTAAAATCTATGACTCTCGAACATCTTCTCAATTCTGTCACTAAGCCAGAAGTAAAGGACACAAACGCCGACGATCTAAAAGAGATCGTCGGCGTTTAAGCATCAGCAAAACACAAAAATTTTAGGGGGAAGCTATTATGTATCAGGGTATGAGGCTGTAATAGATGAGTCAAAGTACGTTCCTCAATAAATTACATCCCTTGAAGATATGGCAGAGATCGATCGCGATCGCTGCGCTTGCTTTGATATATTATGCCTCTGCTGAAATCTCACGCCATCTAGCATCTACCCCTCAAGATGTTACTCCTGTGTGGGTTCCTGATGGGATTGCTGCGGCAGCGATCCTACTTTTTGGATATTGGCTACTGCCGGGTGTTTTGATTGGTTCGTTTTTGGCAAATATCTGGGCTTTTTTTAATGCTAGTAGCACTTTTGGGGCGATCTCTTCAACCCTACAGGTCTTGGCGATCGCCATAGGTACAACCGTAGGAGCATGGTTAGGGACTTATTTATTACGAAAAGCGATCGGCAAACGCAATCCTTTAAAGCGACTTCCAGATGTTAGCAAGTTCTTAGTGCTTACAGGACTTGTTGCCCCGATCGTAAATGCGACTGTGGGCGTGACTGCTTTATGCTTGGGAGGCAAAGTTCCTTGGCAAATTTATCTGGTTGTATGGCTAACTTGGTGGATCTCTAACGTTTCTGGAATTTTTGTGGTGACACCAGCACTTCTAAGTTGGGGAGAGTTTGTCCGCGAACATTGGGGCAATATCAAAACAGGAAATGTTCACAAATTAAACCCACCAACTAGATCTAGCATTAGCCAATTTATTGAAGCTTTTTTGCTCTTAGCTGCGATTATGACGATTGGTATGCTTGCTTTTGGCAAGGGCTACCCGATCGAATTTATGCTCATTCCCTGTCTGGTTTGGTCCGCTTTTCGGTTTGGATATTTTATCTCTACAAATCTACTGGTTATTGTCTCAGCGATCGCGATTTTAGCTACGGTTAGAGGTGTAGGAGCTTTTGCCAGAGCAGATTTTAATCAGTCACTGATCTTATTGCAAAGCTTTATTGCTGTGATGGTGTTAACAACCCTGACCGCATCGGCAAACTTGACAGAAAAAAACCGTACAGTTTTCCTTTTAAAACAATCCAAAACCCAGTTAATCGAAAAGTCGCAACAGGTACAGATTCTCAATGCGAACCTCGAGCAACAAGTACAAATTCGTACAGCCGAGTTGGAACATATAACCGCAGAAGCTAATCATCAGCGATCGCTTGCGGATGCTGCGAATCGAGCCAAAAGTGAATTCCTCGCAAATATGAGTCATGAGTTGCGCACGCCTCTCAATGCCATTCTGGGAATCTCTGAGACATTGCTAGACAATGTTCATGGAGAATTAAATTCTAAACAACAAAACGCGCTCTCTCACATTGAAAACAGTGGCAACCACCTGCTGAGTTTAATTACAGAAATTCTCGATCTAGCTAGAATTGAGTCTGGAAAGATAGAAATCCAAATCGGAGCAACATCTATACCTGAATTAATTGATTCTAGTATCAGGTTAGTGCAGCAACTCGCAGAGCAAAAAAACATTCAGCTTGAGTCGAGAATTACGTCAAATATAGACAGCGTTAAAATCGATAAATTGCGAACGCTGCAAATTTTAATCAACCTATTGAACAATGCCATCAAATTTACACCCGCAGGGGGACGAGTGACACTGACAGTTGATGTCAATGAGTCCGATCGTAGGCTTCAGTTTCAAGTGATCGATACGGGTATTGGTATTTCCCCTGAGAATATCCAAAAACTGTTTCAACCCTTTTTCCAAGTTGACAGCCAACTCAATCGTCAATATGAAGGCACTGGTTTAGGATTAGCTTTAGCAAAGCGCTTGTTGGAGATCCAAAATGGTCGGATCGATGTTACCAGTAAACTCGGTGAGGGTAGTTGTTTTACAGTAACTTTACCCTATGAGCCAAGTCTAGAAATTATCCCTCCATTCTTATCAACTTCTCAAATAGAAGCTGATTTGTCACAGGAAAAGCCTGAAGCAATCTTGCAATCTTTAGTGGACAACACTCCTGAAACAAAACCATTAATTCTTTTGGCAGAAGACAATGAAGAAAATATCTACATTTTCTCTGTCTACCTGACCCATCAGGGTTATGAGTTAATTACTGCTAAAAATGGCATAGAAGCAATTGATTTAGCGATCGCTCATCGTCCAAGTGTAATTTTGATGGATATTCAAATGCCAGGAATTAATGGAATCGAAGCGATCGCTCAAATTCGTCGGATTCCTGAATTAGCTGATGTTCCGATTGTGGCACTCACTGCATTGGCAATGGTAGGCGATCGCGAGAAATGTCTAGAGGCAGGAGCAACCGAGTATTTAGCGAAGCCAATAGAACTAAAGAAACTCCACAAAACCATTCAACAAATTTTAAAATTGCGTGAGTAAGTTGGTGGATTTAAGCAGAAAATAGTTGTTGTTCAAGAGTTCAACAAGGATTCTAATATTACTTGCAGACTGATTCTGGTTTAATAGGGCAAGACTTTTCCGTGATTTGATTTCCGTTGAGGTAGAGGATCGTCAACTTATACCAATTTCACTTAGATTTGCAACAGATCGAGATTTGAGTTCCGCGCTCCGCGCGGTCTTTCAAAAGATAATGCGTCGCATTATCTTTTGAAAATGGTATTAGATAAATCAGCAAGTGGTTTAACATCAACGATTTGCTCCCAGCCAAGGTAGAGAATGTTTATTTTCCTTGATATTGATGGAGTTCTTATTCCTGATAGACTGTTCGATATTTCCATGCCAAAAGTAGACATGACGAAATTTGATTCGACTTGTCGTATGGAATTTGAAAACGTTCTTCGTTGCTATCCCAAAATTCTCATTGTTATTTCCTCATCTTGGCGCGAAGTCTTTCCCTTTGAGGTAATCCCTCCACTCTTTTCACCAGATATTGCTCAACGGGTTGTGGGAGCCACACCATTTTTAGAAGACCTCACGGTTATTCAATTCTTTCGACATCAAGAAGTTCTTGCGTATCTTCGACAAAATCAAGCCGTAAACTCACCTTGGGTTGCAGTGGACGATATCCCCGAACACTATCCACCAGGTACAGCAGTTGTAGCAACCGATCCAAGCATTGGTTTCGATCGCATTGCCGCAAAAGCACTATCAGAATATTTGGCTTCATTTTAGCTTTTTGATTGACTTGCAGAATCCGAGCGATCGCATCGGGGGAATGAGATGAGAGCGAGGAAATCCTAAAGTGTTTCTGTGACATAATTTGATTTTAGCTAAAGTAAGATTGACAAATTTGCTTCTTTGGGAACAGGTATGAGAAATTTGAGTAATCTGGAGATGTCTAGTACAGCGTGGCATAAGTAAATCGACTATTTAAAATTTCAGACATCAGACACTATGTTCATGATCGCTACTCGATAGTGCATGGATTTCCGCCACGGTGTACTAGAAAAAGATTAAGATAGTGCAACAGTCAAAGCCTTATCTATCCGAGCTTTTTATATCTTTTGCCAAAAACGATTGAGGAAAGTTGACCTATGGTACAGACACCTAGCAAAGCGATCGCTCTAGAAGAATTTCTCAAGCTGCCTGAAACCAAACCAGCCAGTGAATTTATTGACGGTCAAATCATTCAAAAAGCTATGCCCCAAGGAGAACACAGTCGCCTTCAGCAGAAGTTGATCGCAGCAATTAATGCCGTACTGGAAGACAAGAAAATTGCACTTGCTTTACCAGAGCTGCGTTGTACTTTTGGAGGACGTTCTGTAGTGCCAGATGTGGCCGTGTTTACTTGGGGAAATATTCCTACTCACCCCGACGGTACGATCGCTAATAGTTTCAATTTGCCGCCTGATTGGGCGATCGAAATCCTCAGTCCCGACCAATCTGTAAATCGAGTCGTGGTTAATCTTTTGTACTGTCTGGATCGCGGCTCTCAAATGGGTTGGTTGATCGACCCCGCCGAACGTTTGGTGATGATCTACCAACCGAAACAGCAGCCGATCGCGATCGACAAATCAGAGCAAGTTCTAGCTGTTCCCAACTTTGCTTCCGAACTGCAATTGACGCTTGGGCAATTGTTTGACTGGCTAAAAGTTCACTAGTGCTCGAATGGCTTCAAAGTCTTGTGGCTTCTCTACCAAAACAGTTCCCCGCAAATCTCGCAAGCTCTGTCTGAGCGGTTGTAAAACGACTTTGTTGTCTCTCCACACAAATGCCAAGCGATCGCCTTCTTGAAGGTGTAATTCTTGGCGAATTTTACTGGGAATGGCAATCTGCCCGCGCCGTCCTATTTTGCTGATATGCATAATATTTGACTGACAAGCTGATTTATGACTGACATATTTGATTTTAGCCTAATAAGATTGAGAAGTCTGCTTCCTTTGGAATTATGCGACAACTCATAAAAACATCATTTATCAACGCTCTATAAATGACAATAAAAACTTACGCAAGTTGTCACGTCCTATGCCCCTATAGACATTGATCTCACAACGAACCTGATTTGGTTGTTCCGCACTGAAAAAACGAACAAATCCTTTTGATGGCTCATCGGCATAGAGTAATGGCAATCCTGCTTGCTTTAAAATTGCAGCTTTTTTACGATCTGCCTCTTGCCTCTCTGGTAAATCATGATATGGGCTTTGACGTTCTACACATATGATGGGAATAGAATGCATAGCCTCATGGCGGCTAATCAGAATATCGAGCGAGCTACAACTTCTCAAGAAATTTTTCAATTCCCAACTCAGGTTTGATTCTAAGACTAAGCCCTTAACTGTTCTTGCAAGAGATACTTCAGGAAACAGTCGATATTGAGAGTAATCTTGAAGAACGCCCTCAATCAATTCCATCAAACAAATCTGACCTTGAGGAAGGAATGAATTATTGTCACTGACTAAACTTGTTATTGTCATGATGCTAAACACATTTTAGTTTAATTTAGAATGGGATATCGTCATATTTTTGCTCAGAGTTTACGTTTGGTTCTTCCTCTTTAAAAAAAAATGAATGCGTTTGAGCTTCAATACGATCTTGAACATCTTCATACTTTGGTTCAAAGTCGAGATGAGGTTTTTCCCCGTTAGAGGTTAGAAATGATGCAATGTTTTCTCTCAACTCTAAAATGAGTTTTTTTAGCGATTCATAATCGGAAAGAGAGATTCGAGCAGTAGAAGGAAATCTCTGATCGCTATCTATTTCATAGCAGATATCTGCTTTAATCATATCTTTAATCACAGGAAAGTACTCAACAGTTGGAGAATCTTGATATTTAGGGATTTGAATAAATTCTCCAAAGTCTCTAATTAATTTTTGCCAATACTCTAGGTTCTTTGAATAGGGGAGAACAAGTAAACTATCACTTTCTATGTGCCATGCAATTCGTTCATCAAGACTTAAGAAGCTAGTAACTTCTTCCCCAACTAATGCATCAAATCTACCTACAAATTCTGACATCTCAACAATAGGAATATACAAAGCACCGTATCCATCTTCATAAACATCCCAACATAGGTGGAGTCTATGCCCGAACCATATTCTGTCATGAATAGATAGAGCTAAATCTGACTGTTGTTGCACGACATAGAGCGCTACTTTTGGACGTTTCGCATTTGTCCTAGGAATAATCGTTGCGTATTGTTTTCGATACCTCACTTCGTACAAATCTTTGAAACCCATCTCATCTAATAAAGCGATCACTGTCTCTATAGTTGGTACGGCTGATGTAGGAGCCACTGACACCAAATTAGAATCGTGAGAAGTATCTTGATGGGAAATTCCAAATAGAGCTTGAAGTTGTTTGACATCCCAAGCAATCTTTTGAGTGCCATCATCAAGAGTTAGCAGTTCAACATTTAAAGGCTGTCGATTCACAATTCTCATTTACCCAAGCATACTAATTTGGCTGATAATTTTATACTAACACACTAATTTGCGTTTTTGGGTAGATGGCTAAAATGATTTATATTCCTTGTAGCTTGCCAGCCATTTGTAAAAGCGTCACTTCCCAAACCAGACGCGGCTGTACGTAACCAGCCAATAAATGTTTTGCTTCTTCTAGAGATTTCACGACTTGAGAACGACCTTGCGATCGCCAATAGTGGTTTTGCAGATAGTCAATTAACCATAGTTGCGACTCCACATCGAGGTCTTTGGTAATTTGCTTGGCGATCGCCATCGCAGTTTTGGCATCGGGAGGCAGACTTTCCGTTGTGGCTAAAATCTCGGGTGGAATTGCTTGGAATTGTTCGTAAGCCGCGATCGCTTCCCCAGGGGAACCCTGCGCCAACGCCACAATTTGTTCGCGTAGATCGGCATATCCCACCCTGCTGAGAACCTCTAACAAAGAGGCGCGATCGAGGCGATAAAAGGGAATGCGTTGGCAGCGCGAAACCAACGTCGGCAAAATCGCACTGGCATCGGGGACAATCAGAATAATCGTAGCTCGTCCAGGTTCCTCCAGCGTTTTGAGTAAACCATTGGCGGCAGCTTCTGCCATCGTCTGTGCCTCTTGAACGATCACCACCGATCGCTTGCTCTCTAAAGGCGCATGACTCAAAAAATCAGTAATATCTCGAATTTGCTCTAGCCGCACCTGTGGAGAAGCCCGACGCTTTAAACCAGCCTCCTCTGCCTCTTTTGCCGTCAGCATTTTACCTTTGTCGAGATAGGTGGGCTCTACCCACAAAACATCAGGATGGTTGCGATCGCTGACCCTTTGACTAGATTTATGGGCGTTCGAGGCAGGATGTAAACCTGTATTCTGTATCAGGGTCTGGGCAAATGCCAAGGCTGTAAGGCTGCGACCAATGCCATTGGCTCCAGTAAAAATATAGGCAGGAGCAATCCGATCGGATTTAATCGCTGCCTTTAAGAGAGCGATCGCTTGGGTTTGTCCGACAATAGAATCAAAAGCAGAATCAAAAGCCACACAAAAACTTTAAAAGGGTCGAGACGATCTTAGCCCTACCTTTAAAAAATAGAATTCATAAATTTATGACGATCGAAGCCACAAAATTAAAAAAACTAGTTATCGCCAGCGGTAATCATGGCAAAGTCGCCGAATTTCGAGAATATTTGGCTGACTTGGGATTTGAGTTGCTGCCAAAGCCCGATGCACTGGACGTTGAAGAAACAGGCGAGACATTTATAGCCAATGCCCACCTCAAAGCCTCTCAAATCGCGATTGCCACAGGGGAATGGGCGCTTGCCGATGATTCGGGCTTAGAGGTAATGGCGTTGGGAGGAGCCCCGGGCGTATTTTCGGCGCGTTATGGCAGCAGTGACAGCGATCGGATTAATCGCATTTTGCAAGAACTTGACGATAATTCTCAACGGGAGGCTCAGTTTGTCTGCGCGATCGCTGTAGCTACACCCGATGGCAAGATCGTTGCGGAAGCGATCGGGGTTTGCAAAGGTGAAATTCTACACGCGCCTCAAGGCGATAACGGCTTTGGCTACGATCCGATTTTTTTTGTCCCAGAACAGGGCAAAAGCTTTGGGGAAATGCCCAGTCATATCAAAGCCCAGATCAGTCACCGCGCGATCGCGCTGAACATCCTGCGTCCTAAGCTCAAAGACCTACAGCCAGCAATTCAGCAGTAGCAACGCGAATTTATCTAGCCATCACGCACGATTCACGAGCAATTTTTTGCTCTGCTCAGAGTTTCTCTGCCCAGCAACAAAGAGGCAATTCATGAATTGCCTCTACAAACAAATAAAAATGGAATTGCTGGTTCTCAAGGGCAAAGCATTTGGGCATTTATGCCCTTCACCCAAGTGCTATCGCCATCTAGCCAATATTCTTTTTTCCAGATCGGCGCGTTTTGTTTGAGGCTGTCAATGGCATGACGGCAAGCTGTAAAGGCTTCGACGCGGTGGGGCGAACCTACAGCGATCAGCACGCTAATTTCACCCACGCGCAATTTACCCAACCGATGGTGAATCACCACACGGCTGAGATCGGGGCATAACTGCCGACACTCCAAGGCAATTTGCCCAAAGACCCGAAAAGCCATCGCGTCATAGGCTTGATAGTCGAGATAATCAACCGCTCTACCATCGGTGCGATCGCGTACCATACCACTCATCAAGACCACTGCCCCATTTCTGGCAGTATCCGCAGCCTGATAAGCCTCTGACACATCTAGCGGTGCAAAGGTCAGCTTAAAGTCGTCGGAGTCAATAGCCATGCTAGGAAAATGCCTTAATCTTCGTGATCTTCGTAAGGATCGCCCAGTTTTTTGCTAGGAGGGCCAAAAGCTGTATAGATGGATAAGCCCGTTAAGCAAACCAAAAAGACGGCGATGGTTAAAGAAATCGAAGTTGCATTGTCCATGAATTGAATTGGTGCTTGAGTAAGTGCTTTAATATTAGAATTATACTATTTCGTAACAATCGCTGTTTTAAATAATCACTATGTCACAACGCACTTGGCTAGGAGATATCCTCAGACCACTCAATGCCGAATATGGTAAAGTTGCCCGTGGTTGGGGAACTACATCCCTGATGGCGGTATTCATGGGGCTGTTTTTCGTATTTTTGTTGATTATTCTTCAGTTGTACAATTCCTCCTTGATTCTTGAAGGCGTGAATCTCAACTGGGGTGGCTAGATCGCAAAGCTCACATTTTTTGTTTGGATGAGTGCTAATTAGTCAAATCAGTCATAGCGAACAAACACCAGCTTTAACAATGCCCTGCTGCATGGCGGGGCTTTGCTGTAAGTTTGGGACAATGTATTGACAAAGTTATTAAGGGAGTATTTCAGGAAGTATGAATATTTTTGGCATTGGCTTACCCGAAATGATTTTGATTATGATCGTGGCGTTGCTGATCTTTGGTCCTAAAAAATTGCCAGAAATCGGCAAAAGTATGGGCAAAGCAATCAAAGGATTTCAAGAGGCTTCCCGCGAATTTGAGTCAGAGTTTAAGCGCGAGGCAGACTTGCTAGAGCAGCCCAAACCTGTGGCAACAACTGCTGCTGTCCCTCAGACCAAAGTCGAGGCTAAAGAAGAGACTATCGAAGAAGAAACGAAAGAACCCGCAAAAGAACCAGTCAAAGAAGCCGCTGAAGCGATCGAAACCTAATCTAAATACTCTGAAGCAAGATTCATTGACAAACGATTCATGGCTGACTCATCTCCGATCGCGTTGATTGTGGGCTTAGGAAATCCGGGGGCTGAGTACGAACGCACTCGGCATAATATTGGCTTTATGGCAGTCGATCGCTTAGCCCAGTCTTGGGGGATTAAACTCGCCCCCGAAAAGCGATTTCAGGGCATTGTTGGTGAGGGCAGAGGCTTGACAGGTGGAAAAATTCGCTTGCTCAAGCCCACAACCTTTATGAATGCTTCGGGGCAATCGGTGCGATCGCTGATCGATTGGTACAAATGCGAACCTGCATCGGTTTTGGTCATTTATGACGATATGGATCTGCCACTGGGCAAAATTCGACTGAGGCAATCGGGCTCAGCGGGTGGGCATAACGGCATGAAATCCATCATTTCCCACCTAGGAACCCAAGCATTCCCGCGTTTGCGTTTGGGCATCGGTCGCGGCAAACCAGAACACACTTCATCCACAATTAGCCATGTCTTGAGTGGGTTTTCCGCTGAAGAGGCTCCGATCTTGCCCGAGTTGTTTCGACTGACTGAGTCTGTAGTTACAGGCATCGGCAAAGATGGCATCGAAAAAACCATGAGTTTATATAACAGCGCCAGTGTCAGTATTTAAATTTTTACGCTTAACACTCCCCAACACCATAATCCTGAATCTCTCTCAACCATGAATCAACCTGTAGTACTCCTCGAACATGTTTATAAGTACTACAACCAAGTGCCCGTGGTGCAGGATTTGTCTTTAGCGATCGCTTCAGGCGAAATGTTTGGTTTACTAGGGCCCAATGGGGCGGGTAAGTCTACGACAATCAGGATGTTGACCACGCTGACCTCACCGAGTCAAGGACGGGTGGCGATCGCTGACTATGATGTAGTCAAGCAAGCACAGCAGGTCAAGCGTCATATCGGGGTGGTGCTTCAGCAAATCAGTGTCGATCCCGATCTGACTGTCTGGGAAAATATGGAATATCACGGCAGACTGCACCACATTCCCAACCCCGAACGCCAAGCCGTGATTCGGCAATATTTAGATTATGTCGAGCTGAACGATCGCCGCGATACGCCCGTCAGAAATCTGTCAGGCGGTATGAAACGGCGGTTGCAGATTGCCCGTGCCCTATTACACCAGCCTGAGATTTTGTTTTTAGACGAGCCCACCGTAGGACTCGACCCCCAAACCCGTCGCAGACTGTGGGAGATCGTTCGCGATCTCAAGTCTCAAGGCATGACGATTTTGCTCACCACCCACTATATGGAAGAAGCCGAATTTTTATGCGATCGCATTGGGATTATGGATGCAGGTAAACTGATCGAGATTGGCACACCAGAGTCATTGCGGCAAAAACATGGCATGGCACTGGTTGTCACCCAAAGCGAACGCGATCGCAAATTGAGCTATAAATTTTTTCCTGATTTTGAGCAAGCCAATACCTACCTAGAGCAACAACCAGACAAGCGCGGTATGATGGTTCGAGCTTCTAATCTAGAAGATATTTTTGTAGAACTGACTGGACGTAAGCTAGATTAAGTGTTGATCGCAGAGGAGATAAAACTATGAAAGCCATGATCTTGGCGGCGGGCAAAGGTACAAGAATCAGACCGATTACGAACATTATGCCCAAACCCATGATTCCAATCATGCAAAAGCCAGTCATGGAGTTTTTGGTGGAACTGCTACGGCAGCATGGGTTCGATCAAATTATGGTGAATGTCAGCCATCTTTCTGAAGAAATTGAAAACTATTTTCGGGACGGTCAAAAATTTGGCGTGCAGATGGCTTACTCCTTTGAGGGCAAAATCGTTGACGGTCAGCTCGTTGGTGCTGCCCTAGGCTCGGCTGGTGGGCTTAAAAAGATCCAAGATTTTTCGCCATTTTTTGACAGTACGTTTGTGGTCATGTGCGGAGATGCCCTGATCGACTTGGATCTGACCCAAGTTGTAAACTGGCATCGTCAGAAAAAAGCCCTTGCTACAGTTGTGATGAAGACTGTCCCTAAAGAAGAGGTTTCTAGCTATGGGGTGGTGGTAACCGATGATGATGGCAAGATTTTACAATTCCAAGAAAAGCCCAGTGTAGAAGATGCACTCAGTAACAACATCAACACGGGAATTTATATCTTTGAGCCCGAAATTTTAGACTATATTCCCTCGGGTACGGAGTTTGACATCGGGGGAGAGTTATTCCCCAAGCTCGTTGCGGCTGGCGCTCCTTTTTATGCAAAGGCGATGGACTTTCAATGGGTAGATATCGGAAAAGTCCCTGACTACTGGCAAGCAATTCAAGGGGTTCTAACAGGAAGCATCAAGAATGTTAAGGTTCCAGGGCATGAGGTAAAACCTGGCATCTTTACGGGGCTAAATGTATCGGTAAATTGGGATAAGGTCGAAATTGAGGGCCCTGTCTATATTGGTGGGATGACGCGCATTGAAGATGGGGCAAAAATTATTGGGCCGACGATGATTGGGCCTAACTGCCATGTTTGCAGTGGTGCATCGGTGGAGCGTAGTGTGATTTTTGAATATTCTCGCCTGTCGGATGTACGCCTTGTCGATAAGCTGGTGTTTGGTCGCTATTGCGTTGATAAAACGGGTGCCACCATCGATCTACAAGCAGCTGCTCTAGACTGGCTGATTACCGATGCCCGCCAACATCAACAGGTCAAAGTTCCCACTGAGATCGAACAGTTGCAAGCCTAATTCTTGACCTAGCTGTGTCGATTTACTTCTGTTTGCAACCAAGTGTCTACAGGCTCTCCGTCTTTTCGTCGCAGCTCAATTTCTACCAATGCGATCGCGCCTGACCCCACAGGTGCCATTTTGGGGTGAAATAAAATTTCGTATTCTTTGGGATTATGCCCGCGTTCTTTGAGCCAGTCTTGCACTTTGATCGAGGCAAACATAGATTGTCCCTGCTCGATTAGCCGATTGACTTGCATTCGGAGTGTGATCGGATTAATTTGTGGCATGGTGTTTTTGAAGGATGGGCTGGCGATCGCTTAAAAAGCCTGTTTGGAGAAAGCTTAATTAATTAAAAAAGTATAACTAAATACCAAAAAGTCTAAATCTACTTAAACAATGTTCATCATCAGGACTTACGCACGAGCATTATAAAACTTACTAGAACATAAGAAACCCCATCTTTTTAAGGCATGGAGTTTCGCTGTCTCTATGGAGTTTAACTCTCTACGCAAGCCCTGAACCATAAAAACAAACAATCACAATAATAAACAAACATTGAGAAACCTATGGCAGTTTATAACGTGCGATTAATTGGTGAAGCGGAAGGAATTGATGAAACGCTGGAAGTGGATGAGGATGAGTTTATTCTAGATGCAGCAGAAGCCGAAGGTATCCCACTCCCCTATAGCTGCCGTGCGGGTACTTGTTCCACATGTGCTGGCAGGGTGATCGAAGGAGATGCACAGGAGTCAGGTGGAAATCCTGATATGTTCTTTAACAAAGGTCAACGCATGGCTGGGTTTCGCCTTCTGTGCATTGCTTCTCCAACCTCTGACTGTACTGTTCTAATTCATCAGGAATCGAATATTTCTAAGTTTTGATTTAGAGATATCAGACATTCCTTGCGACGCGATCGCATACATTCTCAGTTTTAGGTTCTCAATGCATTCACACGCTGAATTTATTGGGAACCTTATTTTCCCACCACTACACATTCTCAATATTCTTCTTTTCAGAGGTTGGTCTGGCGGCAGTTTAGGGATACCTGAATATACGTGGGAGCCATTTGAGCTATCAGAGCAAGCATATCAAGCTGTTTTACCCAAAATCTTCAACCCAGACTGGTCATTGGTGGTAATACCAGACAGGAATCATAACGTTTAGCGGTTGGCAACTTCCCACAGATTTTTGGGAATGCGATCGCAGATTTTGGGATTTGGAATTGTGTGCGATTTGAGATAAAAGTCAACAGAGATGATTTGGTATTGGGATAGATGGGTTATAGAGCAACAGATCGTTGAAGTGAAACAAGTAAAGCTGTAGATGAGCCTCAACACCAATGGCGAAGTGGGCAATTTTCATACTGTCAAATATACTTTGGTTTGGAAAGATTACAATTGATATACGTCGGCATTAATGATGATTGGTATTTTGTCGTGGAGGATTGGAATTAATCAGTCACAAAAAAACTGGGCAGATTTTCTCTCTTTGATACTATTGACAAGTTCTTACTAGATTTATTGTTGAGCCCAGATACTACGAATGACTGTGAAACCCTCCTTCACTTTTAATCTCACGACTCTTACGATGTCTAGCTCGTAAAGTGGAGCCGTCACCAATGATGCCAAGATTTTGGATAATCTGCTCTTTACGGGCAGCTTCTAAGCCAGCTAAGTCAGTGTAGTTAACCCAAGCGATACAGTCTACAGGGCAAGTATCGATCGCTTCTTGGACAATTACTTCTTCATCGCCATCTTGAGCAATTACCCTCGCTCTGCCATAACTTTCTTCTAAAAAGAAGGTATTCCGAGCCGTATGAGCGCAGTGACCGCAGCCAATACAGACACCCTCATCGACATAAACGGCATTTTGACGGAGCGCGCCGCCAAGTTCTGGCTCAAAACCAGAGCGATCCGCATCTTCATGACGCAGATCGCCGCCTAATTCAGGCTCAAAACCCGTGTAGATATCGGTTTGAGGATTAGCCATTCCAACGCTGCAAAACGAGGCGAACTGAGCCATCTTCTCTGACTTGTTGTTCGGCGAGGGCAAAACCTTGATTTTCTGATTCGGTCATCACGGTTTGCACGGCATAGCCTTGCGTGACTTTTCTTAAGAAGCTTTCGACTGTCCAAGGTTGCTGCCAATACTGCATATCCGCAACCAGTTCGTACTCTGTGCCATTCCAACGGAAGCCCACATCATAGCCGTTGTCTTGCTCGATCACGACTTCAGCCGTAGCGGTTGCACCCTGATAGCCACGTAATTCACCAGATTTCCAGCTTACACCTAGATCGGTCAGTGCTTTTTGAAGGGGCTCAAGAGTGCGAATTTGGGTTTTAACTTGGCTGAAATGTGACATATAGGGGTTTCCTCAGTTAGACGACTAAGTTGGTTAATTCGGTTTTTAATAAATCTAGACGATCTTAATAAAAGTTCTTACTTTGACTCATACTTTGAAATGATTTACCACTGACTAAAGCCTGATTCAGAAGGCTCAGATACCTGATTGAGTTGAGAGGTTGTCGTTGTTTGCGTTTGAAACTGCTTTTGCGCAAAATTCTCGGAAGTAAGTTCGCGAGATGCGACAACGCCCAACTTTGCCTCGATCGCCGCTGTAACTGCGGCACAACTGGAGCCAATGATGCCTGTCACGCGTTCTTCAACTCTGCCGTCAGGGTGAATGATAAATTCCAAAGTTTCCATGCTTGTTATGAGCTTGAACTTTATGTAGATAGTTTCGCCTACAGTTTATATTAGCGTCAAGAACTTTACAAAACTAAACTTAACTATGTGAAATGTATATGTAGTAGGGGTATACGCTCATATTTTGCTTGGTTTGGGCATATTTGCGATCGCGGCTTTATAAAATCTATTCCTTTTGAGCTACGTAACATTCATTTGACAATCGGCTATTCAGGCGATCGCTTAGATCTAAAACACTCCGCTAGCGATCGCCTGAAAGAGTGCAATTGTTTCCAATCTAATCTCGCCAGTTAAAGATTTCCCTGCTGCACTAGTCTTGACAATTACCACTTGATGCTTGGGGCTGACATAGATAAATTGTCCGCGATGCCCCATAGCAACAAAATCTCCATCAGCATCAGGTGGAATCCACCATTGATATTGATAGCCAAACCCAGAATATTCTTTCGCGTCCGTGAATCCAGCCTGTAAATCTGGGCGATCGGGAATGGTAGATTCTTTGACCCAGTTCTCGGATAAAATTTGAGTGTTATTAAGCTTACCGTTATGTAGATAGAGTAGTCCAAATTTTGCGTAGTCTCGAAGCGTAGCATTTAGACAGCAAAAAGTAATTTCAGTTCCATAAAGATCTGTCAACCATGATGCATCAGATTCCGCCCCAAGAGGTTGCCATAGTTTTTCCTGAAAGTAATCGGCAATACTTCTGCCTGTTGTACGCCTGAGAAGCAATCCCAACACATGAGAATCCAAACTCATATAATGGAATTTTTTACCAGAAGCTCCTTCTGAGGGGAAATCAGAAATGATTCGATCCATGGGACGAGCATAGAGAAACAGCTTAGGTAGAATCTCATTGATATCAGATTTTGGGTTGGAATAGCCTTCGTCAAAGCGAACTCCTGAAGACATTTGGAGGATATGCTTGATAGGAACATTGTTATAGCCTGAGTTAATTAATTCGGGAACATATTTAGTAATTGGATCGTTGACACTATTGATTTTTCCCTCAGCGATCGAAATTCCAACAAGAGCAGACATAAATGATTTTGCCATCGACCAAGAGGTATTTCGAGCATTGGCAGAATTACCACGAAAATATTTCTCATAGACAATCACATCATTTTTTAGCACCAAAATTCCAGTGGTGGAAGTTCGATCTAAGATCTCAGCCATCTCATGATTTTCCCCTCCAAATTTATAGGAGATATTTAGTTCGCGAATGTTCTCTTTCAGTTTGTAAGGCTTAGATGAACGAACAATCGATTTACTAGGAAAGATACTTTCCATTGAACGAAAATTTTCTGCGATCTTATTTATCTGAAATAACGTCTGTTTAGGATAGAGATAAATTCTCCACCAGCTAATCCCAGATAAAGCAATCAGAAATATCATGAAACCTAAAAACATATACAAATTCTTGATTTTCATTAAATTAGCCCCTCAACTGGAAAGAACTAAATACTTGGGCAACGTTGGTAGAAGGGAATAAATCTATTCAAAGGCATCAAGCTAGATTCTAAATTTGTGGCAAGACGCATCCTGAAGGGAATCACAATGCTCATAGATATAGCAAGCAGTCTTCACTTTAAAACAAGCAAGAGACATGGGGTTAAAGCTTTCTATAGCAAAGTTTCCACTATACTTTTCTCATTTGAATACCGCTGCTGTTTAAACTCCTTTAATCCATCCTAGATTACTAATCCAAGGGAAGTAAAGGGGTATTTCTTGACTTATATCAAGAATTGATATTTATCAAGACTTTTTAAATGTTTTTTAATGACGCTTCTCGTTCATGCGTCGTCTTTTTCCCTCTTTTGCACGAAGACGACTAAGCGTTTCAGGGGTCATGCCCAGATAGGATGCTAAATGTACAAGTTTCACTCTATCTAAAATATTAGGATGTCTTACTGATATTTGATCGTAGCGTTCTGCTGCACTCATAAATAAGTGAGAATTCAATCTCGATTGAAGTGTGATGTAGTGCATCTCATAAAGTAATCTTCCAACCTTATTCCAAATTAGGTCTTTCTCATAGAGCAATTGTAGATTTGCATAGCTAAGCGAGAGTAACTTACTATCTGAGGTGAGTATTATGCTTTCTAAACTGGGAACACGCAAAAGGAAGCTGTGTGCCGAATGCACAAATTCTCCTTCAAATCCTAACCATGTTACAAACTCTTTCCCCTCTTTTGTATAAGAAGACCTTGCTGCTCCTTCTACAATAAAATGAGTATGATTACAGATCTCACCACATTTAAGTAAAATGGTGTCTTTGGGCAAATCTTGAAACTCAAACAGATTGCATATTTCCTCTTGCTGCTTAAGAGTGAGGGGGTAAATTTGATTTAAGCACTTCAGGAGTTTTTCATGCATCTCGACTGTCCAACTCTGCCCAAAAATCATACTACTCAAGTTTTCTTATGAATAAAAACAGGCAAAATTCAGTGCTGGCGGTTGGCTTAATCAGTGGTACATCGGTAGATGGCATTGACGCGGCTTTAGTCGAAATTACGGAGCAGGATGAAAAGCTGCAAGCTCGTCTGATTGCGGGGCATACCTTCAACTACGATCCGAATTTGAGGGCGGAGATTTTGGCAGTCTGTGCGGGGGAACCCAGAGCGATCGCGCAGTTTTGCGAATTAGATGACAGGATTGCGGCGGCTTTTGCGCAGGCAGCGATCGCCATAATCGAGCAAAATCCACAGCCTAGCGATTCCTTAGCGGATGCGTCCCGCCGCAAACCAAATTTCATTGGTTCGCACGGGCAAACCGTGTTTCACCGACCACCGCTAGGAATTGAGGCAAGTGGGAAGACGACTCTAGGCTATTCGGTGCAATTGGGGCGCGGTGCGGTAATTGCCGAATTGACGGGCATAAAAACCATCAGTGATTTTCGGGTGGCGGATATCGAGAGAGGCGGTCATGCTGCACCGTTAGTCCCCATGCTCGATTGGCTTTTGCTCACCCATGCCACCCAAAATCGTGCTTGTCAAAATATTGGGGGCATCAGCAATGTCTGCTATTTGCCAGCGTCGGGGGCACAGGATCTCGTGTTTGGGTTCGACAATGCCCCAGGCAATGTCTTGATCGATATGGCAACCCAGAAACTCTTCAACCTGCCCTTTGATGATAGCGGGCAACTAGCGAGCCAAGGCAATTTTTACTTGCCCTTGATTGAGTCATGGTTGCAACAAGAATTTTTTCATACGCCGCCGCCAAAATCCACAGGGCGCGAACTATTTAGCCCCAGCTATCTGGAGCAATGTCTAGAACAGTGCCAGCAAGCCCAACTTTCAAACTATGACATTTTAGCAACCCTGACAGAATTTACAGCCAGAGCGATCGCCTTGAGCTATCGTCAATTTTTACCGAAGTTTCCCGATCGGGTTTTGCTCTGTGGGGGTGGTTGCCGCAATCGCTATCTGGTCGAGCGTCTGCGCGATCTGCTTGCGCCTGCCGAGGTGATGAGTACCGATGATGCGGGGGTCAATGCTGATTTTAAAGAAGCGATCGCCTTTGCAGTGCTGGGCTATTTAAAATTGCAAAAGCGATTGGGTAATTTACCGAGCGTTACGGGCGCAAAGGGTTCTGTGGAGTTGGGGCGTGTTTATGGATAGCTACTAGTACCTAGCTATTAGCGATTAGCTCTTTATAGCCCTCAAAGTCAAGCCGACGAGGGAAGGTCAAAGCTTATGCTCGTTATGTTAAAGTTAAGCCATTGTATCTCTTGGAGTTACTATGGAAACCATTCAAACACTTGTGTTGCCAACCACTCCAGCATCATCTCTTGTTGACACATCCAAAACTAACCTACCCGATCATACGCAATTACCAGAATCTGATGGAACCTTTGTGAAGAATTTTCAGGAACACCCACAAAGTCTTGTTTTAACAAGTTCCATCGAGCCAATCTTACAAAAGCTGCATCCTGATGGGCGTTACTGTATTGGACAGGATAGTGGTATTTACTGGACTTTGACCGAGCCACCTGAAAAGGGTGCAGAAGCTCCAGACTGGTTTTATGTGCCGAATGTCCCTCCACTTCTGAACGGAGAGTATCGCCGTTCCTATGTAATGTGGAAAGAGGAAGTTATTCCTCTGATTGCGATTGAGTTTGTCTCTGGCAATGGAGCTGAAGAAAGAGATGCTTCACCTCCTCCAGATAATGATGAGATTGACGTAAATACAGGGAAGAAAAAGAAAGTTGGGAAGTTCTGGGTTTACGAACAAGCAATTTGCATCCCTTTTTATGCAATTTATGAGGTGAGGAAAGCTTCAGTTGAGGTTTATCATCTAGTTGATGGACGGTATGAGAAGTTGCAGCCTAACGAACGCGGTCATTATCCGATCGCTCCGATGGGAGTTGAGCTTGGTATCTTGCCTAGTAAGGAACAACCTCCTGTGCCTTGGTTGCGTTTCTGGGATGCAGACGGGAATTTGCTTTTGACAGGCGATGAAAGAGCTGTTTTTGAGATGAAAGCTCGGTTACAAGCTGAGTTGGCTCAACAGCAGGCTGAGGCGATCGCTATCCAAGCCGAATTAGCCCAAAAGCAGGCCGAACAGGCACAGCAACAAGCCGAAGCGATCGCGGCTCAAGAACGTCTTGCCAAACAACAGGCAGAAGCAATCGCCGATCGAGCTAATCTAGAAAAACAACAAGCAGAACAAAAAGCCCAACGGCTTGCGGAAATGCTCAAAGCGATGGGGATCGACACCGATCGAATCTAAGCTAAAGGAATCGCACGTACAGCTAACAGCTAAATTCTCTCTAAATTCTATCGTTGCTAAAGGGTTTGTTATGTCGTCATTTGTTGGTCTCCATGTTCACAGTGAATACAGCTTGTTGGATGGGGCGAGTCAATTGCCTAACCTGATCGATCAAGCCGTGGCTTTGGGCATGGAAGCGATCGCTTTGACCGATCATGGAGTGATGTATGGGGCGATCGAGCTGATAAAAACTTGCCGCAATAAAGGCATCAAACCGATCATCGGGAATGAGATGTACCTTCTGAATGGCGACTATACCAAGCAGGAGAAAAAGCGTAAATATCACCAAGTCGTACTTGCCAAAAACACGATTGGTTATAAGAATCTGGTTAAACTAACTTCGATTTCGCATCTCAAAGGATTTCAAGGCAAGGGCATCTTTGCGCGTCCCTGCATCAATAAAGATGTTTTAGCCCAGTATAAAGAAGGCTTAATCGTCACCTCGGGTTGTTTGGCGGGAGAAGTGCCACAGGCGATTTTACAAGGACATCCTGACATTGCTAGAGAAGTCGCCACTTGGTATAAAGAGCAATTTGGCGAAGATTATTATTTGGAAATTCAAGATCACGGCTATCCCGAAGATCGGGTTGTGAATGTGGAAATTGTCAAAATCGGTCGCGAACTTGGGATCAAAGTCGTCGCTACCAATGATTCGCACTTTGTCTCTTGTCATGACGTGGATGCCCACGATGCGCTGCTTTGCATTCAGACAGGCAAACTGATTGAAGATCAGAAGCGTTTGCGTTACAGCGGTACGGAATATCTCAAGTCTGCGGATGAGATGAAGATGTTATTTCGCGATCATCTAGAGGATGATGTGATTGCAGAAGCGATCGCCAATACGTTAGAAGTTGCGGCTAAGGTAAAATCCTACGATGTCATGAGCGAACCTCGTGCGGCGGAATATGAAGTCCCTCCAGGACATACGGCGGAAACCTATCTCACGGAAGTGACATGGCAGGGGATTCTCAATCGCTTTCGCACTCAAAATCGCAACGACATTCCCCAAAGCTATCAAGATCGCCTGCATTACGAACTCCAGATCATGCAGCAGATGGGCTTTTCTACCTACTTTCTAGTTGTGTGGGACTTCATTAAATATGCCAGAGACAAGAATATTCCCGTTGGACCTGGAAGAGGCTCCGCCGCAGGTTCGCTCGTCGCCTATGCTTTAGGCATCACCAATATCGATCCGATTCATCATGGCTTGCTGTTTGAGCGGTTTTTAAATCCCGAACGTAAGTCCATGCCTGATATTGACACTGACTTTTGCATCGATCATCGCGGCGAAATGATTGAATACGTCACCAAGAAATATGGGGAAGATCGCGTCGCTCAGATTGTGACGTTTAACCGACTCACCTCCAAAGCGGTACTTAAAGATGTGGGTAGAGTGCTGAATGTTCCCTATCGCGAAGCTGATGATATGGCAAAAATGATTCCCGTGTCTAGAGGTAAGCCCACGAAGCTCAAGGTGATGATTTCTGCTGAAACACCTGCCCCTGATTTTAAGGAAAGATACGACAAAGACCCCAAGGTGTTTGAGTGGCTGGACATGGCAATGCGGATCGAAGGCGTGAACAAGAGTTCGGGCGTACATGCGGCGGGTGTGGTAATTTCGCCCATGCCTCTCGATGAGATTGTTCCCTTGCAACGGAACAATGATGGCGCTGTAATTACCCAATATCCCATGGAAGATTTGGAGTCCTTGGGGCTGCTAAAAATGGACTTTTTGGGACTGCGGAACCTTACCACGATTCAACATACGGTCGATTGGATCAATCAAACCAAAGATCCCAGCTTCAATGTCAATAAAATGATTCCCGATGAGAATACGGAGGCCAATGCCAAAACCTATGCCGTATTGGCGAAAGGAGACTTAGAGGGTGTCTTTCAGCTTGAATCTTCGGGTATGAAGCAAATCGTGAAAGATTTAAAACCTTCCAATATTGATGACATCTCCTCAATTCTAGCGCTCTATCGTCCGGGCCCACTGGATGCTGGTCTAATTCCCAAGTTTATCAACCGCAAGCACGGTCGAGAACAGATGGAATACGCACATCCCGATCTAGAGCCGATTTTACAAGAAACCTATTCCATTCTTGTATTCCAAGAGCAAATTATGAAGATCGCTCAAGATCTAGCTGGATATACCTTAGGGGAAGCCGATCTTCTTAGAAGAGCGATGGGAAAGAAGAAGCCAGCCGAAATGGAAAAGCAAAGAGAGAAATTCCTCGATGGCGCGGCTAGAAATGGCATTAAGCCTAAGGTGGCTACGGACTTATTCGAGCAGATGATTCTCTTTGCAGAATATTGTCTCAGCTACGATACGCCTGTCTTGACTGTGGAATATGGATGGATGCCAATTGGCAAAATTGTCGAAGAAGCGATCGCTTGCCAAGTCTATAGCGTTGACCCCAACGGCATTGTCTACACCCAAGCGATCGCCCAGTGGCACGATCGCGGACAACAAGAGGTATTTGAATACATCCTAGAAGATGGTTCCATCATCAAAGCCACCAAGGATCACAAGTTTATGACCACAGAGGGAGAGATGCTCGCGATCGATCAAATCTTTGAGCGCGGACTAGAACTTCAGCAAATTAATCCTTTGTAAAGCGATCGGCGATCGTTCCATTCAATCAGATCTAGCTTAATATCTGGTATTCAATGGATAACGCAAAAGATCACCCGGCCGGAATTAATCTTTTTAACTTGGTTTATTCTTGATACCGGCTCGGGTGCATCGCCTTGTTGGGTTTACCAGGGTAATATTTTCTATACATAACATTTTATGAGCCAATTTTTAAAATTAATAGAATGGTCTAATTTGAATTTTCGCCCTACATGCCAATGCAGCTTTTCGTCCCCATTCCAAAGCATCTTTTTCATATAAGCATTCAATTATCCAAAATCCATCTAAATAATATCCATCATTAGAGTAGCGTCCATTATCATTATCATTTACATTTCCGCTATCATAATTAAATACTTTGGCCATTTTCGTTGGTTTCAGTCCACCAACATAGATTATTATTCCGGCACCATTCATTTCATCATTAAGTTCATCAACATCAATTCTCATTAATGGATCATCAAATACTTTTATATCATCATTTTCATGACGTATCACGCTAATTAAATACTTTGTCATGGTAGATCTAAATTTCTGGAAACCCAACTATGGATTATACAGAAAATTTCCGTATATTTACCCTAGATTAGGTGATTATACTGAAAGTTTCTGGGTAACACCCCCAATAAGGCGAAATACCCCGAAAGTTTCTGGGTAACGTACCGTTTCGGGGGAGTTATACCGACAAATGCTGGTCGATCGACCGAGCGATCGCTTCTAAAAACAAGTACTTCATTGATGTGTTTCATGAAATCGACGATCGCGCTTCAGCGTTAACGATTTACTAAGATCGCCACAGCTTAAAAGTAAACTATCATCGAGATGATGTTGCAAAAAACCGAGGAAGCAATATGAAATGGGATGAAATGCGCAAAAGTGACAACGTAGAAGATGTGCGTGAGGGTTCATCCTCTCAAACTCCCGTTGGCATGGTGGGTGGTCTCGGCGTTGGTGGCGTAGCGATCGCGGTGATTTTAGGCTTAATCTTTAAAGTCAACCCCGCCCAAATCATAGGATTTCTGCCCAATAATACAACTGCCCCAGTTACACAAAAACAGACCCAACCCAAAAACGATCGAGATTCAGAGTTTGTCAGATCGGTTTTAGGTGATACCGAAGATGTTTGGACGCGCATCTTTAAACAGCAACTCAATACCCAATATCAACCACCCAAACTCGTGTTATTCCATAGCAGCGTGAATTCGGCATGCGGATCTGCCCAGACTTCTTCAGGCCCCTTTTACTGCCCTGCGGACAAGAAAGTTTACTTAGATATGGGCTTTTTTCAGTACTTACAAGCCACGGCTGGCGCTGATGCAGACTTTGCCAGATCCTACGCGATCGCCCATGAAGTAGGGCATCACATCCAAAATTTATTGGGGACATCTGGCAAGGTCAGACAGTTAAAATCCAGCTCAGGCAAGGCAAAAGCCAATGAGCTTTCAGTAAGAATTGAACTCCAAGCTGACTGTTATGCAGGGGTGTGGGCTTTTAATACAGCACAACGCGGTTTGATCGGCGATCGCGATATTGAAGCCGCTCTTAATACTGCCACGCAAATCGGCGATGACTATTTGCAAAAACAGGCAAAGGGAAATGTCGTACCCGAATCATTTACCCACGGCACTTCGCAGCAACGAGTTAAGTGGTTTAAACGAGGTCTCAATTCGGGCGATCTTAATCAATGTGACACCTTTTCTACCGATCCGCTCTAGAGAATTTAAAATCCCTCAACTTCAGGTGAAGCCGAGATTGTATAAACCAGTCCTGCCACTCTTTGCGAGTAGGGAGCCAGATGCAATTGCCAAGTGCAAAAACCATTGGCATCGGGCTGAACGGCATCGGTGCTCGAGGGCGACAACACCTCCACTTGAATGTGTTCGAGTTCGGAAACGGGAACGCGCTCTGTGGTCGCTAGGGTTTTGGGGCGATCGCCAATGTTAGAAAGGTAGAGCGTTATGTTTTTGGTGATAGTTATCCATTTTGTCAGGTGGTTCTCTTCGCGCTTTTGCGATTCCGTCCGTTGGACTCTAATTGCGGCATCTACACCCCAACCTAGGGCAAATTTCTCTTTGGATGCGATGAAGTTCACAGAGGTTTTTCCGATAAATTCGGTAGATTTCACCAAGTCCACAGGACCCGCTAAAATTGGGAAATTAGAACTATTGGATTGTTCGCTCTTCAGCACGACTTGACAGGCAATTTCTGGCATCAGTACATATTCGATTTGGGTGGGAGTACTAAACTCAAATAATGGGATGCGATAGGGGCGACCGTCAGAAGGCACCGTGGCTTTACTTGCAGGACGCAACGTGCGAACTTCACCGCCATCCTCGACCCCAGGCAGTTCGATCGCATTATCCGTAGCAGCACTCGTTCCCAGCCCTGCTTGTTGAATGACGCGATCGCGCATTTGGATGGCAATGCGTTTGGGCTTTTCTTGTACGGTGAGCATATCGTCGCTGAGTAAGGGTGGCTCTGTCCCCAGCGAGGAACGCGCAGTGGAAAAGACCAAATCTACATTTGTCCAGTCCTCGCCTGTGTTTTGCCAAACACAACCATCGGTACGGAAGTTTAGAATTGAGATTTCTGTTGGGGTTCCTTCTGTTGGATTATCCTGAATTTCCCTTTCTTCAATTTGCATATGTGCTTGATGGTAGGGTCGCCAGAGCGCATTGGGCACAACATAGTCAAAGCTCAGTTCGTATTCACCTGCCTGTGGAATGGTTAGATCGGCTTCGAGGTGGGCAGTATAAATCGTGTCGGGACGCGATTGTTCGATCAGGCGTAGGCGCAGGCGATCGAGGGTTTGCCATAGCTGCTTTTGAGCCTGATGGGTCTGAAATCGTTCCATGCGCGTCTCGCGGATTTGCTGAAACAGGGTTTGGAATTGCGATCGCCATGCCATCGGATCGACCTGTCCCCATACCGCATCAATCGGCATTTCTAGAACGGCTTTGCAGACAATATGGCTCAGTTGAGCAAAGTGTTCCTCTAACTGCATCGCATCTTCGCTATATTCGTCAAACTGAATCCGATGCGATCGCCATTCTTCGTACAGTTGCCCCAGTACTTCCTGTTGAATCTCTTCGCGATTGCGCAAACGTCGCCGTACTCGCACATCGTTAACCCTTGCTGCGGTGGTGCGATCGCAAAATTCTGCCCGTAACGATTTGTCCGATAGAATGGGTGCAACGCGATCGACGGTGATGCGCCACAGCCCTTCTGTTAATGTAGCCTTACCCGTTCGCTGTACCTGCGCTCGATCTTCTAACAGGGTAACTGTCGTTACGGGCGCTGATAATGTGAGTAACTGAATATCCTCGATTGCCATATCGCTTTTCTTGCTTACTTTTACGTTTAAATTTCGAGAATCCTCTGAGCAATCTGTTATGCTTCGCGACGGTTGCCACCCACCAGTTCGCTATCGATAAAGGTTTTGACCGTATAGCTAGCTTCTAAATTTAGATCGCGATTGGCAGGGATCTGCACTTGCCAGCGATAGCCTCCCTCAAGGACTCGACCCCGTTCCTCTTGACTGTATTTCTGCCAAGGCGGCGACACCTGAGTAATTTGCACGTCCACTTTTGCCTCAGGTTGAGGCACAGGAATGCGATCGCGGACTTCTATGGCAATCTCGCGATCGAGGCGGTTGGCGATCGCAATCTGAATGCTATGCCTCAATTCGTTAAAGGCTACTAAGGTTTCACCCGATCGCACCTCTTCAAAGGTGGTATTCCGAGCTACCTTGATGCCTTGTTCGACACCCAGACCGAGTTCTATTTTTCCCTTGGGTGGAATCGTGGAAATCTGGGTTAAGAGCACATATTCGCCATCGACGTAAATATCTGCCGCACCGCGCAACAACGGAGCCTGCAAGGGATTCCGCAATTGCGCGATCCGAAACACATTCGTGTCTTCGCGAGGAACGACGACATAGCGCACATCGACATCGGCAGTTTGGCTGGTTAAAGCCACGGAATGGAATTGCCCATCGGAGGGAATGTCTACACGTCCTTCCCCCACATAGGTGTAGTCAAAGGAATGCGCCTCTTGTCTGACATTCGCACTCTTTGCAGGCAAACTCAGCGATCGGCAGGATATGGCAAGTTGGTTAGCCTCTTGCACGGTTTTCATGACGTTAAAGTAAAGCGTCACAGGCAATCGCCTGAGAATTTCGAGGTAAGTTGTTACTTGACTTGCCATGCTTAGCTTGCCTCGTTGCTGCGGATCGTCGGGCGAACCCAAGCGCATCCAAGCGTAATCGATCGCTTCCACTAAACTGCGATCGCCCTCGGGTTCAGGAGAATACATACTACTCGCACGCATCTCTTCTCGGGAAGTAAAGGTTCTAGCCTCACTGCTAGGTGCAGCCTTACTAACCCGAGCTAAAAGCGTAGACGCTGGTTGTGGTGAAGGTGATGAAATCGAAGGACTCATCATTGACCCCAAATCCAAAAACTCTTCAGATGCCGATCCAGGTACAGCCCCTCCTTTTGCTTCCATCCTAGTTAGACCTGTGGTTTGGAAACCTGCTGAAAGATCGGGAATTGTAGGAGGTTCACCTAAAGCCTGAACGGTTTCGATCTCGCTCAGTTTTGTGAGTTTTGGGATTTCCAAGGCTTCGTAGGCAGATCTACGGGCGATCGCGATCGAAGCTTCTTTCTTTTGACGTTCGTAGTCTTCAAATAATACTTCCGCACCTGCGGGAACGCTGCGCCAACCGAGTTTACGAGGCTCAGGTTGCGCTCTTCCTAGGCGTAAAGACGGAAGTTCGGGGAGTTCGCACCATGTGGTCGGTATTGCGGTCGATAGCTCTAAACGCACGCCAGTCCAATCTTCATGGGTACGTTGACAAATTAGAGCACGCACGGCGATCGATGCGGTATTGGTGGCACTATCCAAACGGCAGACATAGGTTGGAACCCACCGCGCACCAGGAATGAAATATTCCAAAACAAGCTGGCAGGAAGCCCAGTCGAGGGACAGTAGATCGGCGCGATCGCGGCAGGCTAATTTGGCGATCGCAGTTTTTCGCAGTTCGTGTGCCTTGACAGTTCTGGCGCTAGAGGCAAGGGCTTGTTGCTGTTCGAGGTCGCGGAGGTGCTCTTGGGCTTCATACAGTTTTGCTTTTACCTCGCGTTTTTCCTGCACGCGCAACCGTAGCTGTTCGTTCTTAAAACTTTCTAAAACTAACCGCGCTCCTGTGGGCGAAGAGGGTGGGGCTTTGCCCCGTTCTCCTTCGGGGCGATCGGGTAATGCTAAACCTTGCAAAATTGAGATTTCGTTCTCGATCAGGCCAAGTAAGTTATGTTCTAAGCGATCGACTTCAATCTGTGCTTCCCTAATCTCATCTTCGAGGGATGCCTTTTGCACCTCTGGCGGTGGTGGAGCGGTTAACCCAATGCGAACATCGGTTACTAGCAGAGGAATGACTGCATCTGACAATGATTCCACGCGGAGGCGCAGGCTACTGTCATCTAGGGCTAATGGCAAATCTGCAATCTCTACTTCCGTAAATTCTACGGTGGAGCGATCTCGTTCAGACCAAGAAATCTCAGGGAAAGCCGCAATGCGCGTGATGGTCGAGCCATCGCTGTAGACTTTAACTTTATCAATTTTAGAAACTAGGTTTGCGATCGCCATAGGTTTAGATTTCCTGACAAACTTTGATTTAATTTTAAGGTAATATTCCAGAAAATCTTACAAAATATGGTGGAAGCAATTTTCCGCGATACCTTTGCCAGCAATCAATTGTAGAGAATTGTTAAAATCTCTCTGTTTTTAAAATTTAATGCGGCGATAAACTTCCGTCATCGAGATTTCTATATTTAAGCTGTGCAGCGCAATAGATCGATCGCTGCGATCGCAAACTTGTAATTGCCAGCGCTCGCTACTATCAGAATCGAGTTTTTGATATTGTTCGATATAGGGTTCTGTTTGGCTCACCAAAAGATATTCACGAAAGGTAGGAAGAGAACGATATTTTCTGAATTTCTCGCCACGGTCGTAGGCTTCTGTGGACGGCGATAAAACTTCCACAATCATAAGGGGATTAAGAATTTCATCCTTACGATCGTCATGAAATTCTGGTTCGCCATCGACGATCATCAAATCAGTATAAGTTCCGCATTGGTATTCAGGAATCCAAACTCGCAAGTCGCTGTTATACAAGCGAAAATCAGTATCTCTCAGTAAAAAGCCTAGGTAGATTAGCAGGTTACTGGCGATCGCACTGTGAGTTTCTGTCCCTCCAGACATAGGAACAATTTCTCCTTTGGAATATTCATGACGTTCTTCAGATATTTCCTCCATCGCGCGGTACTCGTCGAGCGTTAAACAAGTCGTTGTTGTTTCTGGAACAAGTCTGGGTGGGCTGATTACCACGATCGCACCTCCTGAATAATTAGACCTAGGATCATTATGACATTATCGCAATGCTTCACGGTGGACGTGGAGGAGTTTAAGGGTAGCATCGACAGCAAACTGATTCAGCATAAACAAAACATATTCGGGTTTGAGCGTGCTATCCGAGCGACAGCTCCCCACATAACGAATTTGAATATCTGAGGCAGAATTCACCTCGATTAAATCTAACTCAAACAAGCGATCGCGCATTTCCAATAATTGCTCCTTGCCAGACTTAGAGAGTTTGGGCATCAGAATCGACTGGGCAGCCTTCACTTGATGAATTAGAGATGTAATGGTGCAATTGATGGATTCTGATAATTCAATTCCTGTATCTATTCCTAAGGTGAGGCGATATTCAGCAATTTGCAAAGTAACATCCGCTGAAGGTGCGTCGATCGCAATGTCATGGGCAGCATAGATCGGAATCTCTGGGTGCAGTTGTGCTGCTAGCCGTTGTTGAAATTCTGCGGGGGCGATCGCAGCGGTGAGTTCAAAATCGGCAACTTCGCCTGTGCTGCTGTGTCCCAAGGAGAGGGCTTTAGCTAAAGCAATACGGGGCAAGGGGTTAAAGCCTTCCGTATAGGCAATGGGAAGGTCTGCACGTCGCATCGCTCGACTGAACAAACGCACGAGATCTAGATGGGAAATCAACGCCATGCTTCCCAACTTGCCGAACGTGACGCGCAAACGTTGCTGCCTTGCTACGCCACTCAACTGCGAGTACCCTGTAAATACAGGAATCGGTGGTGCAGGCACAACGATATTATGCCCAAAGTCGGGACTGCATACCCCACATTTAGAACAACCATGAAACGAACAATCGGGAACGGTTTCCGCTGCGATCGCGCGATTCCAGTCATCTAGCAACCATTGTTTATCGATACCCGTATCGAGATGATCCCAAGGGAGCGCTTGACCGTATTGTGGTGCGGGCATTTCCCATTTCAGACCCGATTCCTCGATCGCTGTCGTCCATGCTTGAAACGCGCGATGGGTATTCTCAAACCAAGCATCCATGCCTGCACCTAGTTGCCAAGCTCGTTTGAGCACAGCACCTAGCCTGCGATCGCCACGTCCGACAAAATCTTCCATTGCCGAGATCTGGACAGCGGTGAAATTGACCTTTACGCCCTTGGCAAACCGAAATTCTGTTTTGAGCAGCTTTTGCTTGTGCAGAAAATCCTCCGTAGAGACACTATGCCATTGAAACGGCGTGTGGGGCTTGGGTGTGAAGTTGGAAATCGTCACATTCACATTCAAGCGCTTGCGTCCATCTAGACGGCATTGAGATTGCAACCAGCCAATCGTTTTGGCAATACCAATCACATCAGCATCGGTTTCGGTGGGCAATCCAATCATGAAATAGAGCTTGACCCGATCCCAGCCCTGTTCATACGCCGTGCGCACGCCACGTAGCAGCTCTTCATCAGTAAGCCCCTTGTTGATGACATCCCTCAGTCTTTGCGTGCCAGCTTCTGGGGCAAAGGTTAGCCCTTGCTGCCTGCCATCCCCTTTCAGAATATTGGCGATATTCTCATCAAACCGATCGACGCGCTGGCTGGGGAGCGAGAGATTGATGTGCTGGTTGTTGAGGCGATTTTTAATCTCAATTCCCACCGCAGGCAGTGCCAAATAATCGGAACAGGATAAAGAGAGCAGAGAGAATTCGTTATAGCCCGTTTCCTTCACCGCTCGTTCGATCGTATTCACGACATCCTCTGGCTTCACATCCCTAGCGGGACGGGTCAACATCCCCGGCTGACAAAAGCGACAGCCCCTCGTGCATCCGCGCCGAATTTCAATTGTGAGGCGATCGTGGACGGTTTCCACCAAGGGAACCAAGCCAATACTATGCTCTGGAATCGGAGCCGCTACCCTTCTTAAAATACGTTTGGGAACTCCTTCTCGATTGGGAGAAACAGAACCATCTTCAGGGCTCATGTCATAAAACTGCGGGACGTACACCCCTGGAACTTTTGCCAAATCTAAGAGAACTTCCTGCCGCGATCGCCCTGCGAGTTTTGCCTCAGTAACAACAACGCCAATTTCAGGCAAGACTTCTTCCCCATCGCCCAAGACAAAAAAATCAAAAAAGTCGGCATAGGGTTCGGGATTAGAAGTCGCTGTCTGTCCCCCTGCAAAAATCAGCGGACATTCCCACTGTTGTTTTTCTTGAGAAAAAGAGAAGGGATTCCGTTCCTGCCATGTTAAAGGAATTCCTGCCAGATCGAGCATTTCTAAAACATTGGTTGCACCTAACTCGTAGCTGAGACTAAAGCCCAAAATATCAAAGTCGGTCAAAGGACGTTGAGATTCCACGGCAAATAGAGGCGTATTCGATTCCCTTAGTTTTGCAGCTAGATCGGGGGCAGGCAGATAAGCCCGATCGCAAAGTTGTCGATCTTGCGCGTTGAGAATGCTGTAGAGAATGATATGTCCGAGATTGGAAGCACCCACCTCATAGATTTCAGGATAGGTCAATGCCCACCGTGCGATCGCCTGATGCCAAGGCTTACGTACAGCCCCCAACTCATTCCCCAAATAACGGCCTGGCTTGAGAATATCGGCGGTAATCAGTGGATTCAATGGGGAACTCAAAGAGGAATTCAAAGAGGGACTTAATGGAGGATTGGAGGAGATCTCCTCAGTGGATATTGGCATAGACCTCAAAGAATTAGATTTGGACTGACAAAATTTGGTAGGGTAAAGCTTTCAGGCAGCAATCCCCTTACTTCACATAAGCCTACATTCCAAATGCTTTGCGTCCGTCAGGGATTTATACTAATTTAATTTATGCCCCCACAATCACTTTGCCGCCACAAGTTTAAGATATTCAGATTCAGAGATTAATTCTAAAGAACTTTCCACGCGGTCTAAAAAAACTTTTCCCTCTAGGTGAT
Source organism: Tumidithrix helvetica PCC 7403 (assembly GCF_965232925.1). NCBI lineage: Bacteria > Bacillati > Cyanobacteriota > Cyanophyceae > Pseudanabaenales > Pseudanabaenaceae > Tumidithrix > Tumidithrix helvetica. The sequence goes on from NZ_CBDDRA010000011.1 coordinate 85,390, forward strand.
CGTACTCATGCTGAAAAATCCTTGCCACAAAGTCCGTAAAGGTAGTGGTTTCTAAGTTACCATCGCGATCGCAATATTCCACCTCGATCGCTTGATAGCGCGGTACGAGTCCTCGAATTCCCGGTACAGATAGGCAGCCTTCCCACCCTTTTTCGACCTGCTCGGAATGACTGACGATTCGAGGATCGATCATGGCAGTTGGAGCCATCAAGGGCGCTTGGGGGTAGCGATCGTTCGGGTGCGAGGCAACAATGATTAACCGCAGCGATTGTCCTACCTGTGGTGCGGCGATCCCCACCCCCTTTTTGGCTTTCAGGGTTTCGATCAGGCGATCGATTAAATCTTGCACAGCCCGATCGCGCACATTCTCAACGGGTTGAGCAATTTGACGCAAACCGATATTTCCTAGTTGGCAGATATCCATATCCATGTCTGTAATTTTTGTAGGTGCAAAGCATTCGGTAGATGAGCTTTTGCGTTACAAGAAGAAGATCTATGCCCGAATGCTTTTGCCCTTGCCGCTTGATTGACCGATCATTCACTTGCCAGAATATCGATGAGGGCATCCGCTTCTAACACTGCGGCACGAGCTTTTTGATAAACGTCTTCAAACGGGAAATTGGATACGGTTAATCCTTGCATAATCATAATCGCGAAATATTCACGCTTGGTCATGCCTTCTACAATGACATCCGTTTCCTTGTTGTAGCTAACCGGATACACGTTATCAGTACGTCTAGTTTGCATTTAGCTTACCCTCTACACTACTACGGGTTAATCTTACAATACGGGGCTTAAATTGTGAAAATTATACTGTTTTATCGCTTGGGCTGGGGAGCAGATCTGAATCCTATGATATCTGGGGCATTACGCTCACGCGTCTCTTTCTTCGACGAAGACCTCGACATCGATCGCTTCGGGTTCCGTGGTTTTGCGATCGCCTACGGGCTCTTGCGGTTGAGTAGGTGCTTCCGTTTCAGACGAGCCTTCTGATGGAATGATGATGGGGTGAATCTCATAGTGAACGCGAAGTCTACCGCTGTTTTTGCGCTCGGCAGCATCGACAAATCGACTAGCCTCCCATTCTGCGGCGAAAGTCCCGATACAGGTTAAGGTTTTTTGGCGTTCCCGTTCTAGATATGTCCAGACTTCCCAGGCGTTGGGTTCTGGCTCGGGTGGAATGGGTTCTGGCTCGGGGATCGGCTCAGGTTCTGGGATATTCGCCTCTGCTGGACTATCCTGTAGACGATCGTTAGCATCCTCAAGACGATCGCCCGTTGCGTCTGGTTTATCCTTAGATTTATCTTTGGGTCTCGGCTGAGAAGAACGCGCTGAATCCTCTGCCTGATTAGTGTCTTCTTGACCAATCAGGCGTTGCACTCCCCCAGTTGAAACCTCAATTCGGTAATTTGCTTTTGTAGGGGGGTGATGCGATCGCTAATGTACTTGCCAATATAATTAGCCCAATCTGTCGGAATATTCGTAGGCGTATTTGGCGCTGCTGATGCCTGAGGATTTAATTCGCGCTCGACAAGGTCAACGATCCACTCTGACAAGGTTTGTTTATTTTCCTCTGCCTTTGACTTTGCCAGATTTAATAAAGACACGGGAAATCTAAAGTTGATTTGTCGAGTTTTAGGAGGTAGCGCCATATTGGAGATTTGGGGAGATTTTAAGGGAACCCGCGTGAATGAGTTCTTTTGGATTCTTATCTTAGCTCATAGCCCATAACCAACACCCGAACGGGAGCTAAAGCCCTTAGCATAGGATGTGATAGAAGCACTATTCCAATCCCCAAAGAACCGCAGCAAAGCATAAAATATTTAACATATCATCGATCGCAGACATATTTTTGCGCTCAAATTTTGTACAATAGTTGACTGGACTATAAAATGCAGGAGCAAAAAACATGAGTCGTCAATGTCAGCTAACAGGTAAAAAAGCCAACAACTCAGTTAGCATCTCGTTTTCACACAAACGCAATAAACGATTACAGCACGTTAACCTACAGCAAAAACGCATCTGGTGGGCGGAAGGCAAGCGTTTTGTCACCTTACAAATTTCCACAAAAGCCATCAAGACCCTTCAGAAAAAAGGTTTAGCAACATTTGCTAAAGAAGCAGGTCTTAATTTAAACAAGTTTTAGGTCGGCAGTTACTGGTACGTCCTCCAGAGGGTTTTCTCAAAAGAGGTGAAGTACCAACGTCATTAGTCAACTGCGATCGCCATACCGATAACCGACAAATGACAAATAGATGAACATTGGCATCATTGGCTTGGGGCTAATAGGGGGATCCCTAGGTTTAGATTTGCTCGCACAAAAGCAAAATCACTATGTTTGGGGAATCAGTCGAAATCAAGATACCTGCAAGCAGGCAGTCTTGATGGGTGCAGTCGAGGCTGCCAGTCAAGACCCAGACATGATTCCCTATCTAAAACAAGCAGATCTCGTGGTGATTTGTACGCCTATTCCTGCCATTTTGCCCGCGATCGCTTCCATTTCCAGTCGATTATCTCCCCAAGCCATCATTACTGACGTTGGCTCTGTGAAGTCCGCGATCGTGGCACAGGCGTCTAAGCAATGGGGTCGGTTTGTGGGAGGTCATCCGATGGCGGGTACGGCTTTTCAAGGAATTTCCGCCGCCGAGCGCAATTTATTTCAACAACGTCCTTGCGTGATCACACCCTTTGCAAATCCTGTAGATTCTCAAGGCACGCAACTAGAAAATTCTCAAAATAACGCTATCGATCGCGAAGCTGTGGAAATCGTGCGATCGTTGTGGCAGTCTGTGGGCGCGATCGTGCATGAGTGCAGCCCAGAGGTACACGATCGAGCTGTGGCTTGGATTAGTCATTTACCCGTGATGGTCAGTGCGAGTTTAATTATGGCTTGCCAACAAGAGGGGGATGCCGCGATCGCGGAGCTTTCTCAAAAACTGGCTAGTTCTGGTTTTCGCGATACTAGTCGCGTAGGCGGAGGCAATCCCGAACTCGGTCGCTTAATGGCTGAATACAATCAACCCGCCTTGCTCAAAAGTTTGCGTGCTTATCAGAGTGCTTTGCAAGATTTGATCGATAAGGTAGAGTCTGGGGAATGGCAAGGAATCGAAAATACTCTAGAAATCACCCAAAGCGATCGCCGCCCATTCGTGGACGGCAAGGGATAGAAAATATCCAATCGCTGGCTAGAACACCAGCAAAAGAAAATTAACTAGCCTGAGCAATTTCCTCTAGCACCGATTCGATCAGTACCTTTAGAGTAGGAATGTCCTGCTGCGTGATCTCCCACAGGGTTTGCAGGTCTACTTCCAAATAGCCAAATGTCAAGCTCTCGCCAGTCCCAATAATGCGACGCCAGTTCATGGCGGGGTATTTATCTAAAAAAGAGATGGGCAAACGCTTTGAAGTTGCACCGATAATACCTACTGACCGTTCGACAGCAAAAATTGTTTTTTGGTCTGCACTAAATTCCACAAAATCCATATCAGCAATAAAAGACTCTGTCGCATGGACGGCTTCTAAAATGTCTTGAATTTGTGTCTCTAACCGTTTGGTATTTACAGTTGTAGTGGATGTAATTTTTACCTCGACTTCACCAGTGCTCATGAGCTAGTCAACCTCAGATCTTTCACAGTATTTAAGTTTAACACTGTCGATAAGCAACTATGCGACCAATCACCGCGATCGCTGGCGGAGAAAAGCCAGTATCTATGACTTGTGCGACAATATCGCCCAATGTACCGATCAACTCTGACTGATCGGCACGAGTTCCCTGCCTAATCAAGGCGATTGGGGTTGCGATCGGCAAACCAGCATGGGTCAACTGATTGACAATCTCAGCCAAATTATGAAGCCCCATATAGATCACAATCGTCTCAGAGCCTTGCGCCACAGCTCCCCAGTTGACATTAGGACGATACTTTCCTGTCGCTTCATGTCCTGTAACAAATGTCACCGAAGAGCTATAGTCCCGATGGGTGAGAGGAATTCCTGCATAGGCTGGGGCGGCAATTCCAGATGTAATCCCAGGCACGACCTCAACGGGAATTCCTGCCGCCCGTAACTCTGACATCTCTTCACCCCCACGCCCAAAGATAAAGGGGTCACCCCCCTTAAGGCGTACCACGATCGCAAATTCCTGGGCTTTTTCAATCAACAATTGGGTTGTCTCTGCCTGCAACAGAGAGTGATTGCCACGGCGTTTCCCAGCATTAATCTTTTCAGCATGAGGGTTAACCATCGCCAAAATTTCTGGACTCACCAAGGCATCGTAGAGTACAACATCACAATGCTCTAAAAGCGCCTTGCCTTTGAGTGTCATTAGCCCTGGATCTCCAGGACCAGCTCCAACTAAATAAACTTTACCGACAACCTGTTCTGAAGCGATATTTTCTGTGATTACCATCTATGATTCGATAAATTAAACAGCCAATGTTGCAAGAGCTATACTTCCTAGGAAGTCTCTTAAGCATAAGTAGGTCTTTGCGATCGGTATGTGTGATGCACTACGGATTTTTATATCTACATTTTAGAAGACCAACATCAAAGCCAAACGACTAAGCCAAATCTTGCAAGCTAGTTGTCCCTTCAGCAGTCTAATGTATTCTAGTTAATGAGGGCAAATGGTTGAAAGGGGAAAACTGCACCCCTGCTACGCACGCGACATTCTACGCCGCAGTCATATCTGTTAGCACGGGTGTTCTACTCAAGATCAACTTGGATGAGGCAAGCGTGAATTTTACAGACTTAAATAAATCAAACCTAACTAGAGCAAACTTAGCAGGTGCAAACCTCAAGGGCGCTGACCTTAAAAGAGTAAACCTGTCAGATGCAACGCTAACAGGCTCATCTCTTAATAAGGCAAATCTTACGGGTGCTTTTCTCAATGGAGCCGATCTAAATCAGGCAGATTTGGTCGAGGCAGATTTGAGCGAAGCTAATTTGACATCAGCTTTTTTGATCAAAGCCGATTTACAAAGAGCCAAACTCGATAATGCCTACTTAGTCGCGGCAAACCTAAATGAGGCAGTTCTCGATAGCGCTTCTTTAAAAAATGCCGATCTCAGCCTAGCAAGTCTGACGGGTGCCAGTCTGAATGGTGCATCGCTCGTAAACACAAAATTAATTGGGGCTTTTTTAGTCGAGGCAAGTTTAATTGGGGCAGATCTCAGCTTGACTGACCTCACAGGGGCTTTACTCATTCGCGCCAATCTAAGCGGAGCTAACTTAAGCCAAGCCTCTCTCGTTAACACAGACTTGAGCGAGGCAACGCTGACTGGAGCTGAGTTACATGGTGTCGATCTCAGTGGTGCCATTCTCAATGCCGCAAATCTCAATGCTGTCGATCTAATTGGCGCAAATTTAAGCGGCAGTACTTTAAGTCGTACCAATTTAGGCTGGGCAAATCTGTTAGGCGTCAATTTAAATCGGGCAAATTTAGTTGGCTCCGATCTGAGTTCGGCAAATTTAAATGAATCGAGCCTCGTAGATGCCGATCTGAGCTGGACAAACCTGACTGGTGCTTTTTTGATGAAAGCTAACTTGAGTGGGGCTAACCTCAACGGGGCTAATTTAACCAATGCCAATTTAGCTGGTGCCAATTTGAGTGGGGCTAACCTCATGGGGGCAAGTCTTAGTGGTGCTGACCTGAGTGGCACTGACCTAAGAAGTGCATTGCTGATTAGAACCAATCTACACAATGCCATTCTTAATGAAGCCAACCTGACCGGGGCTAATTTGGATGAAGCCAATTTAAATGGCGCAAACTTGAGTAAGGCTAATCTTAATCGTGCCAACCTCAGCAGAGCAAGCTTGACAGGAGCTAACCTAAAAGGTGCATTCCTACTGTGGACTAATCTAAAAGGTGCATTCCTGCTATGGACAAACTTAGATGAGGCAAATCTCACAGGCGCGATTTTACCGACAGATAGATCGTCGGCCTAAACATTACAAGTATTTATTTAGTCTGAAGTTTGTTTTGACGTTATTTAGGTAGTAGTCATCCTAAGTAACCACGAAATTCGGGCAGTAACAATTAAGCACATTTAAGGTGGTACTGAGGAGCAATGAAAGCTGGCGAAATTACAGAAAAGTATAAGCAGGGAGATAGAGATTTTACTGGGATAGATCTCAGTCGTGAAAACCTGACTGGTGCAAGTTTAGCGGGGATAAATCTTGCTGGTGCGAGTCTGGTGGAGACCAATCTATCCTGCGCAAATCTCAATAACGCGAACCTTGAAACTGCATCCCTACATACCGCTGTGCTCTACAGAACCAGTCTCAGTGATGCAAATTTGCGTGAAGCCGATTTAAGTGGCGCCAGCTTAATTAAAGCAAATCTGCATGGTGCAAATCTCGATAAGGCTAACCTGAGAGATGCCGATTTGACTGGGGCTAACCTGAATGGGATCGATTTAAGTAACGCTAATTTAAGTGGGGCTAATTTAAGTGGCGTATTTCTAGTCGGAGCAAACTTAGAAGGAGCAAATCTCACCGAGGCTTTTTTAAAGGGGGCTAATCTGGATGGCGCTAAGCTAGTCGGGGCAAACTTAGAAGGAGCAAATCTCACCGAGGCTAGTTTAAGTCATGCCCAGCTCGATCGCGCGAACTTAAGTTCAGCAGACCTATCTAATGCTAATTTATATGGGGCGACTCTATGCAGCGCCCTATTGGTAAAAGCTGATCTAGATGGGGCAAATCTCAGTAACGCTGACCTTAACGGTGCCGATCTTAAAGATGCCGACCTCAATGGTGCTTTTTTAACTGAGGCAACTTTAGATAAAGCAAGCTTAGACGGTGCCAATCTCAGTAAAACCAATTTCTATAAAGCAAACCTCAATGGTGCAAACCTTCTGCGGGCAAATCTCAATGGAGCAAATTTAAACGGGACAAACCTCACAGGTGCAGAGTTGTATGCAATTGACGAGTCAGCTTGATTTTGTTTTTTTTTAAGTAGTTGTGGGCGATCGCAAGGTGAATAGATTCTTTCCTGCTTAGGTTAGCGTCTTGAGTTTCTGGCTACATCGTTACATCCATTTAGACAATCAACTGGCAAGTTTTGAGGTTAAACCTTTGCTGGGTGCTTCTAACAAAGGCGTTTTAATACGAGGACATTGAAAATCGTAACCACAAGTTACGCCATTTGCCGTAGGAACTGCACGAACGTTGAAATGCGTCTACTTTCCTGTAACAAGTACAATTTCTCTGGCAATGGAAGGAATAATATGGATAACCTCAAGTACAAACGTATTCTACTGAAACTGAGTGGAGAAGCGTTAATGGGCGATCTCAGCTTTGGCATTGACCCTGAAATTGTGCAAACAATCGCGCTAGAGGTGGCGGACATTGTGCGTGATGGGGTTGAAGTGGCGATCGTCGTGGGTGGCGGCAATATTTTTCGGGGTATCAATGGTGCTGCCAAGGGCATGGATAGAGCTACAGCCGATTACATTGGCATGATTGCCACAGTGATGAATGCCTTGACTTTGCAGGACGCACTCGAGCAATTAGACGAACCCGTACCGACCCGAGTTATGACCGCGATCGCCATGCAAGAAGTCGCCGAACCTTACATTCGTCGTCGGGCTATTCGCCATTTAGAAACCAAACGGGTCGTCATCTTTGGGGCAGGCTCTGGTAATCCATTTTTCACAACGGATACCACCGCTGCGCTGCGTGGGGCAGAAATTGATGCGGAGGTGATCTTTAAGGCAACCAGAGTCGATGGCATTTACGACTCCGACCCCAAGAAAAACCCCGATGCCAAGCGTTATCAGAGCATTAACTATGCCCATGCCCTATCCCAAGATCTGCGGGTAATGGACACCACTGCATTTGCACTTTGCAAAGAGAATAATATTCCCATTGTTGTGTTCGATTTAGGTGTTGCGGGTAACATTCGCCGCGCTGTCATGGGAGAATCTATTGGAACATATGTCGGAGGTAATTGTGAAGTTAACTGAAGTTGAATCGCGGATGCAAAAGGCGATAGAAGCCACGCAACATAACTTTAATAGCGTGCGGACTGGACGTGCGAATGCCTCATTACTAGATCGAGTTTCGGTAGAGTATTATGGTACGCCAACGTCCTTAAAGTCTTTGTCAAATATTTCTACGCCTGATTCGACCACGATTATGATTCAGCCGTTCGATCGCACGGCAATGGGTTTGATCGAACGCGCGATCGCTGAGTCGGATCTGGGCTTAACCCCAAATAATGACGGTAGTAGTATTCGCTTAAATATTCCGCCTTTAACCACAGAGCGCCGTAAAGAATTGGTCAAAACTGTGGCAAAACTAGCCGAAGAAGGCAAAGTCTCAGTGCGTAATGTCCGTCGTGATGCGATCGACTCAATCCGCAAGCAAGAAAAGTCCAAGGAAATCTCTGAGGATGAATCGAAAAAATTGCAAGATCAAGTTGACAAGCTAACGGATAAGTACGCCAAGAAAATTGAGCAAATTACGGTCGAGAAAGAAAAAGAAATTTCTACGATCTAAGCTTTTAGGAAAGGTTGCTCAAACAGCCAAACTAGCTATATAAATCATTAGAAGAGCGATGATTTTACTGTGCTATTTTGGGTTTATGTCGATCGATCCAAACTTATTATAGGTTTTAATTCAGTTACATTAATCACATAAATTGTTAAATGGGGTACAAAACTAGATCTATAAAAAGCTTAACCTTGCATTAAACGAAGTCGGAAAGTGTAGCTAGGATAGCTATCCCTTTCCTTCTTTAAGATATTCGGCGATCGCCGTTATGAGTAATTTAATGCCATGGGTGAACTCAAGAGGACTGTCTTAATGACACACCTCGATCAAGATCAAGGAAAACTTTGGCAGACCGCACTTAGCCATCAGGGGATTGATGTCATCTGGGATACGGCAAAGATCGATCTGGTAGAGCGCCTCGAACAACTTCATCAAAGTAATCATTTACCCGATCTGTTGTTAATGGATACGGGAATTAAGAGTCCGAATGCAGAAACCCTGCAATCAGGCTCTGTATGCCAATGGATTACAAAAAATCGGGTTGCTTTAAAGGTGGTTTTGTTTAACCCACGCCAAGATCGCATTAAAGATATAGAACATAGCTGGGCATTACGTCGTGGCGTGGTTGATGTCTTACCCAAACTCACGGGCGAAAATTTAGTGTCCTTAACCGCTCGCGTGACTGGTATTTTAGGTAGCACTTTTTTGCAAGAACCCATTGAACGATTAGCCGATCAAATGTTCTTACAACAAGTATCTTCTGCTCCTGCAATTGCAAATAATCTCCGGAATACAACGCAGGCTGATGGGGAGAATCCAGGACTCAAGAGACAAGCACCAGACACAGATGACAATACCACCATGTATCGAGGTGTCAGAATCAGAAGATAGATCGTGCAACGATGGGCAGTTATCGGCAAGCAGGGAATAATAAAATCTGTTAACTCGTAACTGGATCTATGACCCCTGATTTTCTCCTGTTTACGCAGCATGGTTGGGCTGATGATTGTAAAGCGATCTCATTTCTATCCAAAACTTTAGCAACACCACAGACTTTAGTAACCAATCCCGATCTGGGGTGGGTTCAAACATGGCTGAGCATCGATCCGCTCATCGCTAAGCTCGATCGCATGGCTAGTCAGGTAATTTCTAGTCATCCAAACACACCGATTAGAATTGTGGGGCATTCTCTGGGCGGTTTGTTATGGTTAGAACTGCTCAACCGCCATCCAGAGTGGCGCTCGAAAGTTCATAGTTTGGTAATGGTTGGCTCACCTGTGGGCGGCTCCGATCTGGGGCGGATGTTTGACCCACTCAGTACATTCCCTCTAATGGCACGGGGTTTAGGCGCAAATCGCCGATCCATTGCTGAAGCGATCGCATCTGAGATCCCCACATTAATTATTGCCAGCGATATCGGTGACGGCAGTGATGGCACTGTACCTTTGGAATGTACCAAATTTGAGCGTGCCACCTTAGTTTGTTTAACTGGAATCTCTCACGCAAAATTAAAAAATCACTCACAAGTAGCAGAGACAATTCGTCCGTTTTGGCTCAATCCTCAAGTACTTCCCCCCTCCCCAGACCTTGCGGCTCAAATCATTCGTTTTTTGCATGCATTACCAATTACCGATGGTCGCCCCCGTGATTTTCTTAAAGCCCAGACCATCATTCCCTTACGAGAAGGTTTAACCCTACGCCTCTGGAAAATTTTTTTGGGTGTCGATTGTGTATATGTGGCAGATGCCCAAGCTAAGTGCCTGTATAGCGGCTATTTTGGCTGGGGAGATGCCCCTGCTTTTTATGCTGCGATTGACGACATAAGGCAAAAGTTTGGCTGATCGAAAATAGATGAAATTCGCAACTTGATTACTTAGCAATTGATAGTTGCTGATGCACTATCGCGTTACTGCGATGACGCAGTTGGATATAAATTGCCATGAAGTTAATTGCCAAACAAACCCCACCCAAGCCTAAGAGAATAAAAGTGGGAGCCATAACAACACCAACAATAAACCATGTGAATACATGAAAAATCATGGTTAAAGCATAGGCGATCGCCATAGAAGTCATGGCAAACATCTGGAATGAGGAACGCCGCAGGAATACAAAAATCATGGTTTGCAGTGTGGCGATCGTATCAAAACGTTGTGGTTGCAAACAAACCAGTCTTGACCGACTATGCCGTGAGTCGAGATGGAAGTTATGAAGAGCATCCATAAATTATGATTTACCTGCTGGATACCAACATATTGTTGCGTTTTGTAGATCGTTCTCACACTCTTTATGCTTCGATTCGATCTGCTATCCGAAAATTGCGCCTTGATGGACACGAACTAAAAATCACTTCTCAAAATTGCATTGAATTTTGGAATGTTGCTACGCGTCCCATTGGGAAAAATGGATTTGGTTTAGTTGCAGCAATGAACGTAAATTCTATATCACACATTCTCACGCTAAACACAAAGGACTTTAGTCGATACGCCTCTGAAGGAATTATAGCGGTTACGCCTAGAGTTGACGAAGCGACAAAAACTTGAATATTAGACCTGTTAGGAAATATAGCAATCCTAAATCAATCGTGAGATAAGGTTTTGTGAAATGAACTCTACGAGCATTTTCTGTTCTCACAAATCAGATCGGATTGCTATCGTAATCAAAATCGCTGAAATGTTTACGTGAATTGAATTTCAAGAATCCCGCCCAAAAATCACTAAAAGCCTTACTAGAAAACAGTTTCAAGTTTTTTTGAGCTTATTACCAAGCAACTCCGTTATATTTCTTGGCTTTATAGCAATTTTCTGTTTCCTATGCCAATCCTCGCTAAGATGTTCAGTAGCGATTTGATTGGTTTAACAGGACTTACCCGTGAGAATGAGGAAATTGCGATCGCATCTAGACAGGATAAAGGATTAATTTATGCCCATGAGAAAATTGATCCCCTTAATCCCACTCGTTTTCGTACCGATTTCGATCGCGGCTGACCAGCTAGCATGGGGTGACACTGCGGTTTTCTTTACCTCCGCCTTGGCAATTATTGCCGTATCGATCTGGCTGAGTACTGCCACCGAAAAGATTGCTGTGGTGATGGGGCCATCGATTGGGGGACTGGTGAATGCCGTATTTGGTAATGCCACCCAGTTAATTGTGGCGCTCACTGCCTTGAGAGCGGGCTTAATCGATATTGTCAGAGCCAGCATTACGGGGAGCATTCTCTGCGATCTGCTACTTTTGTTGGGAATCGCCATGGTGGCGGGTGGTTTGCGCTATAAAGAGCAGAGTTTTCAGTCAATTTGGATGCGCGTGAATGGGTTGTCGATGTTGTTGGCGGTTGTCGCGATCGCCTTACCAACCCTAGTGATTTCCACCTCAAATATTGTCGATGCCTCGGCAATTCGGAATCTTTCCACGATTACTGCTGCCGTATTAATTCTCGTCTATGGGCTCACCTTGCTGTTTTCGCTCAAAACCCATAGCTATCTCTATGAAGTCGGGTTAGCCGAAGCAGAAACGGAATCTGTCGAAGAACATGCTCATGCTCCCAAAGTGGCGTTTTGGGTAATCGTTCTGCTCGTTTCCACGATTGCGATCGCGATCGAATCGGAACTATTTGTCGGTGTGGTAGAGGCAGAAACTGCCCAATTAGCCTTAACACCTCTGTTTACAGGCGTGGTTTTGCTGCCGTTTGTGGGGGATATGGCAGGTTACGTCACGGTGATCAGGCTATCCCTCAAAAACAAGATGGACTTAACCGTTGCCACGACCACAGGAGATAGCCTACTGGTGGCGTTATTTATCGCGCCTGTGTTGGTGTTTGTCGGTCAAGCGATCGGACAACCCCTCGATCTCAACTTCAATCCCTTTGAAGTCTCTTCCCTGACGATCGCGGTGATCGTGGCGAACCTGATCGGTTTTGGTGGGCGTTCCAATTGGCTCGATGGCACGTTGCTGATTGCCACCTATTTCATTTTGGGTGTGGCTTTTTACTACCATCCCGCCTAGGGTTTGCGCGGATTGGCTTGTAGGTTCGCTTCTAGATTCGCTTTTAAATTCACCACAGGATCGGGTCTGGTTGCCCAATATGCCCAAGCGATTAGTAGAAATTGCAGGGGTAAACGAATCCACAGAGCGATCGCGCTAATTTCAGGGAATACCTCGGGATGAAGTGCCATCTGAATATTGGCGGGAAAAACGGCGAATAATAGAGCGATCAGTCCCCACCCAGCAAGGTTCGTCAGTCTTGGAATCAGAACCATAATTCCTAAGGCAATTTCGAATAGTCCACTCAGATAGATCAGCTCTAAATGCAGTGGCAGATAGGGTGGCATCATTTTTAAATAAAAGCCAGAATTAAGAAAATGATTCGCTCCTGCCAAAACGTAAAACAGCGCCAACAGGTATTTAAATCCGATTTTAAGTTTAGACATAGCTGCGAAATTCTCTAGTTTTTTTGCGATATCTCTTCATGTTTTTCCTATTGGCAAGTGATGTAAGAACCTCAATCTCAAGAAATGATACCAATTTCTCTTGAAATTGCGACAGATCGGGTTTTGTGTTCCGCGCGGAGCGCGGTCTTTTCAAAAAGATGCGTTGCATCACTTTTTGAAAATGGTATGAATCACATATTCCTCTAAGTTCAGTTTTAGTGAATAGGATGGAATAGGCAAATACTCGATCTAAATCTCTTTGCTTAAGACCCAGATTTTGACTAACTCGGGGGCAATAGATAGAACGGATAGACGATACTACGCAGATCGTGACTATCTTTAGGATAATAGAGAATTTTGAGGTCAAGCCGCCCTCTCATCGGGTCTGAATCGGCATAAACTCCTTCAACCTTAATGCGAGGTTCCCATTTAGTCAGAGCATCCTTGACATAGATTCTTGCTAACAAGAGGGTTTGGGGATTCATCGGGGCAAAGGTAAGCTCTGATAAACGACAGCCAAAATCGGGTCGATAAACCCTTTCGCCCAACTTGGTTGCTAGAATAATCTCGATCGATTCTTCAAGATTTCTCTCGGTGGCACTGAGCTTGAGTCCCCCCTGTAAGCTCGTGTGAATTGGGAACGCAATCCCTTTACCCAAGTAAGCCCGTTGTAGATCGTAAGGATTATCTGACATAGCAAAGCGTTACATTTTAGTATGGTGGACAGCTAATTTCCTAACTACTTCAGATCTTAAACTTTCTGTAGCGCAATCCAAGCAAAAGTTTGGTAAATCTTCCATTACACTCAAGAAACTTTCAAAATTTTACACATACCTATGCCAAGTCTGTGCGCGATCGCTCTGGGAAGTAATCTAGGCGATTCATCTGCAACTGTCAAAGCAGCACTCGATCGTCTTCATGCTAGTCCACATGTGCATATTGTGCGGCGATCGCGCTGGTATCGTACCAAAGCAATTACGATGCCAAATAGCCCACCCCAAGCCGATTACATGAATGGCTGCGCTATTCTCTCAACAGCGCTGACACCCCATGCCCTGTTGCAGTTTTTGCTCGATACTGAGATTCAGTTTGGCCGAGAACGACGGGAACGTTGGGGCGCAAGGACTTTAGATTTAGACCTATTGCTCTATGGCGATTGTATTCTCGATACGGCAAACTTGGTCGTGCCCCATCCTCGCATGTGCGATCGCGCCTTTGTCCTGATTCCCCTTGCTGAAATCGCCCCCGACTGGATTCATCCAATTAATGGCTGCGCGATCGCCAAACTTGCCCTCGATCCCCCCGATCTGCCTTTTAGCTGCCCAGAACCGATTGAGTATTTACCTTGAGAATTTATCTTGAGAATTTGTCCTAGACTAGAAACTGACAAGCCTTCATCCCCAACCCTATGCTGCCTCCTGCAATTCTGCTAGATCCTTTGATTTCAAGCTGGTTACGCGAAGATATTGGTTGGGGCGATCGCACCACGTCGGGTATTTTTCCCACCTCTGCCCCAGAGGGTAAAGCGGTATGGATTGCCAAGGCCGAGGGTGCGATCGCAGGACTGCCGATCGCCGAGCGCGTATTTACCACCTTAGATCCCTCGGTGAAATTTGAGGCGATCGCCCCTGAAGGTAGCATAGTCCGATCGGGTGACAAGATTGCCAGCATCGAAGGCAGTCTCGCCACACTGCTTACAGGGGAGAGGGTTGCCCTCAATGTGGTGATGCGACTATCGGGGATCGCCACCCTGACGCACCAATATGTAGAAGCGATCGCCGATGCCCCCGTACAGTTGGTAGATACGCGCAAAACCACGCCAGGTTTGCGGTTGTTAGAGAAATATGCCACCCAAGTTGGCGGTGCGATCAATCATCGCTTTGGGCTGGATGATGCGGTGATGATTAAAGATAACCATATTGCCGCTGCAGGAAGTATTACTGAAGCGGTCAAACGCGTTCGAGCCGCGATTCCGTTTACCACTTCGATCGAAGTGGAAACTGAAACCCTCGATCATGTCAAAGCGGCGGCAGCCTTGGCGCTCGATGTGATCATGCTAGATAACATGAGCCTCGATCTGATGCGAGAATCGATCGCATGGATTCGCAGCCACAGCCCCAATACCAAAATTGAGGCATCAGGCAACATTACCCTCAGCACCATTAGAGACATTGCCCAATTGGGAATGGACTATATTTCCACCAGTGCTATGGTGACGCGATCGGCTTGGCTCGATATTAGTATGCGGATTCTTTAACCTCTCCCCAACCCCTCTCCTGCAAGGAAAGGGGCTCTTGCTCCTCCCTCGCCTCTCAGGAGAGGGAGGCTGGGAGGGAGAGGTAAACCAGATTATTTAACTGCCAGTTTCTGTTCGCGCATTGTGTTGACAAACCGCTCAAATAAATAGTCGGCATCGTGAGGGCCGGGGCTAGCTTCAGGGTGATATTGCACCGAAAAAATGGGGAGCGTCTTGTGTTCTAGTCCTGCCACCGTGCGATCGTTCAGATTGAGATGCGTCACCTGAGCCACCGAATTGGTTAAAGAGTCACCATCAAGGGCGAAACCGTGGTTTTGACTGGTAATTTCTACCCTTTGATCGGAGGTCGGGAGCTGATTTTTAGCGGGTTGATTTAAGCCACGATGGCCAAACTTGAGCTTGAAGGTATCGCCACCCATAGACAAACCGAGAATTTGGTGTCCGAGACAGATGCCGAATAGGGGTTTGTCCGCCCCTAGTAAAGCCGTTGCTGTTTCGATGCCTGCCTTAACTGCCGCAGGGTCGCCGGGCCCATTCGACAAAAAGATACCATCGGGTTTAAATTCCAAGATTTTCTCTGGAGGTGTATCGGCAGGGACGACGATCACGCGGCAACCATAGCTGACCAACCGCCGCAAAATATTTCGCTTGACGCCAAAATCGATCGCAACCACGGTCAGAGGATTGGCAACATCAGGCGTTGCTTCCATAAATTCCCATTCTGAGGGGGTTGGTTCTGTCCACTCATAAACGCGCGGCGTTGTCACCGTTTGCGCCAGATTGAGTCCCTGCATGGAGGGGGCTGCTTTCACTTTTTCTAACAACTGTTGCGGATCGAGTACTTCTGTAGAAATGCCGCCATTCATCGCGCCTAGAGAACGTAACTTGCGGGTGAGGGCGCGGGTGTCAATGCCAGCAATGCCAACGACATTATTGGCTTTGAGGTAATCAGGTAAAGACTGCCGCGATCGCCAGTTGCTGGGAATGTAGGTAATGTTGCGTGCGATCGCACCTTTCACCTGAGGGCGGTCTGATTCTTCATCTTCAGGGGTAACACCCGTGTTTCCCAGTTCGGGATAGGTAAATGTGACGATTTGTCCGCGATAGCTTGGATCGGTTAAAACCTCTTGATAGCCAGTCATCCCAGTGTTAAAAACCACTTCCCCGATCGCGGTTCCTGTGGCTCCAAAGGCATAACCTTGGTAGCAACTCCCATCTGCTAAAACTAGAATCGCTGGTTGTTTTGTCATAATCTGCTGCGTTTAACTCTGAATATAAGGCTGGTTGAACTTGCGTTTATCCCTGATTAGTTAATTTTGGGCAACATGGTGAATTTTAACGGTTACGGTTGAAACAATATCGCAATTATGCAGTCAAACCGATTTCTATCAATTCAAAATTATTGAGAATAACAGTTCTAAATCTAAACTTGATATCACCGTTTGCTCGATATTTGAATCCATCTATTCGGGATTATGTTGCTACTTGGACAACCTCTATACTCCCCGATCCAATTATCTGGTGCAATGACTATCCGAGAACAATCCTGGTGCTTTCGATCCCCAAGCCAAGCACCCCACCAAGCAAATGAAGAATTAGGAATAATACAATGATCGCATTCAGACAAAAGGAATAGGTCAGAAAATGGGTTATCCCCAAAATTCTTAGAAGCACAGATAACATTATCAAAATGCTTAGACAGACGCTCGGCAAAAAGTTCTATAAAATCTGAGTCGTCTCCAAATAAAAGCAAGCATCCTGGATCGCATCTTTCAAGAAGATAGCCGATAGCTCTCTCATAGTAACTAATTGGTAAAGTCCAATTCAGTACATTATAATCGCCTCGACGAAATGAGATCCCAACTGTTGGTTTCTTCAAGTGCTCAATTTTACTGTGAATTTCATCTAAATCCTTGATTTTAGATTGCACTCCCCGATGGATAATTTCATAGATTGAGTCTGCGTAATCGATGAAATACTCCTCGTTTTGAAACCAACCTGAAAGAAACACAGGAAAATCTAATTGAAAGACTTCATCATCCTTGGCAAAATATTTTTTTTCTACGAACGATGAAGTTTTGAGCCCTTTAAATTTTCTGAAAGTAGATATAACTTTGCGACTCAAGGATCGCCATAAAGAATTTGGCCAAGCACTATATTCAAATCTTCCAACAGAAAGTAAGTCTGTTTTTGTGGATTCAAGATATTCAGTTCCAACCAGTTCTGGCAAATAGTTGTAATTCTCAAATCCTGGAGGGCAGTAAAAACAAACATCAGATGACAACTTTCGTTTTAAAGCATAAGCAAAGGCAAAGACAAACAATTGGTTGCCGATTCTTCCGGTCACTTCAACAATAATTTTATGTGACATAGATTTTAAAAAGATGTGTTGAATTGCTTAACTAGTAAAACTCAATAGAGAAAGGGATTAAGCTCTTTTCCGGATGTGAAGATAGATTTATGAAAAGCCGAGCTTTAATTTGTTTACTCGTCAAATTTTTGATTTCTTTTCAACAATTTTGAAACACCGCCACGAATTTCTTCGGTTTGGGCTGTGTGATATTCCCAAAGTTTCCCTTTTTTTTCTAGTAAATTTTGATAGGTTCCCTGTTCTACAATTCTTCCCTGCTCTAAAACGACAACCTTATCAGCCCTTACGATTGTAGACAAACGATGGGCGATCGCAATTACAGTTCGCCCTACCGCCAGTTTTTCTAGAGACTCTTGAATTAATCGCTCTGAGACGGAATCTAGGGCACTGGTGGCTTCATCTAAAATCAAAATTTCAGGGTTGCGTAATAAAGCCCGCGCGATCGCAATCCTTTGTCGCTGACCGCCCGATAAACGCACACCGCGATCGCCGAGCAATGTCTCAAACCCCTCTGGCATCTCATCGATAAAATCTAAGGCATTTGCCAATCGACTCGCTTCTCGAATTTCCTCCTCAGTTTTGTTTTCAGAACCATAAGCGATGTTGTTGAGTACGGAAGTATTAAAAATAAACGTGTCTTGGCTGACGATTGCCATCCTACGCCGCAGCGATCGAATTTCAAACTCTCGCAAATCGGTTCCATTCACAAAAATTGCACCGCATACAGGGTCGTAAAAACGGGTCACTAGATCTACCAAGGTAGTTTTTCCTGCCCCAGACCCTCCGACTAAAGCTGTCATCTTACCTTTTTCAAGGGTGAGGGTGATATCCTGCAAAACCATCTTCTCAGCACTATAGCCAAAATCTACAGACTCAATATAAATTGAGCTAGTTAAGCCAGGAAACTCTAGTTTTCCATTGCGAAAGTATTGTTTTCCTTCGGTTGACAGGAGGTTTTTAACATTAACCATCGAGCCTTTTAAGGAACTGATACGACTCGTTGTGGAGTTGAGATCTTGAATATTGGGAACGAGTCGAACCAAGACAAAGAAAAATGTCAACAATGCTCCAGTAGACATGGATAAGCCATTATCTGCACCAGAAAAAGCGAACAGAATTAGCCCTACTAAAATCATCATGGATAAGCCCTCTGACAGGGGTTTTACCAGTAAGGAGCCGCTTAAGAGCTTTTTATTTGCCTTGAGAATCTCCTCACTGGCGGCATAGTAACGCTTACGCTCGAAATCTTGAGTCGCAAATGCTTGTACAGTGCGGATCCCATTAATTAATTCGATCACAATCGTGGTAAATCGATTATTTGCGGTTGGGAGCGCAAAGCTTTGTTCTCGAACAATGGCATTAAACCTAGATAGGCCCATTACCAATAGGCTAAATAAGCCAATAGAGAGTAAAGAAAGTTGCCATGAGATCACAAACATCGATAGCAAGTAAATAAAGATGTTTAGAAATCTCGTGAATAAATAAGCAACGCCTTGAAAAATTTGAGAGACTCTGGTAACTTCTCCAGCTATTGAGTTAACGATGTCACCTGATTTCGTCGCAGAGAAATAACTGAGACTAAGTGATTGAATTTGTTCAAAAGCTGCTTTTCTAAAGCGATCGATTAAGCTGAGTTGAGTTAGCTCGGTATAAATCTGCGAGAGATAGGTAAATCCCGATCGCAACCAAGTACTCAAAACGATCAGGCTAGCAATGCGAAACATGCGCTCGGTCGCAGGGGCATTAACACCTAAAATCCAGATATCAAACCAGGTAATTCCCGTGTGAATTGGTTTTGCTGCTGGATTTGTGAGGTTTTGCAGGAAAAACAATAAAAACCCGATATTGACTCCTTCAAAAGCAACAGCTAGGCAAGAAAGAATCACTGCCAAGACTGCGATAGCGGGAAAGTGTTTAAACTCCCTGAAAATGAAGTGGTTATCCTGCCAGAATTTCTTCACCTTCAGCGGATTACCTAAACGCATCAGCTACCTCACAAGCTTATGGGAAATCAAAATTATGCATATCAAGACCAGTATAAGGGTTGCTACCTAAGACAACAGCCCAAGAAAACATGAAAATAGAGCGCAACAGTATATCCCCAACAGGAAATCGCTCTACCATCAAAAATGTATGCGCTATCAAAAATGTTGGACAATCAAAAGGTTAAACCATCAAAGTGGCGTACAAATCACCTAAACGCTGAAGTGAATGTCTAAAAACTATAAAATCACCCTACTCTCAGGCGACGGTATTGGTCCAGAAATCATGCAAGTGGCGATCTCTGTACTCCAAGCGATCGCACCTAAATTTAACCTTACCTTTGCTTTTGAAGCAGCCTTAGCAGGTGGATCGGCGTTTGATGCCACTGGGCATCCCCTCCCTGCTGAAACCCTAGCGCTCTGCCAAAGCAGTGATGCGGTCTTACTTGCTGCCGTAGGTGGTGAAAAATGGGATACGCTACCCTCCCATCTGCGCCCTGAGCAGGCTTTATTGGGGCTAAGAGCTGGGTTGGGCTTATTTGCCAATCTGCGACCTGCCAAAATCTTGCCCCAACTGATTGATGCTTCGACTCTCAAACGCGAAGTGATTGAAGGTGTCGATATTCTGGTCGTGCGCGAGCTGACAGGGGGGATTTACTTTGGGCTGCCCAAGGGCATTTTTACCGATGAAAACGGCGTTAGGCGCGGTGTCAATACAATGGCATACACTGAGCCTGAGGTCGATCGCATTGGGCGGGTGGCGTTTGAGTCCGCTCGTAAGCGTCAGAGCAGGCTCTGCTCGGTCGATAAGGCAAATGTGCTGGATGTATCGCAGTTATGGCGCGAACGGATTACAAAATTGGGCGCCGAGTATCCTGACGTCAAGCTCTCTCATATGTATGTCGATAATGCTGCCATGCAACTCCTGCGCTATCCCAAGCAATTTGATGTGATTGTCACGGGCAATCTCTTTGGGGATATTCTCTCGGATGCCGCCGCCATGCTCACAGGCAGCATCGGGATGTTGCCCTCGGCAAGTTTGGGCGAACCTGGCAAACCAGGGGTATTTGAGCCCGTACATGGTTCTGCTCCTGATATTGCGGGTAAAGATCTGGCGAATCCCTTAGCACAGGTGCTTAGTGCTGCCATGATGCTGCGTTATGGCTTAAACGAATCTGCTGCTGCGGACTATATCGAACAAGCCGTTACCAAGGTACTCGACTCAGGCAAGCGCACAGGCGACATTATGGCTTCGGGCTGCGAGCAACTGGGCTGTAAGGCAATGGGTGAGGCATTACTTGCAGCTTTAGCTGCGTAAGGGAATTTCTAAGGAACTACTTCTAGCCTAGCTTTGAGTAGCTCAAAAATTTGGGGCGGAATCTGCGCGTGCAGCGATCGCCCCAAGCGATTTTTTTTCTGGGCTTGTTGCAAACATTGAAGGTTGGGGCAGATATAAGCCGATCGCCCCATGCCTTTGTCCAATCCGATCTCTGGATTAGTTGCAGAAGCTTCGGGCGAATCAGAATGCAGGCGCACGACTCGCCAAAACTCACTTTTGGGGGCGATTTTTCGACAGCTTACGCAGCAACGCTGAAGTTTACGCTGAGATTTAAGCTGAGGTTCTAAAGTCACAGCGGCGTTAATCTTCTGCTAGCTCCTCTTCAAGGTTTTCTTCTAGATTTTCTTCGGTATCTTCATATTCCTCGGGTTCCGCCTCTACAGTGGCTACCCTTGCCCTTGCCTCAGCCAATCTTGCTGCCTCTTCGCGAGCTTTTTGATCCTCAGCTTCATAGTCATACCTAGAAGCATCTTTGATATCAATTTTCCAGCCCGTCAGCCTAGCAGCCAACCGTACATTTTGCCCCTCCTTGCCGATCGCTAAACTGAGCTGATCGTCTGGAACGAGGACATGAGCTTGGCGATCGTCGGCATTAATGAGGCGAACTTCTTTAATCCGAGCGGGACTGAGAGAATTGGCAATATAGGTGGAAGGATCGGGCGACCATTTAATCACATCAATCTTTTCACCGCGCAGCTCGTTGACCACGGCTTGAATTCTTGCGCCTCTAGCGCCAATACAGGCTCCCACAGGATCGACATCCCGTTCGTCTGAGACCACGGCAATTTTGGTGCGAGGCCCAACGGAGTGAGATGGTGGGTTTGCTTCTCTCGCTACAGCCACAATTCGGACGATCTCATCCTCAATTTCAGGGACTTCATTCGCAAATAAATAGACGACTAAGCCAGCATCGGCGCGTGACACCGTCAGTTGAGGTCCACGCTTCGAACCTTCATGGACTTTCTTTAAGTAAACCTTAAACGTAGAGTTCGGGCGATAGGGACGTTCGCTGGGTAATTGCTCGCGTTTGGGCAATTCCGCCTCGACTTCGGGCTGACCAAAGTTACTGGTAATCGCCATAATTACCGAGCTATTTTCAAACCTTAATACCCGACCTTGGAGTACCGTACCTTCAAGATCTTGGAATTCTTCTTGAATCAGGCGGCGCTGTTGATCGCGTAACTTTTGGGCTAAGACTTGCTTGGTCTGAATTGCTGCCATGCGCCCAAAGTCATTTTGCTCAGGCGTGACATCGACCACAACCGTACCACCCGCTTGGGCTTCGGGGGCAACTTCTCGGACTTCCGCTAAAGATATTTCATGATCGGAGCTTTCTACTTGCTCGACAATGGTTTTGGTTGCTAAGACGCGAAAGCCTTCCTGCTCGATGTCTAGCTCTACATCGAAATTATCAAAATATTCTTCTTCAAAGTTGCCGCCATCAGAACGATAGGTTTTGCGAAAACGTTCGTATCCTTTTAAGAGGGCTTCGCGCAAGGCATTTTGTACTGCATGTTTGGGCAGATTTCGCTCTTTACTAATTACCTCTACCATGCCACCCAGTCCGGGTAAGTTAAGTATTGACATACTGACAAATCTCTCCTTGCTCTGTTGAAAAGCTATGTTGAAAATTTCTGCGAAAAACTTGTGTTGGAATTTTGCGGCGAAAATTACCAGAAAAAGTAAAAATTTGGGTGTGACTTGGACTACGACAATTCCACCCGATGCACGAGTTCGCGGGGAATGTTGATTATTTTCCCCTTGAGGCTAAGCGTGACATGGTCTAGATCGCGGCTGACAAGATGCCCTGTCCAACTTTCTTTCCCTTCATAGGGAGCATTGGCGCTTGCCGTAACCATAAAGCCACGGAAGGCGATAAACTCGCGATCGCTTTGCAATTGCCGATCGGTTCCGGGGCTAGAAACCTCTAGGACGTAAGCAAAGGAAATCAGCTCTGCCTGATCGAGCGAAGCTTCTAGGGCGTGACTCATGCGTTCGCAATCTTCTAACCCAGTATTTTGCTCGAGATTGCGAATATCAACTCTCAAGATCGCTGGGTTTTTATGGGTTTGTAGCACTGTATCTACCACCTCTAAGCCAAGTGGTGTAGCGATCGCCTCCGCTATTTGCAAAATTTGTGGAATCAGGGGATGACTCATAGCTCAACAGAAATTAGGGGTAAAAAAACAAAAAAGTGGGTATGAGCCCACTCCTTCTGCAATGTTGATCGGTATGCACCTTAGTAGCGCTTAGTTCTTGCTACCTCAGAGCCCACCTTAGCCTGAAAAACGCAGGCACGTAAGCATTCAAACCTGTTAAATTCTGGCGATCTATGCTGTAGAAACAAATTCTGTTCGCTAGACCCAGAGCTTAACTTTGACTGTAGATACAGTCTGTAACTAAAGAAATATCAATGTAAAGACTTGTCAACATAGAGAATGCCCAACGAAGCCAAAACACAGACGCTATCCTAGCATGCTTATAACCCGAACCGAGAAAGCTTTGCTAAAAATTCAACGCAAATTATCACGATCGTTAAATATCAGATTAAAAACTAAATTTTAAGCGTAACGCCTCACCATCCCAACCATCCATAGCTACGAATAATTGTTGGCTAATTGCGTTGTACGCTTCGACCTAGGACATCGTTTGCTGACCTTAGCTTAGTGCCCATAGGTCAAGTGATGCTAAAACCCAAGCCTCACAAGCGGTTTAGGATTGCTATACCAATTATAGACTTTTGTATTTTGGGAGTGCTGATGCAACGTTCTAGATTCCGATCGCTTAGTCAGTAGATTTAGCTCATCTCTAGGGGCGATGCTTTTGTAGCTCAGGTCTTTCTTCGGGTAAAACGGCTCCCTGTACGGGACAAACCTCTAAACATACGCCACAGTCAATACAGGACGAGAAATCGATCCAGTACCATGCCGTACCTTTAAGATTGGCTCCATAACCTTGATGGATGCAGGCAACAGGACAAGCTGGAGCGCAGGCAGCAACGCCCTCACAAACATCCGTAACAATGGTGAAAGACATAGATATTAATTACCGAGAATTTTTAAAGCTTTCTAAGACTTACGTGAATTTGAATATCTTAGCAATTCTTAACTTGTATTTACATTCCCTACACCGATCCCCAGTAACACTTAAATGAAGACTTCTAATTGTTTATAGAAAAGAAAAAACTTGAAGACACAACTTCTAATTTTCTTATTTATGTTGGTTACTACAGTTGGGAAAAGATTAGAAACATATAGAATCTATGACCGCGATCGCTGCGGTCTATAAAAGTAATAATCAGCTAATTAAAATTATTTGGGGATCGATATTTGGGGATCGATTTAATGGAATTTTAACAATTTCACGGGTCTAAAAACTGGCTCAAATCTGCAAAGTTCTTGATAGCTCTAGATCTGGGTGTTCGTAAAAACATTATTAAGTTAATTTTTTATTCGGGATCGCTGAATTCCTCTCTGGGAAATGAATTCAGTATGATAATCCTGTCTGATTGTATGCCTGATAATACGGACATTAATAAACTTGGCAGTCTGCCTACATATAAGATGAATTCTTTAGTCAAGCCAGTCACTTCATGTCGTTTTTGCAGGTATTACGACTATGAAGGCAGAAGAGGGGGGAATTGTAACAAACTGCAAGTTCATGTCAGTGCGGGTTGGTCGGCTTGTTCTTATGCTGTTGCCCCATTTGCGCCGTCGTGGGAATACATAGGCGATCTATCCACACTTTTTCACGATCGCGTTGCTGTTTCAGAGCGCCAAAGTGAAAAGTTTCTAGAACCAATTATTCAACGCAGAAAATCATTTTCACTGTCTAGCTTCCACGAAGCCTAAGCTTAAAAATTTGACAAGAAGCTTTTATTTAACAACCAAATCTCATCAAACAATTATCATGCTGTAAATTTTTGATTGATGATTGCGGGGGTAGGGGCAATCACAGGGGAATTGCCTAGATATTTAGGGGTAGGCACACACTATCCGCTACCCCTACAGAACATTCAATATCAACGGGAAATTTATAGGTAAAATCCTCGCTAGAAACAGAAAAGAGGGGGGGGTAGCCCCCTCTTTTCTATGGAAGTATTTGCCTTTAAGCCTTGAGAATGCCGCGTATTTCGCCAGTGCGAAAACCCTTAGTATGAAGATCTACATAAAGACCATCACTCATCAGTGCCTGAAGTTGCTCGTCAGTTAAAGTATATTCACCTTTAACAGTGCCACCTAAACCATCGCGATCGAGTTGAACTTGCAAAGCATACTGAAATGGCCCATTTTGAGAAGATGTTCCACGGTGGATATGTACAGCTGAGGTGATATTGGGGTTAGGTGGACTCACTGGATCGGTAGCATAGTCACGTAAAGGGCTGCTCAAACTGTGAAAACCTCCGCGCACAATCAGGCGATTACCATTTAGGGCAGCTCCAACTACGCCTGAGGCTGGGGTGGAGGCGGGATTTGGGTAAACATTATCGCCTGACAAAATGGCAGCAAACTTTTTTAATTCAAAACCTTGAGAGATTGTTGTGTCCTGTTTTACTCGTAATTCTGATTCGGCTTGTTGTTGATAGTTAACCAGACTAATTTGATTGGATACAAACTGTCTATCAACAGTATTAATCGCAGGGTTCATCGATTGGGAAGGTGCGGCAGTGTTAATAGCAAAAAAGCAGGTGGCAAAGCCCAGAACTATTCCAATCAGAAGTTTTTGATATCTCTTCATATACTCTTCCTCCAAGTTAAAATTTTTGCTGAAGCTAGGACTTGCCCTATTGTAGTAGTCTTCTAATGCGAATTCGGAATTTAGCAAGTGCTGGTAAGGTATACGAAGTAGACCTAGATTTGGATCTATAGAGATATTAAATGAGCGTAGCGATCCTTAATTGTTTGTGAACGTAGGACGGGCTTTTGCCCTTGCAGGCATCTTGTCTACAGTTTCAGATCGCAATTGGACTGACGATCTGGGAAGGGCAAAATTAAGTCTGTTGCAAATTTATGTGAAATTGGTATCAGTTTATAAATAAGCTTTATGGATAAACTGGCTCAACTAAAAAGCAGACTGAATAGTCGTGAAGATACAGAAAAAGCAAAGACGCTTTCTCGATTCTTTAAAACTGGCAAAGGAGAATATGGGGAAGGCGATCGCTTTTTAGGGATCGCTGTTCCCATACAGAGAAAGTTAGCAAAAGAATTTGTGGAATTGGAGCTATCTGAAGTCGAGCAACTTTTAGAAAGCCCGATTCATGAGTATCGCTTGACAGCCTTACTGATCTTGACTTACCAATTCCCTAAAGTCCAGGCGATCGCGCAAGCTGAAATTGTTCGCTTTTATCTATCTCATACGCAATGGATTAATAACTGGGATTTGGTGGATACTTCCTGTCGTCCGATTTTGGGCGTTTACCTTTTAGAGCGAGATCGAAGCATTTTGTACGAATTCGCACATTCTCAAAACCTATGGCAGCAAAGAATTGCCATGATTACGACAGGAGAATTTATTAAGCATAGACAGTTTGCAGATACGATCGCGATCGCTGAGATTTTACTTGGACATTCCCACGATCTGATTCATAAAGCTGTGGGTTGGATGTTACGAGAAGTTGGCAAAAAAGAAAGCCCCGTTTTAGAAGAATTTCTTGACCGTTATGCCAGTCAAATGCCCCGCACGACGTTGCGCTATGCGATCGAGCATTTTGATGAAGAAAAGCGAAAATCTTACCTGCAAAACCCCAGACCTATTAGTCCGTCAACGATTAGTTGATGAGTATACGGAATCTAGAAAGCTTTTTAGGTGTGTTTTTTGAGGGTTTTCAACCCCTCAAAAAATTTTTGATAGAACACTAGTGCCCCGATCTGTACCGTGCCCCAAAGTGCTTTCTAAATTGTTCTCAGTAACTATTGATATAACGATCGCTTAACATTTACACCAAATAATCGTTTTTAATTTTATATTTTAGGCTGTACTCCTCTAAATTTCAGTTTAGAGGTATGCCAACTTTTTGTTGTCCACCATAACAATTGGTTATTGAAATGACTCATACTTTGCCACCAGATGATTCTTCCGAACCCAATGAGAAGGTTGAAGCTTTGCTTGACCAAAAATATACCTATAACCATAATGCTTTTGCCCAGATGCTTGGTAAGCAATCCGACCCCAAGCTAACCTATCCCGTCGCTTCGGCTGTCGCTTTTGAGGATAACTCGCTGACAAAAGGGGAATGGATTTATGATGTCGTTTCTATCTTGCTGCGAGCTCAGGCTAATCAAGCAATGTATGATGTCGCCATCAAGAAGGGTTCTATTTTTAGCCTCATTTGGTATGTCAGACTTTCTAGGCTTCTGAGTGAGAATCCTAGCTGGATCGAACGCATCTATAAGGCTGTGCTTTGGCTGATTCAATGGCTTGTTAATCGATTTGGTCAGACTGCTAAATCAGAAGATATTCAAAAGGATGTTAAAACCATCAATACCTCTGGGGATGAAACAGAAAAACAACAAACCGTGGAGATGCTAGAAAAGCGCGTCACAGGGATGGTGAAAGATATTCAAAAACAAGCCTCGAAACAATCCCGAAAAAAACAAGCCTCTCCTACTTCCAAGCTTTCATTCAAAGACTATCGAGACTTATTTCAGATCGTCTATTTACCTAGGGTCGCTAGTCAAGTGCTAGAGGATAGGATTTTTGCGGCACAACGAGTTGCAGGTACAAATCCATTGGTGATTGAACGGCTAAATGCAATTCCAGATAAATTTCCAGTGACCAATGCTCATTATCAAGCTGTGATGGGTGTTGAAGATTCGCTTGAGCAAGCTCTTGAAGAAAACAGGCTATACATCACAGACTATGAGATTTTAAAAGAAATTCAACCAGGGACAGTTCAAGATGGCAACGAGACAGTCCAAAAATATATTTGCCACCCGATCGCGTTGTTTGCGGTCGAGCCAGGCGATTACCCCTATCGCAAGTTAGTTCCCGTTGCAATTCAGTGTTACCAAGATCCATCCCCAGATAATCCGATTTTTATATCCCCTTCGCTACATTCGTCTGATTCTGAGCGTTGGGCATGGCAGATGGCAAAGTTGACAGTCCAAATTGCTGACAGTAACTATCACGAGCTGATTTCTCACCTCGGCAGAACGCATTTATGGATCGAACCGATCGCGATCGCCACCCATAATCAACTGGACTCCTCACATCCCTTAGGAGTTCTATTAGCTCCTCATTTTGAAGGGACTTTATTTATCAATGACTCTGCCACCAAAGGACTAGTGAATCGTGGAGGAACGGTTGACAAAGTGGCGGCTGGAACCTTGGAATCCTCAGTGCTACTTAGTATCAAAGGCGCAAAAGGATATCCTTTCTCCTTTAATGAATCCTTTTTACCCATGACATTAAAAAGCCGTGGTGTCGATGATGTCAACGCCTTGCCTGATTATCCCTATCGCGATGATGCGCTTTTACTTTGGGGTGCAATTCACGACTGGATTTCAGGCTATCTTAAGATATTTTACAAGAACGATACTGATGTTCTAAATGATGTCGGTTTGCAAAATTGGATTGCTGAGTTAGTCTCTAGCGATGGTGGACAAATGACAGAGGTTGGAGAGGTAACAGAAGATGATGCCACTCCTCAAATCCGAACCTTGAAATACTTAATTGAAGCAGTAACCCTGATTATCTTTACCTGTAGCGCTCAGCATGCTGCCGTCAATTTCCCGCAATCGTCCTTGATGACCTACATGCCCAATATGCCGATGGCAGGCTATAGAGAAGCGCCCAAATCGACTACAGGCATTCAACAAGCAGATTATTTTGCTTTACTGCCCTCTTTATCTCAATCAGAAAACCAATTGAATATGACCTATTTGTTGGGATCGGTTTACTATACGAAGCTTGGGATTTATAAAAAACCTAATAGCAAATCGGGCGATCGCTACTTTACAGACGAGCGTGTAGAAACACTCTTGCAAGCATTTAACCAAAAGCTCGCCGAAATCGAGTTAGAGATAAAGGCGCGAAATGAGAAGCGTGCAACGCATTATGATGTTTTGCTTCCTTCTAAAATTCCCCAAAGTACAAATATTTAATTTTCTAGATCGGAATTCTTAATAGAATTAAAGAACTATAGCAATCCTATTTGATTTTTGTGTAGGGGCAATTCATGAATTGCCCCTACGATTTTATGCAGAAGAAAGAATCTCTCATGGATCATTTAGGATCGCTATATCTAACTGAGTTGCGATCGCCTTTTCTTGAGTTTTAGAAAAGCGATCGCGCATTGACAAAAATAGCGCGATCGCCCACGGCAAATTCGGCTGTACTGTGAATTCATCCGCGAATTTGTAAATGTCAAAGATTTATCCTTCTCTTAACCAAAACTACATCCTTCCCTTAACCCAAGCCTACAAGGTTTTCCTATAGGCTAATATGAGCAAATTTTATGGGATTCAGGAAGGTGGACGCGCTGAGATAGCGATCGGGCTTTATGAAGTCTTGGATCTGAACAAAGAACTAAATATTTTTTCCCTTTAATCTCAGGTGAAACTATTTCCCTATATCTTGGGGATTTTTTGCTGTGGGAATGCATTCATCCAAACCTCAAAGAATAGTTCTAAGAATCACCCCAGTACTTTGAGTGAGGTTCTGATGTTATTGGCTTCAAGTTATCGGATACGTATCAAATCAAGCTAGAGAGAATAATTTAACCATGGCACCTACAATACTGAACTCAGGTGATGTCGCGTTTCTGAGTCTTATCGCGGATAATCCTGACACCTTCTCTTTTGTTCTACTGGCAGACATTGATGCTGGGACTATTATTAATGTTACAGATAATGGCTGGCTATCTACGGGTTCTTTGCGAACGGGTGAAGGTGTTTTGCAATATGTTGCACCCACCGCTCAAACTGTGGGAACCGTAATCTCATATGTTGATGGAGGCACAAACACTGGCTGGACTAATATCAGTGGTGGCACAAGTTTTGCTTTATCAACATCTGGGGACTCCTTAATTGCTTTTCAGGGCGAGCTTACTGGTTCTGGTAGTGCAACCACTAGTGTTTCGCCCTCAGTCTTAGCAGCATTAACCATCAACCGTTCTACCTTTGATGCGAATGCAACTAGTTCTAATACCTCGGCTCTACCAAATGGATTGACCGTTGGTGTTAATGCAGTTGCAGTCGGTCAGGCTTCTTCTGAGTTTGACAATTCACGCTACACGGGACCAACTACGTTTGCATCAGTAGCTGAAGCGAGAACTGCGATTAATACCGCAAGTAACTGGACTGGAAGCGATACTGCGACCACTAATTTCAGTGGCATTTTTAGTATTGGGGCTTCCACAAATCCTATAGTTAACTTATCCGTTAGTACTAGTGTCGGCTCGGAAACTGGCACAACAGTAATTACACTTGAAGCGATCGCATCTAGTGCAGTTACTGGCGATCAAACCCTTACGATTGCTGTAAATGGACTAGGTATTACTACAGGCGACTATACGCTCAGTAATAATGTCATTACGATCGCGAATGGTGCTACCACAGGATCTGTCACCTTTACAGTTGTGGATGATGTTTTATCTGAAGGTACAGAAACTGCAACTTTAAGCATTAGCAACCCATCTTCAGGAATTTCTTTAGGTAGCACTACTTCTTTAAATATCACGATCGCCGATAACGATGTCGTAGCTGGTGCAATTCGGATTCATGATATTCAAGGTGCGGGTCATATTTCCGCCTATGCAGGGCAAACTGTAACGGGTGTTGAAGGTATCGTCACAGCGATCGCCTCAAACGGTTTCTATTTGCAAGATCCCAACCCAGATGCCAATGATGCTACTTCAGAAGGGATTTTTGTATTTACATCTTCTGCCCCAACGGTACTTGTAGGCGATTCCGTATTAGTTAGTGGAAATGTATCTGAGTTTCGTCCTGGTGGCTCTGCCGCAAACCTGACAATCACTGAGATTGTCAGCCCCGTAATCACGAAGCTCTCTAGTGGTAATGCTTTACCTGCTGCAACGATTCTTGGCAATGGCGGACGGTCGATTCCCAATCAGATTATTAGTAATGACGCAGCTAGCGGCAGTGTTGAGAATGCTAGTACTGTATTCGATCCCGCTCAAGATGGCATTGACTTCTACGAAAGCTTAGAAGGAATGCTGGTGCAGGTAAACAATCCCGTAGCAACTTCACCAACCGCAAACTTTGGATCGTCTGAAGAAATCTGGGTATTAGCAGACAATGGAGCTAATGCTACCAGCCTCACTAGCCAAGGTGGTAGCTTGATTACAGCTAGCGACTTCAACCCTGAACGGATTCAGATCGACGATCTAAACAGTTCCTTGGTGTTGCCTGATGTGAACGTTGGTGCTCAGCTTAGCTCGATCACTGGAGTTGTCAACTACGATTTCAACAATTATGAAGTTTTGGTTTCAACTGCGCCAACGGTGGTGCAACCCTCCACTTTACAAAAAGAGGTCACGAACCTCACAAGCAGTGCCACGCAATTGACGGTGGCAACCTTCAATGTGGAAAACCTCGATCCTAGTGATACGTCGTTTAATGCGATCGCCAGTGCAATTGTCGCCAACATGAAGTCCCCCGACATCATTAATCTCGAAGAGATTCAGGACAATAATGGCGCAACGAACGATGGCACGGTTGACGCAAATGAAACCCTGCAAAAGCTGATTGACGCGATCGCAGCCGCAGGCGGGCCTACTTACGAATATCGTCAAATTAACCCAGTTAATAATCAAGATGGTGGCGAGCCTGGTGGCAACATCCGCGTAGCGTTCTTGTTTAATCCTAATCGCGTCAGTTTTGTGGAAGGTTCATTGGAGCGCTTGACCGATACTAACCTTGCTGACGGTGATGCTTTCGCTAGCAGCCGCAAACCTCTCGTGGGCAAATTTGTCTTTAACCAGCAGGAAGTGACTGTGATTGGGAACCACTTCAACTCTAAAGGCGGCGATCAACCCTTATTTGGACCTAACCAGCCACCGGCATTAAACAGCGAAGCGCAACGCAACCAGCAAGCCACCATCGTCAAAGATTACGTGCAAGGTTTGCTAGCAACCAATCCGAGTGCGAATATCGTTGTTGCAGGTGACTTGAATGATTTTGAGTTCTCTAATCCCCTTACCATTTTAGAAAGTGGTGGATTGAACACGCTAGTCGAAACTCTGCCAGCCAACGATCGCTACACCTATAATTTTCAGGGTAATGCC
This sequence comes from Tumidithrix helvetica PCC 7403, assembly GCF_965232925.1. Lineage (NCBI taxonomy): Bacteria > Bacillati > Cyanobacteriota > Cyanophyceae > Pseudanabaenales > Pseudanabaenaceae > Tumidithrix > Tumidithrix helvetica. The sequence continues at coordinate 117,501 of NZ_CBDDRA010000011.1, forward strand.
CAAGTGCTAGATCAGATTTTGGTGAGCAACAATCTCAGCAACAAACTAGATGGGTTTGATGTTGTTCATATTAACTCTGAGTTTGCCGATCAAGTTAGCGATCACGATCCGAGCGTTGCTCGTTTCAATCTCCCAGCTCCCAATCAAGCCTCTTATACCTTGCAACTGCTGCACTACTACGGTGAGAGTGGGCTACTCGGTGTCGAAACTGCTCCGATCATGGGCGCGCTAATCGACAAGTTCGATGACCAATACAGCAATACTCTAGTAATTGGTGAAGGCGATAGTTATATTCCCGGTCCTTGGTTGGTTGGCGGTTCCGACCCTTCCTTGAATGCAGTACCTGGAATCGGCAGCACTGCACTCGGTCGTCCTGATATTGCGATCATGAACGCTTTTGGAACTGATGTTTCAGCACTGGGCAATCATGAGTTCGATCTTGGTTCGCCAGTTTTGCAAAGTGCGATCGCACCCTCAGGGGCTTGGACTGGCGCACAGTTCCCTCTGATTACATCCAATTTAAATTTCAGTGCTGACAGTTCGTTGCGCGGACTTGCTGATGCCTCGCTTGGTGGCACAGCAACGAATGCCTTTGCTGGTCAGGAAGCCTCAGCCATCAAGGGCAAGATCGCGCCCTATACTGTAGTTACCCAAGGTGGAGAGAAGATCGGTATCGTTGGCGCTACGACCTACGACCTTTTGAGTAAGACTTCGCCTAATGGCACTGTACCAAAGGATGATGGCATCCCATCTACCGACGACTTGCAGGAAGTTGCTGCCTATATTCAAGCTTCAGTGGACGCACTGAAAGCACTAGGTATCAACAAGATTGTCATGGTGGATCAGCTAGACACGATCGAACGCAACAAAGCTCTTGCTCCATTGGTTTCTGGCATCGACGTCATGATCGCTGGCGGCGGTCACGAACGTTTGGGTGATGCCACTGATATGGCAGTTGGCTTCAACGGACACTCTGCCGACTTCGTCGATACTTACCCGATCGTCACCGCAGGATCTGATGGCAAGACCACGCTGATCGTCACCACCGACACCGAATACTCCTATCTCGGTCGCTTAGTCGTAGATTTTGACGCAAATGGCGAGATTATCCTCCCAAATCTCGATCCATTAATTAATGGAGCTTATGCTTCGACCGAAGCTAACCTACAGGCTGCCTATGGCACGACCCAAACAGCCGATGAGATTATTGCCAGTAGCACGATTGGCTCCAAGGTTGATGCCATCACTGACGCAATTAACAATGTGATCGTCTCCAAGGACGGCAATATCTTTGGCTACACCAACGTTTATTTGGAAGGCGATCGCGCCTTTGGTCGAGCGCAGGAAGTCAATCTCGGAGACATTACTGCCGATGCCAACTTATTCAAGGCAAAAGAAGCCCTTGGTAATGATGCTGTTCTGATCTCCTTAAAGAATGGCGGCGGTATTCGGGCTTCAATCGGTGCGATCGGTGAAGATGGAGAAAAGGAACCACCATCTGCCTCTAGCGTGAAGCCTGCTGGAGCGATCTCGCAACTCGACGTTGAGAATGCACTGCGTTTCGACAATAAGCTGATGGTGTTTGATACGACTGCTCAGGGGCTGCTAAACATACTGAACTATGCGGCTGGACTTGCCCCTGGCAATGGTGGCTACGCACAGCTTGGCGGCATTCGATTCTCCTACGATCCTACAAAATCCGTAGGTGCAAGAGTACAGGACGTGGCGATCTATGACCTTGACGGTAGTCTTGTCGCGAAGGTTGTGGACAATGGAGTGATATTACCAAGCGCACCCGCAACGATCAGTGTTGTGGTGCTTAACTTCACTGCAAATGGTGGTGATGGCTATCCAATTAAGGCAAATGCCGATAATTTCCGCTATTTGCTGAACGATGGCACGCTGTCAGCGCCGATTAACGAGGCTTTAGACTTCACGGCTGTAGCAAATGTACCTGCTAATACCCTCGGCGAACAGAAGGCATTTGAAGACTTCCTACGGGAATTCCACGGTACGCCGCAAACTGCTTACTCCGTCGCCGACACTTCTGCCTCACTAGATCAGCGCATCCAAAATCTAGCTGTGAGACAAGATGAAGTATTCACAAATGTAGCGAACTACAATTTCACGAACCTCCCAACCCTTGGTACAACGTCTAGTGGTCAAGAGCTTTTGTTAGGTGGTTTCTCTGGTTTGTATTTCCAAGGACTCGCCGACAATGGCAACCTCAAGTTTGTCACTAACACCGATCGCGGACCAAATGGCGATCCGACAGGACCAAATAGACCATTTTACTTGCCTGACTTCCAACCCGAAATCGTCAGTTTTGAGCTTAACCGCAGTACAGGCGAAATCATGATTACTAACCGTACTGGTTTATTCCGTCCCGATGGTACAACTCCATTAACAGGATTGCCTAACCTGCAAGCGGGGCCGAATGGAACTGCCTACACCGATGAAATTGCCGTTGATTTGAATGGAGCGGTTTTACCAAACGATCCTTTGGGTGCTGATTTAGAAGGGATTGTCGTTGCGGCAAATGGTGATTATTGGATGGTGGATGAATATCGTCCTGCCATTTATCACTTTGATGTGAATGGCAAACTGCTCGATCGCTTTATTCCTGAGGGTACTGCTGCTGCGCCAAATCCCGATGCACCTGATGGAACCTTTGGTACGGAGGCTTTGCCAGAAGTCTACGCTCAACGTCGCAATAACCGAGGCTTTGAAGCGATCGCACTGGAAGGCAACAAACTCTATGCCTTTATTCAGAGCGCGATCGACAATCCTGATAATGCTGGCGATACGACTTCCAGAAACTCCCGCAATTTGCGTATTTTGGAGTTTGATACGGTTTCCGAAACTGTGACTGGCGAATACATTTATCTCCTAGACAGTATTTCAGCAAGCGGTAATGCCAAAACCGACAAACTAGGCGATGCTGTTTCCCTGGGTAATGGCAAATTTGCCGTTGTCGAACGCGATGACCTTGCGACTTCTGCCTCCAATAAATTGATTTATCAAATTGATTTGAGCGCAGCCACCAATATCTACAATGCTAGCTTTACCTTCCCCGCAGGCAAGACTACGATCGAGCAACTCACTCCTGACGAACTCGCCAGCGCAGGTATTAATGTCGTCTCAAAGAGCCTGATTGCCAATGCTGCTCAATACGGTTACACAGGTGTAGAAAAGCTCGAAGGTCTGGCGCTGATTGGACCAAACCAACTGGCTCTGATTAATGACAACGACTTTAACGTTTCTGGGAATTCACCAACTGAGAAGCTTGGAATTCTTGAGTTGAGCAAATCCCTACCTGTTTCGGCGATCGACTTTAGCGGAGCTAACTACTCCGTTACCGAAGGCAATGGCTCTACAACGGCAACCGTTCGTATCACTAGAACAGGAGATCTATCGGGTACTAGTACTGTAGAACTGCAATTGAATGATGGTACGGCAACAGGCAGCGTGATTCCGCCTACTTATGCTCAAACCAAAGGAGCCAGCAGTTCTGCAACTCCATATCTAGTCCCCGCAGCCCCGGGTGTTAGCTTTACATCAATTCTGACAGTGGGCGACAGCATCGGTGGCTATAAGATGGTCGGCATACCCGACGGTCTTGGTTCTTTTGACAACGGCGACGGCACCTTCACACTGTTGATGAACCATGAGATAGGTGGCGCTGTTGCCAACGGTTTAGCCAGCCCCTTAGGTTCCACCCGCGCTCACGGCAACGCAGGTGCCTTTGTCTCGCAGTGGACTATCAACAAGTCGGATCTTTCGGTCGTAAAGGTTGAAGACTTCCTAGCCGACGACATCAGCCTTTTCCTAAGCAACAACAACCCTTCCACAGGAACTGCCCACTCTGGCTTTTTGGCAGGCGACACCACCTTGATCAGCCGCCTCTGCTCGGCAGATTTGGCAGCACCTGGAGCTTATCTATACAAAGCCGCCGATGGCACCGTCTACGGAACCACAGCCCGCATCTTCCAGAGCGGCGAGGAATCTGGAGGCATTGCTAGCGGATTTGCGTCAGGCATCTCTGGCGATCTCGGCCTAGAGGGAACTGTCCACTTCGGTCGGCAGTTCGCGTTCGTTGCCACTGACGACCCCAACACTGCTCAAAACGATACCCGCACCGCTTATGAGCTACCCCATGCTGGGCTGTTCTCATGGGAGAACAACTTGGCTAACCCCTATGCCCAGCGCAAGACCATCGTCGCTGGCATGGACGACAGTACTGGTGGTCAGGTCTACTTCTGGATTGGCGAGAAGCAAACAACTGGCAATGTTGTCGAGCGAGCAGGACTGACCCGTCAAAGCGATCGCGACAATTTGTACGTCGTTCGGGTAGACAATCTGATACCTGATGCTACTGGAGCCACAAACGAAATTCGGGATGTTCCACTTAGCGGTCAGTTCTCTCTACAGAAAGAAGGCGATGTATCTGGGCTTACGTTTGCAGAGCTTGAAGGTCTGAGTGATAGCAAGGGAGCTACTCAGTTCTTCCGTCCTGAAGATGGCGTTTGGGATCCTAATAATCCCAGAGACTTCTACTTTGTCACAACTGATCGCTATGACCAAGTCAAGGATGGGGTCGGAACTCAGGTTGGTCGCAGCCGCCTCTATCGCCTTCGATTCGACGATATCACCCAACCCGAACTCGGAGGTACGATCGAGGCTCTGCTCGATGGCAGTGAGGCTGGGAACATGTTTGACAATATGACCATGGATCGCTACGGTCACATTCTGATTCAGGAAGATGTTGGCAATCAACAGCACCTTGGCAAAATTTGGCAGTACGACATTGCTACCGATACCCTCAAGCTAATTGCACAACATGACCCAGCTCGTTTTGGTGATATTGGGGTTCCTGCTGTGGCTCCCTTTAGCCAAGATGAAGAGTCCTCTGGCATCATTGATGCTCAAGATATTCTCGGTGCGGGTTGGTTCTTACTGGACGTTCAGGCTCATTACCCGCTTCCTGGGGAACTGGTAGAGGGCGGGCAGCTTCTTGCCTTCTTTAATCCCGATACTTATGCCTCTTCGTTACTGGACTACAACAACGCGCCAATTACAGTTACTTTTGCTCCTGGCGAAACATTCAAGGATGTGCAGATTCCAATTTTTGGAGATACCAATCCTGAAAGTGATGAAACAATTAAGCTGAGTCTCAAAAACCCCAGCCCTGGCACATTGGTAGGTATCAATCAACCCACGGCGGTCTTGACAGTTTTGAATGATGATGTCAATAGCGCCCCAGTTCTGACGGGCACTCCTGCAATCCTTGCTGCTGGAACAGAAGACACAACCTACAAGATCTCGGCGGCAGACCTGCTAGCTGGCTTTACAGATGCTGATTACGATTTCCTCCTTGTATCCGATCTGACGGCTACCAACGGTACGTTAATCAACAACGGCGATCGCACCTATAGCTTCACACCAAATGCTAACTTCAACGGTACGATCGACCTGAGTTACAACGTCATCGATGGCAAGGGTGGTTCTATTGCGGCAACTCAATCCTTCGCGATCGCTGCCGTTAACGACGCACCAGTTCTCATCGCAGGAGATCTCACCCGCAAAATCAGTGGCAACCTCAGCCAGGCGATCTCTGGGATTAGCATCAGCGACATCGATGGAGGCGAAACACCCAATGCTACGGTTCAAGTCACGCTCAGCGCAACCAAAGGCGTTCTCACCCTAGGCACGATCGCTGGATTAACAGGAACTACCACTGGCAGCAACATCACCTTTAACGGCACGATCGCTGATATTAACGCAGCCCTAGCAACCCTTACCTACCAAGGCAATCCGAATGTCTTCGGACTTGGTGCAGATACGATTAACCTTACTGTCAACGACCTAGGCAACACTGGCAGCGGTGGTTCTTTGACGGATAGTAAAGCGATCGCTCTGAACATTTACAACACCCAAAACGGCACGAGTGGCAACGACATTTTCGCTGCTACGCCTTATCCCGACGAAATCCTTGCTGGAGATGGAAGCGATCGCGTCATTGCCGATATCTTCAACCTCCAACAAAACGACATTCTCGACGGTGGCACTGGCAGCGATCGGCTGACGATCTTTGGTGGTACCTCCTCTGACAATCTCACGCTCAATATCTCAGATACTGGCGTCGATCTACTTACGGGTCTTCCCAATCTCAGTGGGACCACTATTAATAATTTCGAGATCTTTGATTTCAGCAATTTCCTTGGTAGTCTCACTGCCACAGGTAGCAGTCAAGCCGACGAAATTCTCGGAGGCTTTGGCAACGATATCCTCGATGGTGGTGCGGGGAATGACAAGCTCAAAGGTGGGACGGGCGACGATCGTTATATTGTCGATTCCACAGGTGACATCGTAACGGAGCTAGCAAACGAAGGTATCGATACCGTTCAATCGAGCGTCAACTGGATACTGGGTAATAATCTAGAAAATTTGACGCTGGCTGGTAACGCCATTTCGGGTACGGGTAACAGCCTAAACAACATCATGATTGGTAACAACCTTAACAACACGCTCAGTGGTGGAATAGGTGACGACACCCTCGATGGTGGTTTAGGCGCTGACAGCATGAATGGCGGGTTAGGTAACGATACCTACATCGTCGATAACATTAATGATGCCATCACTGATTTTTTAGGGATGGATACTGTGTTCTCTAGCATTGACTGGACTTTGGGTAGCAACTTAGAGAATCTCACCCTCACGGGTGCTGGCGATATCAACGGAACTGGCAACAATCTCAAAAATGCGATTGCTGGCAACAGTGGCAACAACATTCTCAATGGTGGAACCAATGCTGACTCCCTTATCGGCAGTGCTGGTGATGATACCTATATCGTCGATAACACAGGCGATCTAGTCACCGAGTTGACCAACGAAGGAACAGATACGATTCTTTCGAGTGTTACCCGTACGTTGGAGGCAAATGTGGAAAACCTCACCCTGACAGGAACCAGTTCTATCAGCGGCATTGGTAACGATCTTGACAACACGCTCCTAGGAAATAGCGGCAACAACACCCTCACTGGTGGGTTAGGTGCAGATATGCTTGTTGGCGGGAAAGGCAATGACACGCTCAACTTGGGGCTCAATGATGTCGCTGTTGATAAGGTTGTCTACAACCTCGGCGATGGCAGCGACTCAGTGAATCAATTCATGCGCGGGCTCGGAGGAGATCTCCTCCAGTTCAACGGAATTGCTGCCGTTGATGTGCGAACGGTTAATGGCAATACACAGTTCCGTCTAGGTGATGGCGTTACTGGTAATGCTGGGTTTGGTAGTGGTTCGCTCTTGCTAACGTTGAATGGAGTCAATGGGTTTACGGCTGGCAATATTAACGACAATATCTTAGTTGGCTCAACTCCCACAGTCTTCCAATTTAGCTAAAATCCCATAGCAGTCCCATTCGTGCAGTTCCTCGGATTTTTAGCAGTCCTATTGGAATTGAGAAATTAGCTGGTTTAGATCCCCGACTTTTTCTGAAAAAGTCGGGGATCTTGCATTTACGAATGTAAAATACATGGGTAGAGCTTGCTGAAAAAGGTGGAACCCCTGAAAAAGCTAGTTTTTCAAGAGCCTGTACAGTCCGAACCTCTCTTAGCCCATGATGACCCAAGACGCTACCGCAGGACAAGCAGATATATTTCTCGCTCAGTTAGCGATCTATCGCTTACTGCCTACCTTTAAGCGAGAATCTGCAATCGATCGCGCGATCGCCAACCTTAGTCTCAGTCCAGAAGAAATTAACCTAGCCTTACAACAGTTTCAGCAGCGCTATCAATTAACGACACAGGAAGCCTTACAGAATTATTGCCGCGTTTATAACTTAACCGATCGACAATTACAGGCAATCGCCCTACGCGAATTTAAAGTCGAAAAATTTAAGCAGAAAACTTGGGAAAATCGCCTAGAATCAACCTTTTTGAATCGCAGAGCCACCCTAGATCGAGCTGTCTACTCCTTGATTCGCCACAAAAATCCCGAGCTTTTGCAAGAACTTTTCTTTCGCATTCAAGAAGGAGAGCAATCCTTTCACGAACTTGCATCTCTATACTCGCAGGGGGTTGAAACCCAAACAGGAGGAATGATTGGACCTATAGCGCTCAGTAAACTGCATCCACTTATGGCAGAGAAACTCCGCAACAGCCGTCCGCAACAGATACATCCTCCGTTTCTGTTAGAGGAATGGTTTGTGATCTTGCGGCTAGAGAAATTCCTACCCGCACAATTTGACGAGCAGACCAAGCACATTTTACTCAATCAACTGTTTGAGGAATTTTTGCAGGAACAAAATACAGCGCCGATCGGCAATTCCCCTACACTGTCACCAAATTAATCGCTGCAAACTGCGAAACCTCACCCGCATCATTTTTGCGTCAAAGCCAGAAGTCTTTATTGAAAATCAAAGTCTTCAGATTTGCCACCACTTTTATGGATGAGTCTGACGTTAGAAATCACCATCGTTTTTTCTAGCGCTTTAGCCATATCGTAGATCGTCAGCGCCGCAACGGTCGCAGCCGTGAAAGCTTCCATCTCCACGCCTGTCTCAGCTTTGGTCGTTACCTCTGCTTCAATTTGATACCCTGGGATGTTTTCATCTAAAAGAATACGAACATCAATACCCGTAAGAGGTAGAGGGTGACAGAGAGGAATTAAGGTGGCAGTATGCTTGGCAGCCATGATCCCTGCTAGTCGCGCTGTACCCAAAACATCCCCTTTTTTAACATCCCCCGCCTGAATGGCATCGAGAGTTGTAGTCTTCATGGAAATTTCACACACCGCGATCGCGCGTCTTAGGGTTTGCGGCTTGTCAGAGACATCAACCATGCGAGCAGTACCAGTTGAGTCGAGATGTGTGAGGGCTTGAGCAGATGTCATAAACAGAAGTACGTTAAATGCGACAAGATAAGCGTGACTAGGGTAGAAAGCTACGTGAAAGAACTAAGCAAAAAGCTAAAATTCAGAAAAAGGCAAAAAAGCTACATGTAAATCATTCTGCCCCTGCTTATTTTGCCACCTTACCGTATGACTAAACCATCAGATCGACTTAACCAGTCCATAACAATTCAAATCGATCGCTTAGCGACCACCCAAGCGATCGCCCAGCAACTTGCCAATTTACTCCAGCGTGGCACAATCCTGTTGCTAGAAGGCAACCTCGGCAGCGGGAAAACCACTTTTGTCCAAGCACTAGGCAAAGGTTTAGGCATTCAAATACCCATTACTAGCCCCACATTCACGCTCATTGACGAATATGACTGCGGGCGCATCCCCCTCTATCATATCGATCTCTACCGTCTTGAGGGCGAACAAATTTACCACCTCCACCTCCAAGAATATTGGCGCGGTCATGATTTTCCCTTGGGTGTGGTAGCGATCGAATGGTCAAATCGACTCCCCCAATTGCCCGAACATTATATAAAAATTGAGCTAGCGATCGCGCCTGAAATTTGCGCTCAGGACCCGCTAAAAGACAACGCCACATCAGCAAGCTTAAAAGATGCTGCACCAAGTATTGGAGTAGATTTAGAAGAAATTGAGCTCGATCCCCAAAGCGATCGCCAGATTACATTTACGATTTGTGGCAGCCAGTACGAGACAATTCAACAGTTTGTCAACTCGTTACCTACTCCACATCCTCTTTCAAAGCGGCAGACTTAAGCACTTCCGTAGAACGCGTTGATGGCTCGACTGTTTCTACTTTTTTATCTGAGCTTTGCCTAAACTCATCTCGAAACCCCTGTACGGTTTTTCCTAAGCTTTGCCCAAGCTCTGGTAATTTCTTTGCCCCAAAAATGGCGATCGCCACCACTGAAATCACAGCAACTTCAGGCCAGCCAATACCAAACATGTGATGTACCCCTCTTGATTCAATATTGAGATCTGCTATGCTCTCTATTCTCTACGCAAAATGAATTTAGTAAACTTAGTTTTTATTTTGTTCCTATGGAGTCAGTCATTACTTGGGCACTTGGTGGTACTTCCCCCGACACTGAAACCAATCTGGCACGCATTGCCCAGTGGTGGTCAGATTTAGCAGGGCAAGAAATTATCTGGAAACAACGTCCAATTCCTGCAAGTGGTAATCCCCAAGACATTAGTTGGGATCAGCAAAAATTTGATGAAACCTTTGCGATCCAGACACCACAACTGCGAGGGATCACGCTTTACTGGCGTAAGCCCACAGCTGAAGAGGAACGTAACATTACCGTCTCGAAACTCGAACTCGATCTATTTAACCAACAGCTAGATATATTTCCTGCGTCGGGCAATAACTATCAAATTCGGCTGACCCTACCGAAAATTGTCTACCAAGCGATCGAGCTAAACAATCCTCAATTTGGTTGCGTGACCGCACCGAATGGCAATGCTGTGGTTTTATTTCGAGACGATAGCCAAAGGCTAGATGTGAAAATCAATCTTGATGCAGCAAACTTGACACTTTTACAGCAAAAGTTGGCACAAAATAGCTAAGACGATTTCTAAAAATTGAAACACCCAATCATTTGACTTTGACTTCGCTCAGCTAGCGTTGGCTGAGTCAGGATAGTTTTAGGGAAATTATCCAACCTAATCGTTACCTAATCGATATAGACTACATTACATATTTTGTTTAAGTTTGAAATTCTTTCATGAATCTTAAACCTCGGTTTAGCTTATGATTTCACTTAGTTGCAGGTCCTAAGGAGTTAAAGCTGTATTATGCCCACCCAACCATTACCCCCTCCGATTAATCCTCGCCAGATGGACATCTTGCGTGCCGTGGCAGCAATGGCTTGGGCTGATGGACAGTTAGAACCTGATGAAATTAGACTCATGTTAGATGAGTTTGTGGTTCTGTTTGCGAAGTCAGAGGCGGAAAAACCCACCTTAAAGCAAAGTTTACGAGAATATTTCGATCAAAATTTGCCCTTAGATGAAATAATTCCTCAAATCAAACGGGTCGAAGATCGTAAGTTAGTGCTTCGCCTTGCTTATCAGGTAATTCAGGCGAGTCGTCGTCGTCCTGACGAACCTAGGGTAAATCTCGATGAAGCTGCCGCATACCAAAGGCTTGTGCGTATGTTGGACTTATCCGCAGATGACGTAGCAGATATTGAAGCGTCTGTAATTCCTACAGATGAAACTCAATCTACAGGCATCATTAAAGCCTTAGCCGCAAGATTGCACAATTTAATCAGTAGCTAGTATGCCCGATTTCCCAGATTCTCAGCAGAAACTTCTTTCCGCACCTTTCTTCTTAGGGCTACCAGAAGCTGCTTCAGCTCGTGCCACAGCTCATATGGTGGCAAGATCGCATCCTGCCGATCAGGTGATTCTTTTGGAAAACGATTGGGGCAACTCGGTCTATTTTATTCTAAGTGGTTGGGTTAAGATCCGCACCTATAACCTTGATGGCAAAGAGGTTACGCTTAATATTCTGGGGTTTGGTGAAATGTTTGGCGAGATGGCTCCCCTCGATCAAGTCCCCCGTTCCACAGACGTAATTACACTAACGCCTTCCACAATCGGTAGCTTACCTGCTTCCGACTTTGTGCGGCTGATTGAGACTGAACCGATCGCTGGCATCCATCTGGCGCGGTTAATGGCAAAACGGCTGAGACAGGTAAATCGTCGCCTGCGGTTGCGGGAAGCAGACAGTACCTCACGGGTTGCCGATGTCTTACTCTTCCTTGCTGAAGGTCAAGGTATTAGAGATAGCGCAGGGTTTTTAGAAATTCCGAATTTACCCCATCGCGAACTGAGCAGCCTCAGCGGTCTAGCTAGAGAAACCGTTACAAGGGTTTTGGGTAAATTAGAGCGCAAAAATCTGATTCAGCGAGATCCGCACCGAGATGTACTCTGCATCACAAATCCGCAAGGCTTAGAAGCTTTGATGGTCTAGCGTTCTGTCAAGAATTTTTTGAGGGTTTTCAACTCCTCAAAAAGCACACCCAAAAAGTTTTCTAGATTCCTTATACTCATCAACTAATCGTTGACGGACTACTAGGTTGCGAGCGATTGATAGGCTAACTGCGGGTGAAATCAACCGCAAAATGGCTGTATGTAAAAATTCTTGTTATGATGTAGCACGTTGTTGGTGCATGAGGAGTATAAATGCTGAGTCCAGTTGATTTCAGCGGTAGACCGTTTCACTTTATTGGTATTGGTGGCATCGGGATGTCTGCGATCGCTCATATCTTAGTGAAACAGGGGTTTTCAGTATCTGGATCAGACTTAAATACAAACCGAGTCACGGCACAATTACAGGAACTAGGCGTAAATATTTTTCAAGGGCATCACGCCGAAAACATCGACCCCAAAAACCCGCCCCAAGTGGTTTGTTCGACAGCGATCGGTCAGCAAAATCCTGAATTTCAAGCAGCGACCTTGCTAGGATTGCCGATTTTACATCGCTCGGACTTACTAGCGGCTCTGATCGGTCGATATAAAAGTATTGCTGTCGCTGGGACGCATGGTAAAACCACGACCAGCAGTTTAGTTAGCTACCTATTTTTAAAAGCCAACCTCGATCCAACCATCATCGTGGGTGGAGAAGTGGGTGCTTGGCAAGGCAATGCCCGACTAGGACTGGGAGCCTATCTGGTTGCTGAAGCCGATGAGTCCGATGGCTCACTGGTTAAGTTCGCGCCCCATGTTGGTGCGATCACAAATATCGAACTCGACCATCCCGATCATTACGATAGTGTCGAGCAGGTGATTGCGATTTTTCAAGAATTCGCTCAACGCTGTCAGGTTGTCGTCGGTTGTCTTGATTGTCCCAACGTGAGATCGCACATTCGATCGGATATTACCTATAGCCTGTCCGATCCAAAGGCAGATTATACGGTGACAGAGGTGGAATACCTAGCTGGCAATACCAAAGCCGTTGTCTTAGAAAAGGGCAAGCCCCTCGGTCAAATTTCGCTACAAATTTTAGGTCAGCATAACTTGAGTAATGCCCTCGCCGCGATCGCAGTGGCGCGATATGTCGGCATCGAGTGGGCAGATATAGAGGCAGCGCTACCAGAGTTTATTGGGGCAAATCGTCGGTTTGAGGTAAAAGGCAGACAGGATGGCATTATCTTTGTGGATGACTACGCGCACCATCCCAGTGAAATCCTTGCCACGCTGGCTTCGGCAAAGCGGCAGAGTCAAAGCAAGGTTATAGCCATTTTTCAACCGCACCGTTATAGCCGCACTACGAGGTTTTTAACTGAGTTTAGTCAGGCATTTGGGGATGCCGATCGCGTTATCGTCACGGATATTTATGCGGCGGGTGAGCGCAATGAAACCAATATCACGGGGCAAGAAGTAGCCGATGCGATCGCGACTTTTCATCCTGATGTGCATTATCAAGACTCTCTGAGTGCGGTTCAAGCTTTTTTAGTTAAAAATCTAAAAGCGGGCGATTTGGCAATTTTTCTAGGGGCAGGCAATCTCAACCAAATTATTGCACCGACGATTCAAGCAATGGCGGCCTGCTGTCCCTCAAAATAGAGCACCCAAACCTATCTCCAATCCATCAATTTAGTCCTGGGTATGATTACCGATTTGCCAGCCGATCTTAAAATCTCAGCCGATGTACCTCTAGCCAGTCTGACATCGATGCGCGTCGGTGGTCCTGCCGAATGGTTTATCTCACCGCGTCACACAGCGGAACTGGCAGCTAGTTTGGTCTGGGCAAGGGAAAAGAATTTGCCCATTACGCTGATTGGTGCGGGTAGTAACTTATTGATCAGCGATCGCGGCTTACCTGGCTTAGTGATTTGCACGCGCTACCTGAGAGGGTTTGAGCTTGACGAGCAAACTGGGAAATTGACCGCTGCGGCGGGTGAACCTGTCGCAAGACTGGCTTGGCAAGCAGCAGCAAAGGGCTGGGCTGGGTTTGAGTGGGCTGTGGGTATCCCAGGTACAGTGGGTGGTTTGGTGATTATGAATGCAGGGGCTCAGGGTGGCTGTGCGGCGGACTGCGTGATCGGCACCGAGACAGTTGATACGACTGGGCAGATCGAGCAACTCACACCCGATGACTTGAACTTTAGCTACCGTAGTTCGTCATTGCAATACAGTGACGAGGATGCGATCGCGGGTAAAATCATGCGAATTGTCACTGGGGCAACGATTCAACTTACCCCGGGCTTCGAACCTGAAAAAATTACAGCAGTGACCTCTGACCACCTTAAATATAGGCATACAACCCAGCCTTATAACTTACCGAGTTGCGGCAGTGTGTTTCGGAATCCCTATCCCCATGCAGCGGCAAGACTGATCGAGCAAGCGGGTTTAAAGGGATACCAGATTGGTAACGCTCAAGTGGCTCAACTCCATGCCAATTTCATCCTCAATCGCGGTGGTGCTACGGCCAACGACATTTTTCAATTAATTCAATACATTAAAGCCAAAGTAAAGCAGCAATGGTCGGTAGATCTAGAAACCGAAGTCAAGATGCTAGGTCATTTCTAAGCTCGATCTTTTCAAAATTAGAATTTTTGATGTATTTACCCTACTTGACAAATCGGATGGGGATCGGTCATTAGACAGAGATCGATCGGATGTATTTACAAAAATCCTTAGATCCTCTACCTTAGTAGGTAGGGTGAAAGCCCAGATAAATACTTAATTCATTAGGAATCATTCAACATGACCACTACAGTACAAAGACGCGAAAGCGTTAGTCTGTGGGATCAATTTTGCAACTGGATTACCAGTACTGAAAACCGCCTCTATGTAGGTTGGTTTGGCGTATTGATGATCCCTTGCTTGATCGCTGCAACTTCATGCTTCGTCATTGCCTTCATTGCCGCACCTCCCGTTGACATCGACGGTATTCGCGAACCCGTATCAGGCTCCTTGCTATACGGCAACAACATGATCTCTGGCGCGGTTGTACCTTCCTCTAACGCCATTGGCTTGCACTTTTACCCTATTTGGGAAGCAGACAGCCTTGACGAGTGGCTCTACAACGGTGGTCCTTACCAGTTTGTAGTTTTCCACTTCATCATCGGCATTTGCTGCTGGATGGGTCGTGAGTGGGAACTCAGCTACCGTCTAGGTATGCGTCCTTGGATCGCTGTAGCTTACAGCGCTCCTGTTGCTGCTGCTCTAGCTGTTTTCTTGATTTATCCTTTGGGTCAAGGTAGCTTCTCTGATGGTATGCCTTTGGGTATCTCTGGTACGTTCAACTTCATGATCGTATTCCAAGCCGAACACAATATCCTGATGCACCCCTTCCACATGTTGGGCGTAGCAGGCGTATTCGGTGGCAGCTTATTCAGCGCCATGCACGGTTCGCTCGTAACCTCCAGCCTCATTCGTGAGACCACCGAGAACGAGTCCGCCAACGCAGGATACAAATTTGGACAAGAAGAAGAAACCTACAACATCGTTGCAGCCCACGGCTACTTCGGTCGTTTGATCTTCCAATATGCTTCATTCAACAACAGCCGTAGCTTGCACTTCTTCTTGGCACTATGGCCAGTAGTCGGCATCTGGTTCACCGCTTTGGGCGTCAGCACCATGGCATTCAACCTAAACGGCTTCAACTTCAACCAATCGATCCAAGACAGCGAAGGACGCGTCGTACCTAGCTGGGCAGACGTAATCAACCGCGCTAACTTGGGTATGGAAGTCATGCACGAAAGAAATGCACACAACTTCCCTCTCGACTTGGCTGCTGTTAATGTTTCTCCAGTTGCTCTAACGGCTCCTGCGATCGAAGGCTAATCGTTTCCTAAACTCGATTAATCTTCAAAAAAGACCTCCCCTAGTGGGAGGTCTTTTTTGATTGGATAGGCGATCGCAACATGAAATTTCCGCGATCGCCTTTATCATAGGAAAATCAAACCATACTTGGTGAGGCGGCAGCATGGTGGACGGTTGGTTGGTATTTGCTGGATTGACGGAACTCGCAAAAGAGGTTCTCGGCAAGCTTGGCGAGGAGGTGCTCAAAGACTACGTTAAGGATCTTTTTAAAGATAGCCTCAAAGGTGCGGTCGCATCGCTGGAGCCAAAAGCCAAGCTCAAGGTAATTGCTGAGGCACTCAACGAGTTTGTCAGAATTGTGGAAACAGCTCTATATAACTCAGAGGATGAGGATCTTACCGAAGCGATCGTCAGAGATTCCTATTCTGCCTATCTCGTGCCGTTTTTGCGGGAAGCACGCATACGCGAGATCTTGGTCAAGCCCTTCGATCGCCAGTGTCGCAGTTTCGACGATCGCCAAGTAGCGACATTGGCAACCTGCTGGGACGAGTTACCCGCAAAACTGAAACCCACCAAATTCAATCCCTTTCGTTCCATGCCCCAAGGATTTAACTGGGCAGATGTGGCGCGAGATTACGTCAAAGCCGTGAAGACACTGGTGAAAAAGAATGCCGAACTGAGGGCAATTCTAGAAGCAGAAAACCTTGAGGCGATCGCGGACAGTTTGCAAGCCACACAACCGATTGTGGCAGGATTCGATCTGGGGCAGTACCGTCGGGTATTGCGGCAGCGTTATGGCAATCTCGAACTGGAAACCCTCGATCTCTATGCCGAACATGCGGGTATGGAACTGTGGAGAATCTTTATTCCCCAAAATGCCCGTGAAGTCCATCGCGCCTTGCCTAAGTTTTTTGAACTGCCCAGAGATCTGCTCCAGCAATGGCTAGAAAGTGGGGAGATGGATGCAGAGATGGCAACGTGCGATCCGCGTGCCCTCGCAGAATTTCGCGAACAAGAAACTCGCCCCATTCTAGAGGTTTTGGCGGACGAGAAATGCCCGATCGCTGTGGTGCTAGGCGATCCAGGGGCGGGGAAATCGACGCTGTTACGTTATTTGGCGGTGCGATGGGCGATCGCCGATCCGACCGAAAACACCCCATTGCCTCTGTTGGTGGAACTGCGCTCCTATGCCGAAAGCCGCAGGCAAAATCTATGCACAGGAATTTTAGATTTTTTCGATCGCGGCACCAATCTTCTCTGGCGCTGCGATCGCCATGTACTGCACGAGCGTCTGCAAGAAGACAATGTGCTGGTGATGTTCGATGGGCTAGACGAGGAGTTCGATCAAGGGCGGCGCGAAAATCTAGTATCGGAGATCGTGCGGTTTGCCTCGGAGTATTCCAAGGCGCGAATTGTTGTAACCTCTCGCATTATTGGCTATAAGTTTCAGCGGTTTCGCGATGCTGGGTTTCGTCATTTCTTACTGCAAGATTTGGACGAACCACAGATCGAGGAGTTTTCGCAAAAATGGCACGAGATTGCGTTTGCGGATGAGAGCAAACGGGCAGAGCGGCGCGATCGCTTACGCACTTCGATCTCAAATTCTCGTTCTTTGCGAAATCTGGCGGGAAATCCTTTGCTGCTAACCATGATGGCGATTATCAACCGCAATCAAGAATTGCCGCGCGATCGCACGGATTTGTACGACCAAGCGGCGCGGGTGCTGCTGTACCAGTGGGACGTGCAACGCGCCCTCGAAGATGCGGAAATGCAGACAATCGACTATGCCGATAAGCGGGCGATGTTGCGTCTGGTTGCCCATAAAATGCAAGCCAGCGACAAAGGACTGGCGGGCAATATCATGCATGGTGAAGAGATCGAAGAGATTTTCTTTGGCTATCTCGCAGCCAAGGGGTTCTCTGACCCCAAGGGCAAGGCATGGAAAATTCGCGATCGCTTGCGCTGTCGTAACTTCATTCTCTGCGATCAAGGCGGCGATTATTACGGCTTTGTGCATCGCACGTTTTTAGAATATTTTTGCGCTACGGAGTTTGCCGATCGCCTCAGCCGACGCGGACTCTCTGGTGGTATGGACGAAACCGAACTGGTGCGCGATGTGTTTGGACAACACTGGCAAGAGGAAGCATGGCATGAAGTCCTGCGTCTGATTGCTGGCTCGATCGCCCCAGAGTTTGCTGCACAGGCGATCGAATATCTGTTAACCTGCAATCCCGCCATCCCCGAACATCGCAACGAAATCGGTCATCTGCAAAAGCAAGGCGTGACTCATTTGCTGCTCGCGGCAAGTCTCTTGGCAGAGGTGCGCGATCGCAATACGATTGCGGATACGGCAACCAAATTACTCGACACCATGAAAAGTCTCGCCGAGGCAACTCTTGGCGTTGAGGCAGCGATCGCGGTTGCCTCAGCCATGAAGCAAACATGGGGCGATGACCCCGCCGTAATGCGTTGGCTGAATACCTGCTCGGATGAGCCCATTCCCGATACGCTCGATGACCTTAGCTCTGACAAAGGTGTTGACTACAGCAAACTGCGCGACCTACTGGCAGCTTGCGAATGGCAAAAAGCCGACTATGAAACCTATTTGGTGATGCTGCAAGTGGTTGGACGCAAAGAGGGCGACTGGATTCGGAGCGAGGAATTTGAAAAGTTTCCTTGCAAGGATCTGCACACGATCGATCGCCTGTGGGTAAAATATAGCCAAGGTAAATTTGGCTTTAGCCAGCAAAAAACGATCTGGCTCAGCGTCGGCGGTAATCCTAAGGCTGATTTTGCAATCTACCAAACGTTCAGCACACAGGTTGGGTGGTATTCCATCAACAATTTCATGAATTCAACCCAAATCTACGCCATGACAGCACACCTTGGACTCACATCCCATCTCCCGTGGAACCCAAATCTACGCCATGACAGCACACCTTGGACTCACATCCCATCTCCCGTTGGGTATCTCCCGTGGCGTGGGTGGTGGGGTTTAAGGGATTTTTAGGGAGGTCTCTTCTCTCTCGCAGAGACTTGTAGACTGTAGCACATAGGGCTTTTGCCAGTTTATCAAGATTTATTTCGATGCCTTTGAGGACGAAACCATCAGTATTTCAGGGTTTTGTTATCTGGTACCGCAGGGTTGATATCCATTTGCCAAAATAAATTTTTCGGCGACCTGATGGACTTCATCTCGTCCTGCAATATCTGCGTCATCCCAAGGCAAACTCATCTGTCCTTTTGGTTTGGGTTTACCTCTGATCTTTAAGTCTGCTAACAGGCGACTGCCCCAGTGGTTTGTTCTTTCGGGTTTGGGCTTGGGTTTATACTTTTGGCAAAACAGACGGTACTTTGCCGCACAGGCTTCGAGCGTCGTTCCCAATTGCAAAAAGGCAGGATGCCATTGTGTCAAACCATCATCGCCGAGTCGATCGTGGATGCCATAGTTGCTGAATTCATAAAAAAAGCCCTGTTGCATTCCTGCCGCTTTCGGATTCGCGTGGATATAGCGCAATGTATTCAAAGCGCGACGCTTGTCGCTGGTGAGAAACTCACTGCTGTGGTAACGCTTCTCCCAAAAATGTCCCGTGCGGTTCAGCATTCGGTTAAAGCACATGGCAGTGTACCAGTTCAACCAGTGCATGATTTTGGATAATTCTTCAGCCCGTGAGGGTTCGAGCAAATAGTGAATGTGGTTGCTCATAATGCAAAGTGCATAAAGCTTAAATGGATATTTTGCCTTTGCTCGATTGATGGCGTACAAGAGTACCTCTCGGCATTCCAAACGCGTCAGGCGAAATTCCCGATTATTGCAACGCATGGTAACGTGGTAGCAAAATCCATCTTGCAGATTGCGTTTCTTTCTGGGCATAGCACCAAATCCTCCTGAATTGAAAGGCTCGTTGAGGTGATGCATTTGCCTAAATAGCTTTTGCATCCGCACAAAGATTTACTTCAGGCATTCCCAATCCTCTTCATCCACGATTGGGCTAACAATATCACCTAGAATTTCAACTTTCCCAGCTAGATGCGCTGGTGTTGTGCGCTTTGGCATTTTATTGGGGATTTCTCGATCGGGAGTAATTCCTTTTTGCTGTGCTTCAGCGTGATTTTCTGGGGAGACTGTTTGTAATGGAATAGAGATAGATTTGAGATAGAGGCTAACGATCGCTTCTAAGGCTTGACGATGTTCTAAAGTTGCGTTTTGGTATGCGTCAGCAATAGGTGCTTCGACTTCTAGGGTGATGGGTTTGAGCATAAATGTTAGTAGGGTTTAAGAATATTTTCAAATTCTTGTTTTTTGCCAGAAATTAAAGAACGTAAGCGATCGCTTAATTTGTCTTCGTTTCAATCGATCTAGCTCCCCAAATCTCCCAATTCTGGTGGACTTTAAGAATTTTTTTCCCCAGAATTGGGGGCTAGGGGGCAATAAACTTTTGATTTAATTGGGTTTGACGACTTGTGTGTACCGTAAGCTGACTGCTGATTTTGGGCGCGATCGCTGCAAATTCTAGTTTAACGCAACTATTTTTCTGTCAGAAGCGATCGCCATTATCATGGAGTTACTCAAGCGCATTATCTTAGCCCCCAGCTACCCATGTCTCCCCCAACCCTCCGATGGACAACCCGCGACCTTGAGGCGCTCCCCGATGACGAGTGGGTACGCCGCGAAATCATTGACGGAGAATTATTTGTGACTAGAGCACCACATTTTGGACACCAGCGTGCTGGTTTTCGAGTAGGCTACCTGCTCGAATTGTGGTCGGAATCAACTGGTTTAGGAACCGTAATACCGACACCGGGCGTAATTTATACAGATACGGATAATGTCATTCCCGATCTGGTGTGGGTTAGCCGCGATCGCTTAGCCTTACTCTTAGACGAAGCGGGACACCTGACAGGCTCGCCCGAACTCGTCATCGAAATTCTCTCCGAAGGCAGCACAAACGAACAACGAGATCGCTCTGCAAAGCTCAAACTCTACTCCCAACAAGGTGTATGCGAATACTGGATTGTGAATTGGCAACTAAAACAGGTTGAAGTCTATCTGCGCGAGGATGCAAAGTTAACCCTCATCGCCACGCTGTTCGAGAAGGATGAACTAACTTCACCTTTACTGCCGAATTTTTACTGCCGCGTAGCGCAGTTCTTCGTCTAACCGTGAAGCAAATTCCCCACAGTCACTATCACTGGAATCGAGGCGTCGGCAGGTTTTTTGAGGGTTGGTACTATCGGGTGACGCTGCCTGAAATCCACCAGTCCTTTGCCTTTATGTACGCGATCGACGATCCCCAAGGGCATACGCCCCATAGTGGAGGTTCCGTACAGGTTTTGGGGATTGACGACAAACAAATTTGGCGCACTTTCCCAAATACAAAAGATTTTCATGCAGACCGCGATCGCCTGTACTTAGAACACTGGAATCGCCGAGGCGAAGGTTATAGCGCCAGCGATCGCCACAACAAAGGCAGAATACGCGATCCCAGCACGGGTGAATTCTGCGATTGGAATTATCAAATGGTCAGTGTGGATGGCTGGGGCACTCCAAAGCGCCCCATAGCCACGATGGGTTTTTATTCCTATCTGCCTGTATTTGAACCTGGATGGCAGATCTTAATGGCAAGGGGTATGGCTACGGGTGCGATCGCATGGCAAGGCAAAACCTATGAGTTCGCGAATGCTCCTGCCTATATCGAAAAAAACTGGGGCAGATCCTTCCCAAAAAAATGGTTTTGGAGCCAGTGCAATGCCTTTCCAAACCATGAAGACCTGAGCATTACGGTAGCAGGCGGTATCCGCGAGCATTTTGGCATCGCAACCCAAGTGGCAATGGTTGGAATTCATTACCAAGGCAAGTTTTATAACTTCATGCCTGAAAATAGCGAAATTCACTGCAAGATTCAGCCTTGGGGAGACTGGCAGATCGAAGCCTACAGCAAAAATCAGCAGGTTGAAATTATTGCCAAAACCGAGGATCTGGGCACTTGGATTATGGTTCCTTCTGCTACAGGACTGAAATACCTCTGCCGCGATACGACCAAAGGTAGTCTTCAGGTCACATTAAAATCTCAAGGTCAAACCATCAAAGCCACGAGTCAGATCGCAGCCCTAGAAGTTGGTGGTGAGCCTTGGTCAGAACCTTGGGAGTTTAAGTCTGCCAAATTATGAGTGGAGAGGGTGAAGCATTTGGAGCATATAGCAATCCTATTTGATATATGAGAGATTTTTTCTACATAGACCTGTAGGGGCAATTCATGAATTGCCCCTACGCACAAATCATTTAGGATCGCTATAAGCTACTACAAACTAATGAGATTGACTCCCGAATGCTTCACCCCTACAGTTTCTGAAAATATTTATTTGATTTTCGGGTCTAACGAAACATACTACTGACGGAAGTATCTTCGTGAACGCGCCAGATGGTTTCGCCCAGTAAATCTGCTACAGACAAGACTTTTAGCTGGGGGAAATAGGAATCGCTAGGCACGGGAATTGTATTGGTGACAATAATCTCTTCAAATACACCGCTCGATAAACGTTCGATCGCTGGAGGAGAAAACACCGCATGGGTAGCACAGGCATAAACCTGCCTCGCACCTACTTTACGAAGTAGCTTAGCGGCCTCATAGATCGTCCCCGCCGTATCAATCATGTCATCCACAAGCACAGCGGTCTTACCTGCGACATCGCCGATCACATTCATCACTTCTGCGACATTATGACCTTGACGGCGTTTATCAATAATGGCGAGAGGCGAGTCATTTAACTTTTTCGCAAAGGCTCGGGCCCGAGCGACACCGCCCACATCTGGGGAAACCACAACTAAATCGGGTAAATTCTTTTTATTTAGGTAGTCAAACAAGACGGGGCTACCATAAACATGGTCGCAAGGAATATCAAAATAGCCCTGAATTTGGGATGAATGCAGATCCATAGCAATGATCCGACTCGCACCAGATTGCACGATTAAATTAGCAACCAGCTTTGCCGTAATCGATTCTCTGCCAGCGGTTTTGCGATCGGCACGGGCATAGCCGTAGTAGGGCAGTACCGCCGTAATCTGGCGTGCTGAAGCACGACGGCAGGCATCGATCATAATCAGCAGTTCGGTCAGATGATCGTTAACAGGACGGCAGGTGGGCTGAATTAAGTAAACATCACACCCCCGAATCGATTCCTGGACTTGAACGTATATTTCCCCATCCGCAAAGCTTTTGCGAACCATGGGACAGAGTCCCATCCCCAGATATTTAGCTATTTCCTGAGCTAGTGGTAAATTTGCAGAACCAGCGAAAAGTCTGAGTCTGTCTTCACTGCTAGTAATGGGTAATAAGCTAGATTTGTGTCTAGTCGTTGTTAATTGAGTCACCGCAGTTGAGTAAAACGTTACATTGGCAAGCTACCTATGTCTAAGATGTCAATCACAAGGTTAAACATAGCTAACTCATCTTAGCGCAAGTTAGATTGACGCTTTATGGGTTACCTAAAGTGCTATCTAGGTGGACGACGACGTTGTAAAAAGTCTGGAATGTCCAAGCCAGGTTTACTTAGCTTAATTTCAGAGGGTTGCTGCTGAGAAGGGCTAGGCATACTAGGGGGTTTTACGGGTATTTGTTTTTTCAAAGGTTGGGGAGACGAAGAGCTAGATTTATTGGCAAATCCAGTTGCAATCACGGTAATTCTGACTTCTCCTTCCATTTTTTCATCGATCACAGCACCAAAAATAATATTGGCGTTGGGATCGACCACTTCATAAATCGTCTCTGCAGCGGCATTGACTTCATGCAGGGTGAGGTCAGAGCCACCCGTAATGTTAAACACAACCCCACTTGCGCCTTCAATTGAGGACTCAAGCAATGGCGAGGAAATTGCTGTCATGGCAGCTTCGCGCGCGCGCGATTTACCAGAGCCCGTGCCAATACCCATCATGGCTGAGCCTGCATCTGCCATGATCGCCCGGATATCGGCAAAGTCTACATTCACCAAACCTGGGATCGTAATCATGTCTGAGATACCCTGCACACCTTGGCGCAAGATATCATCTGCTACCCGAAATGCCTCTTGAACGGGAGTTTGTTCTGAGATCACCGACAAAAGCTTGTCATTAGGGATCACGATCAGCGTGTCCACCCGACTTTGCAGGGCCGCAATGCCTTCTTCAGCCTGTTGACTGCGACGTTTGCCTTCAAAGGTAAAGGGGCGAGTTACCACACCCACGGTTAATGCGCCTGCTTCTTTGGCAACCTCGGCAATTATTGGGGCTGCACCCGTACCTGTGCCTCCCCCCATACCTGCCGTGATAAATACCAAGTCAGCCCCTTCTAGAGCGTGAGCGATATCATCCCGAGATTCTTCAGCAGCTTTTTGTCCGATCGCTGGATTTCCACCCGCACCGAGACCTCTGGTTAGTTTTTGTCCCATTTGAAACCGCCTAGATGCGGCCGACTGCAGGAGGGACTGAGCATCTGTATTCACACACCAAAACTCTACACCTGCAACATCACTAGCAATCATGCGGTTTACAGCATTGCTACCGCCACCGCCTACACCAATGACCTTAATCTTAGCAATGCTACCCAACATGATATTGTCTTGTTTTGAATCGATGCCTAACTGCTGCTTCATGTCATTACGCGAATAACTTAGGTGTAGTCCAGAATGATTAATTTGCTCAGGTGTTTCATCAGTCATTTGCCTGTTGTCCGATTGCTTGTCCTTGGCATTCTCATCTTCAGAACCATCGGAATTAAGATCTGACCAGTTATTTTTAGATATCATTATGGATGACTGGAGAAAATAAGAAAAGAAGCAGTTACACTTCCGTACATATTAATGCTTAATGATAAATAAGCATAAATTTTATTTAAGCTGAAATAGGTATAGATTTTATAAATCAAGTGGTTAATGATTAATTCATGATATTACCAAGCCTAATTGTTTTAAGTTAAATCATGGTTTGTTTTAAGATGACTTGTCTTTAGGCTTAGGTTGAGTTGGCTGGTTGAGTACTACATTTCCCAAATCTCTCAGATCTAAATAAGCTGGTTCTTTTAACGTTTGTTTTTTAGGTAAGTTACGCATTTTATCTAGATAGGCAAGTTGCTCGGCAAACTGCTTGCTTTGGTACGAACCAAGGTGAGCTACAGCAAACTCCGTGGTTAAAACCAAATTAGATTCGTCACGTCCATCAATCTGTGAAACTTTGACGGGACTTTGGCTGACTTGACGATAGAGCACAGACCATTGAGCTTGAGGAATGGGGCGATCGCTAGCCTCTAACACCGTTAGTTCTGGTTTTGAAAGGGTTGAAGGATATGCTTGTTGAGGCATCCACTTGCCTTCCTCATCTAAAAATCCTGCTTTGCCGTTGCGGGTAGCGATCGCTACGGGCGATCGTTCTTGAACTTTAATCGTGAGGCGAGAAGGAAAAACAGTCCGCGTAACTACGACACTTTGAACGGGAGCAGAGTTTTCTAGCTGAGCGGCGATCGCTTCAGGCTGTACCTGAAAAATTGACTGAGGATAGGAAATTTTTAACTGCTTTTTGATCGTCTCTTTTGAGAGTAGGCGATTGCCTTCAATATCAATTTGATTAGCACTCCGTAGTTGCCATTCTGGTAGGGTAGCAAGCCACAACAATCCCCCTGTAACACCCGTGATAAATGTGAGTTGCCACAGGCGTTGAAATAACTTGATGCGCCGATCTCTTCGCAGGCTCCTACGACGCTCAGCAAAATCTGAGTCATGCCGAGCAATTGCTGAGAGGGGAAATTCTTCTCTAATGTTCATAGGTCTATAGTGGTGTCAGCTTTTGCGATCGCAACTTAAGGATCGCCTGATGGACTACTGTGAAACTGACGCTCTAGCATCTCAATAATCTCTTCACGCCTTAAGGTCAAGACTGACTGCTCGAGTTCAGAAGAGAGCAAATGAGGTTGATGGTGGCTGGGTTGATGACGCTCGGAAGTAGAAGAATTGTCCTGCTTACTGAGTGATTGCAGTGCTTTCATAAAGAAAACAATTGCACCCAGTATAAGTAATGCGGATACTGATATATAGGTTAATGCTGCGATCACCATAGCTGGCTTAAATATATTTGTAACAACAATAGTTTACGCCACCAGAATTTTCAACTGAGTCTAGGCTGCTAGGGCAATAAACCTGCTTGCTTAATGACATTTTGTGGGACTTCAAAGGCTAGCGATCGCAGATAGAATCAATCAAAGCGAGTCAGCACCTGCCTAGGGGATCCTAGGTTTATACGCTCTATCGCTATAATTAAGTTTGATTAAATAAGATTTAGAGGATTTACACGATATGCTTGAGCAGGGAACGATCAGTATCCACACCGAAAATATCTTTCCCATTATCAAGAAAGCTCTTTATTCAGAGCGTGATATTTTCTTGCGGGAATTAATTTCTAATGGCGTGGATGCAATTAGTAAGTTAAAAATGGTGTCTTACGCGGGTGAAGCGACAGACATTCCTGAGCCCGAAATTTCAGTTTCGGTTGACAAAGAAAAACGCACGATCGCTATTACAGATAACGGCATTGGCATGACAGCGGATGAGGTTCGCAAATATATCAACCAAGTTGCTTTTTCTAGTGCCGAAGAATTTATCAGCAAATATACCAACTCTGGTAGTGGCGATCAGCAAATTATCGGTCACTTTGGTCTGGGTTTTTACTCCGCGTTTATGGTGGCAAGTCGGGTAGAAATTGATACCCTGTCTTACCAAAAAGATGCGGAGGCAGTACATTGGTCCTGTGATGGCACAACCACCTTTACGCTGGATGAAAGCGATCGCAAAACCATAGGCACAACAATTACGCTAACGCTGCAAGAAGATGCCGAAGAATTTTTAGAAGTAGGGGAAACCAAACGTATTATTCGTAACTATTGCGACTTTATTCCCGTATCGATCAAGCTGAATGATGAGGTTGTTAACAAACAGACCGCTCTTTGGGATCGTTCTCCTAGTTCTGTAACAAAGGATGAGTACCTAGAGTTTTACCGCTATCTCTATCCATTTCAGGACGATCCGCTATTTTGGATTCATCTCAACACCGATTATCCATTCATTATTAAGGGGATTCTCTATTTCCCCAAGATTAAAGCGGATATTGACCCTAATAAGGGACAAATCAAGCTCTATTGCAACCACGTCTTTGTTAGCGATAACTGCGAAGAAGTGATTCCGCGCTTTTTATTGCCCTTAAGAGGTACGATTGATAGCTCTGATATTCCTTTAAATGTCTCGAGAAGCTTTTTGCAAGGCGATCGCAAGGTACGCAAAATCCAAGATTACATTGCTAAGAAAGTTGGGGACTATCTCTGCCAGCTCTATACGGACTCTCGCGAGGAATTCTTGAAGTGCTGGAAAGACATCAGCCTGTTTATGAAGTTTGGCTCGATGAATAGCGACAAGTTTTATCAGCAAGTCAAGGAAATCTTGGTTTACCCAACCACCTACGAAGCTGAGACGGATAACGCCGAGATCGGTCACTACACTACCTTGCAAGCCTATCTGGAGCGCAGTAAGGAGAAGCACGAAAATCAGATATTTTATAGTTCTGATGCGATCGCGCAAGCCACCTATATTGACCTGCACAAGAGTCAGGGCTTAGAGGTTTTGACGTTTGATACTTTCATCGACAGTCATTTTATCCATTTTCTCGAAGGCGAGTTTCGCGATGTTAAATTCGCACGGGTAGATGCCGATATCGACGATCGCCTGATCAACCAAGACTCTAAAACCGAATTGGTCGATCCTGCAACCAATCAAACTAAGAGCGATCGCATCCAAGAACTGTTCCGTCGTGCCTTAAACAAACCTAAATTAGTGATTCGCACGGAAGCTCTGAAAGCTGATGATTCAGCTTCTTCGCCTCCAGCAATGATCCTATTGCCTGAGGCAACCCGACGTATGCAAGAGATGGCAGCTTTGCTCCAGCAGACTACAAATACGGCTTTCCCTGAGGATCACATCTTACTGGTAAATACATCGCACCCTCTAATTCAAAATCTCTTGAACCTAGATCAGAACAAAATTGTCACCGCAGCAGGACAACCTTCGGAGTCGAGTGGTTTGGCAGATTTGATTTGCAATCATGTCTACGACCTCGCACTGATGGTGCAAAAGAGCTTTGATGCCAACAGCATGAAGGCATTTTTAGAGCGTTCTAACACACTCCTAACGCAGTTGACGAAGTAGGAAGAGTATCAGAGCTAAGCGCGATCGCGCTTAGCTCTGATACTCCGCAAGGCTTGATACAATATGGAAAGAGTGAATCAAGTTTGATTATCCTCTTCCTCTGGTTTTTCATTCTTGGGTTCTGCTTCCGTTTTTTGTTCGGTTTTCTTGTCTTCGATCGCGCGAGTTAGGTCAGCTCTTTGGAGCGATGAAATTAAGCCCGAACAAAGTTCTTTAAGAGCAACATTGCCTTTGGAATCCTTTGTCGCTATGGACAGGAATAGGATAGAATCGCTACTTGGAGCTGCAGCACAGGACTGCATGTGCAACTCAGTGCGAGGATAGGGGATATCCCACTGAAGATTTAGCATACTGCCCACTTTGCCAAAATGCTCGTTATTGATATAGCCGAGTATCTCCTCCTTTGCACTAGTCTCAACCATCCCAATCAATTGCTTCGCGTCATACCAATCATTCGCATCTTCACTAAAGGGAGCTAAAGCAGCAGCCCTCGCCGACGCGATCGCAAGACCTTCAATCACCGCAAGCTCTATCAACCAATAAAACCAAGTAAATGTTTCATTTAAGTGAATCTTACTCCCTGATTTGGTGATATCTATGCCTTTCTTTGCCGAATACTTCAGATATCCGACAAAACCTGGCGAACCCGTTTGACCCTGTAGATAGGTTTCCAGCATTTGATTTACTGTGGCACGATCGGTTTGGGGCATTTCCTTTTCCGCAGTTTTGAAGGCTTCTTGCCAAAATAGTAAGTACTGTCCGTAGTTCATGGTTCCATACATCACCAGACCGCTGAGCGCAGCAAATGACATCGCCACGAGAGGATTGCGAACTTTGCCTTTGTGCACTGCCCATGCGATCGCCGCACCACTCGCTCCTCCCATCACCAATGGGAAAAGCACAATAAAGTAGAAAAACTGAGAGATAAAAGCCACGACACCGCCAACGACGACTCCTGTAGCTACAGATGAAATGGCAAGCAGTTGTTTCCCTTGATTGGGGGCAATGTTACTAGGCTTGTACGGTTTCATAATGGTTATATCCTCATTTACCAGTGGTTGCTTTATCTTTGTTGCGCCCCAAGACAGTTGGGTATGGCAATCCTTTAAGTTATGAGAAAATCATAAAATAATCTTGATATTAAGTTAAAAAATTCTGTAGAAAATTTTAAAGGCTTTGATGTACCTAAGAGCGAGAAGCGATCGCATCTAAAGGTAAAATCCAAAACGCAAGAAAATAAACGTTCTTGAAGCGCTAATAGTAAGATTATAGAAATAGCCCCATCAGTAACCCACACAACTTTAGATATATGACTGATGCCGAACAAATTAGCCTGTTTGACCTAGACCCATCTCAAATAGCCAAACAACCCGCTAAACAGTCATCTAAAGCTGCAAAACCTGCACCACCAGCACCTGTGGGGGTTACCTATGCCGATCTTGATGCCTTAAAAGCCGAGGCGATCGCTTGCCAAAAATGCCCCCTCGCCGCAACCCGCACCAATGTTGTCGTAGAGCGCGGCAATCGGCAAGCCTTGATTGCCATTATTGGCGAAGGTCCCGGGCAAAACGAAGATGAAACGGGCTTACCCTTTGTCGGCAAAGCTGGGCAACTTTTAGACAAAATCTTGCAGTCCGTAGACCTCGACCCCGAAAAGGATGTCTATATTTGCAATGTGGTGAAGTGTCGCCCCCCAAACAATCGAGTTCCCGAAGATATCGAAATGGCTGCCTGTAAGCCCTATTTGCTGGAACAAATTCGCTTAATCGATCCCAAGATTATCTTACTGACAGGTGCCACCGCCGTAAAAGCCGTAACAGGGGACAAACGCGGCATCACCAAAATTCGGGGCGAATGGGGTGAGTGGGAAGGCAGGTTAATCATGCCCATCCTACATCCAGCCTATTTACTCCGCAATGCCAGTCGCGAAAAAGGCAGTCCCAAATGGCTGATGTGGCAAGATATTCAAACCGTCAAAGCTAAGTATTTAGAGATTAAATCTCAACTACAGGGGCAAGACAACATTGAAGAGGATGAGGAAGAATTTTAGTGAGTGACTTACAAAAACAGTTGCAAGAAATGGTAGATACTGCCAAGTGGGATTGGTTAGAAGTCCATGCGTTAAAAGGGCGCGTGGTAATCGTATCCCCTCAATTAGATCTAGTTGAGGCAGGTGTGGCTGTTGCCGAAGATAACAGCAAACTGGTAAAGCAGTGGCTTGATGATAGCTGGCTCTACGCACCCACAGAGGCACATATCGATCGCTGGAACCAAGAACGCGACAAGGAATTTACCAGCTTAATTATTCATCCATTTGTGCTGATCAAAGAACTGCCTGCTGAACTGCCACAGGTTATTTAATGAATTATTTAATGGAGCTAAGCGGATTCGAACCGCTGGCCCTCTCAATGCCATTGAGATGCGCTACCAACTGCGCTATAGCCCCTTACTAAAAATATAGCTTATGTATAATCGCTCAAATTTGGCATTGTGTCAAATTAACAAAAATCTTCTATTTCTTTAGGTAGAATAAAGAAGTAGTGTAAATATGCATCCGCTTAGGAGTTGAAAGCACGTGGTTGTAACACCCCTCCGTCCAGTTGGACGTAAATGGAGCACACTCAGTTTTGCTTCGACGTTATACCTCGTCCCTGTGCTCGATTTACTACTGACAGAGGTTCCTCCTCTCTGGCAGCCAGAGCTACGCTTAGGCTTACAAGAGGCATTGGTGAATGCGGCTAAGCACGGAAATCAACTCGATCCGAGCCGACAGGTGACCATTCATTTTTCGATCGCGGGGCATCAGTACTGGTGGGTCATTACCGATCAAGGCGCACTACATAAATCGCAAGAATGCTCGCACGAGCAAGCTGACGATACACCCTGTCACGAACTAGAGTGCGGTCGCGGGCTTTATATCTTGCATCAAATTTTTGACCAAGTACACTGGAGCTATACAGAACATAAACTAAGCTTGTGCAAGCACATTGACAAGTACGCTTTGCCAACTATTCATTAGATATTCGCAATTCAAGCTTTAGCTTCGTGAATGTTTCAGTAAATCACAAAATATTTTGTGATTTAGATCACTTTATATATTTAAATTGATGATTTTCATAGATAGTTAAGCTACGATTATGGGAACGCTAAACATTACACTTGTCGTGGGCTGCTCAACACATGACACCAATTACCTTACTGACTGAAACCTCAAGCGACTGTACGTCCGAGGTTGAAACGTGGATTCCCAATTGGTTGCAAGATTGCTGGGATAGGCTTCAAAGTGGCGATCGCGAAGACACCGATCTAGTCTGCCGCGCTTTTCGATTTGCTTATCAGCTCCATACAGGTCAATGTCGCGCATCAGGTGAGCCTTACATCGTGCATCCTGTGGAGGTGGCAACGATTTTACGCAATCTTGGTGGCGATCAGGCAATGATAGCCGCAGGCTTTTTGCATGATGTGGTTGAGGACACCACCGTAAGTTGCGAGCAAATTGAAGCAGAATTTGGGCTTGAGGTCAGACAACTGGTTGAAGGGGTAACCAAGCTGTCAAAATTTAACTTTGAGAGCAAAACAGAGCGGCAGGCAGAAAATTTTCGCCGCATGTTTTTGGCGATGGCGCAGGATATTCGCGTGATTGTGGTGAAGTTGGCCGATCGCCTGCATAATATGCGAACCTTGCAGCATTTGCGTCCAGAAAAGCAGGAACTGATTGCGCGGGAAACCAAGGAAATCTTTGCCCCCCTTGCCAATCGTCTTGGAATTTGGCAGATGAAGTGGGAACTTGAAGATTTATCCTTTAAGTACACGGAACCCGATAAGTATCAGTATGTCAAAAATCTAGTCACCGAAACTCGCAGCAGTCGCGAAGCCCAAATTCAAGAAGTGTTGGGATCGTTGCGATCTCGTCTTACTAAAATTGGCTTAACCAACTTTGACATCAGTGGTAGACCCAAGCATTTGTATGGCATCTATAAAAAAATGGAACGCCAGCAAAAGCAATATGACGAAATTTATGATGTATTGGCAGTGCGGGTAATTGTCAATACCAATGAGGAATGCTATCGCGTTCTCGCGATCGCCCATGATATTTTCCGCCCCATTCCAGGACGGTTTAAAGACTATGTGGGTTTGCCCAAACCCAATCGCTATCAGTCCCTACACACTGCGGTAATTGGCCCCTACGGTCAACCCGTAGAGGTGCAAATTCGCACGTGGGAAATGCACCACATTGCAGAATATGGGATTGCCGCCCATTGGAAATATAAGGAAGCGAACTCTTCTAGCGTTGTTGTTGCCAAGGGAGACGAAGAGAAGTTCACTTGGTTGCGTCAACTGGTCGAGTGGCAAAGAGAACTCAAGGATCCGCAGGAATACATCGATAGTCTCAAGGAAGATCTGTTTGAGAGCGAAGTCTATGTCTTTAGTCCCAAAGGCGATGTCTATTGTCTGCCGCGTGGTTCCACGCCTGTCGATTTTGCCTATCGCGTTCACACAGAAGTAGGAAATCACTGCGCGGGAGCTTTAATCAATCATGTCATGGTTCCTCTGCATCGCCAGCTCAAGAATGGCGATATCGTTGCCATTCTCACCCAAAATAACGCCCACCCTAGTTTGGATTGGATTAATTTTGTTTCCACTGGAGCTGCTAGGAATCGCATAAGACAATGGTTTAAGCGATCGCGTCGAGATGAAAATCTCACAGTTGGGCGTAGTCTCTTAGAAAAAGAACTCGGCAAAAGTGGCTTGGATACGCTGCTTAAGTCCGATCAGATGTTCAAACTTGCAGAACGCTGTAACTACCACAGTGTTGACGATCTGCTGGCAGCTTTAGGCTATGGTGAGATTTCGCTCAACATGCTAGTCAACAAACTGCGCGAAGGTCAGCAAGATGGACGGAGTAACAAGTCTGAGTTAAAATCCGAACCTCTACCTTCTTTCCCATCTAGTCCTGCTCCTTCTAAGTCTCCTATTTTGGGCATAGAGGGTATGATTTACAATATCGCTGGATGCTGTAAACCTTTACCCGGCGAACCAATCATCGGCGTTGTTACCTTGGGCGGCAACCGTAGTATTTCTATCCATTGTCAGGACTGCAATAATGTCAGTCATATTCCTGGCGATCGCTTGATTCCCGTGCGATGGAACCAAGAAAAAGAACTAGAGCGACCGATGACCTATCCTGTAGATATTCGAGTGGAAACGATCGATCGCGTTGGGGTGCTCAAAGATATTCTGACGCGCTTGTCTGACAACAAGGTCAACGTGCGCCAAGCCAGTGTAAAAACCCGCCCTGGTTCGTCTGCCATGATCGACCTCAGCATTGATATTACAGATCGCAGACAGTTTGAGAAGATTTGCAATCAAATCACCAAGATGTGCGACACGCTCTCAATCTGTCGAATCCTTCAGTCTGATACTTAGAATATTATGCAGTTGTCAAAGACTTATAATCATTGCAGTGGCTACTTTTGCAGCTTTTGTTAAATCTTGAACAAAAACTGCATATCCCATTGGACAGGTAACTTTAAGCATTGTCAAATCAATCTGTTCGGCTAGGTTCCAACGAATTTGAAGTGGGCGTTGATTGCTTGTATCTTCGGCAAGGTATGTTGATTGAGCAATCGCATTCTCCAATATTTCCTTTGTTTTAGCTTCATCCTCTAAATTTCCCAGCTTTTCCATTTCCACA
Source organism: Tumidithrix helvetica PCC 7403 (assembly GCF_965232925.1). Taxonomy (NCBI): domain Bacteria; kingdom Bacillati; phylum Cyanobacteriota; class Cyanophyceae; order Pseudanabaenales; family Pseudanabaenaceae; genus Tumidithrix; species Tumidithrix helvetica. Next base: position 151,114 of record NZ_CBDDRA010000011.1, read on the forward strand.
CCTAAAATCGTTGAGACAGTTTGAATGTCAGCCAATAACCATGTTTCAAAATTTCTAATCGCTAGCCCACCCGCACTGCGATCGGGGATCGGTTCCTCATTAATATCTAAGCGAAAATTGCGAATTTTACTCAAGGCAAGCTCTAAGGCTTTCTCTCTTTGGGGTTTAATATCATCTGCATCAACTACGATCGCAATCATATCGACTTCTTCGGGCTTCCATGTGATCGTCACTTCTGCTAAATATCTTGGATCTAAAATTGAGTGTCCTGTGCGTACTTTCGCTACTTTATAAACTCCACTCTCTTTGATTGTTGGATGCCTCTGGACAAAACTACAATCAGGTAATCCGATCTCATTAAGTTCTCGCCGAATTAACCTGTGCAGTGCTCCTTCTTTCTCCCTCTCTAGGACTTTTCCACCATCTTCTGGCTTGATGTATGGAATACTTGCCCCAAGTTCTGTATCACCTTCAGCAATTAGTCCAATTCGTATCGGACGGCTCATGCTGGGTTACCTCCAAATACGTTTGTAAACCAAAGCTCACCTAGCGAACCATCATAGGCTTCCAGCGCTTTTTGAAAACGCATAGAATCTGTAGGCAAAGCATGAACTTGTGTTTTCCCCTCGTCATCTAGCTCTACTGCCCGAACTTGATACGGTTCGACATAATTTAATAGCACAGGAGAATGAGTCGTGATTAACACCTGCACTGGCTTACCATTAATTCCCTCAGTCGAAACGATTTTTAATAACTCCATCATTTTGTGTAACAACCAAGGATGAACGCCATTCTCTATTTCTTCAAAACAAATAATGCTTGGCGTGCTCTTTTGGTATAACGCGGTTAAGAAAGCTAAAATCCTTAATGTCCCATCCGATATGTCAGAGGCAGGGATATGATGCTCTGAATATTTATCAATCAATTCCAATGAGACATTTTGTGTGCTTCCACGCTGCAAGGAAATTCTTTTGATGTTTGGAACTAACTTTACTAAACGATCTTCTAGTTCATCAAAACTTTCACGATTGTCAAGCAAAATATCCAATAGAGTATAGGCAATCCCTTGTCCTGACCTGTTCATTTCATCAGGTGAGTGAACAATATTTGACAAAGAAGTTGGCGCGAAGTCATAAATTTTAACTCTCCTCAAATCGTAGGCAAGCTCAGATTCTGGATATTCATGATCGACTAAAGCTTCTCTTAGAGCACTTATACTTTTCTGTTCAAAACCAGTGGATTGATTGGTAATCCCCAAGGGGATCTTCATTGCAACTTTTTCCTGAGAATAGATAAAACGAAGCCCCAGGGTTAAAAGAATGTTGATAGAAGATGCGGTTGTAATTTTCAAAGAAGTAGAAACTTCAAAGAAGATATCGTCTAATTTACCCTGCCAAAATTTAGCTTCAAGACTTTGTGGATTCTGGCTGATAAATCTTAATGACTCTGCGAAAAAATCTTTAGTATTGTCTGTATTAATACCTCTATGTATTAGCTGTTGTAAAAAATTAGATAAGACAGCTAAAGCTTCACAAATGTTCGATTTACCAGAGCCGTTGGGGCCAATGAATACCGTGAGTGGCTCTAAGTCAACGGTGGTATCAAAGAGACTCTTGTAGTGTTGAACTCGTAGTTTTGATAACATCTATTTGAGCGTAAGCGATTTAATTATTTTATGACAGTCCTAGCCGACTTGCATTGTATAGTAAGTTTCCAGACTCTGTAAGCACATCACGATTACAATGGCAAACGATCGCCTTCCTCCTCCCCTGCAAGCAGGATTAGCCCTGACAGCCCTTGCGCCCATGCAAGATGTCACGGATTTACCCTTTATGCGTGCGATCGCTACTTACGGCAGTCCCGATTACTTCTTTACGGAATACTTTCGCGTTTATGCGAATTCCCGTCCAGAGCGATATATTTTGCGTTCCATTACGGAAAATACGACGGGTCGCCCGATCTTCGCCCAGTTGATTGGGGAGAGCATTCCCGATCTCGTGCGGTCTGCCCAAGAGTTATGCCGCTATGCGATCGCAGGTATCGATCTAAATATGGGTTGTCCTGCGCCTAGAATCTATCGCAAAAACGTTGGGGGTGGGTTGCTGCGCGATCCTGACAAAATCGACCAAATTCTGGGGGCACTGCGATCGGCGATCGCGATTCCATTTACGGTCAAAATGCGAATTGGGTTTGAAGATACGGCGAACTTCGATCGCATTCTCGATTTGATTAATAAGCACGATATCGATCTGCTCAGCCTGCACGGTCGCACGGTCAGGGAAATGTATCGCAGTGAGGTGCATTACGATCAGATTGCCCATGCCGTTCGGCGCGTGAAATGTCCTGTCCTAGCGAATGGAAATGTCTCCTCGGCGGCGAATGCTTTAGCGATTTTGGCAGAGACAGGTGCAGCAGGTGTGATGGTCGGGCGTGCTGCGATTCGCAACCCTTGGATCTTTCAGCAAATTCGCCAAGCTTTGAGCGGTGAACCCATTACTACCGTGACTTTGAATGAAGTGAGAACCTACATCGATCGCCTGCACAACACGGTCACTGCCCCAGAAGTCCCCGAGCGATCGCGGGTCGATAACATGAAAAAATATCTCAATTTCATCGGTCAGGGTGTGGATGCGGCAGGAGCCTTTTTAAACGAGATGCGCCGCGCCCGTAGCGAAGCGGAATTGTTTGGCATCTGCGATCGCTTTTTGCTAAGCGAACCCAATCGCGCCTTTGCCGCAGAACCTTATCAAGGTCTCGTAGCAAGACCTAGCTGTGAAGCAAAATAATTGTGAACCTACTGCATGTGATTTGCTTTGATGGGATCGTTCAATCGGCACAAGTAACTTTTTTGAAAATTACTCATCTGGGTAAGTAGGTGAAGTCATCTCAAGCGGATAGCTAAGAACTTAAGTCAGTAGTGCATGGCAACCAAGTAAACGGAATTAGGTTAACATAGTGTGTTGATTATTCTATGAAGTAACCTTGTATGCTTCAGTCCCCACCACCGATCATCCGTTTTTTAGCAAATAAGATTCAGAGTACTGAGGCTGACTTTGAAGAATACCTGATTGACATTTCTACAATCTTTGCAGAGTTTGATGGTCAAACCTATGATCGTGATGCCATAGTCGATAGATTTCTAGTTTTGTCTGGTAGATCTAATGATAGTGAGCGAGATCCATCATTTTACCGTGACAAATTTAGCTCCTATGCCAGCTTTTTAGGAATCTTGATAGTAGTGCGCGAAGGGGATAGGTGGGTGTGCAGGCTTTCCGGTGCTGCATCTCAACTTCTTTGCGGAGACGAGCCTAACGTTCGAGCATTTTCTAGAGTTCAATTATGTTTACTTCAGTATCCATACATTGTTGGCACACAGTATAAACCTAATTCTGCACTTATAGTTTGGAATGCTCGTGATCCAATAGTAAAAATGATTGAGTCTCAGATTAGAGTGGTTCCTTTTAGACTAATCTTAAGAGCCTTAAAGGTAAAAGCTGAAGTAAGCAATATTGCTCTTTCAACCGTCAGTTTGACACACAAAGAAATATTTTTCTTGTTCAATAGCACATTTACTAATCAACATCCAAGCCCTTCTAAAGATGAGATTTCTAGAGTCTTACGATCATCTGAAGTTGAGGAGTTACCTTCTACTCTAGATCTCGAAGAGTTTCAGCGAAACTTTCACTTTTTGGAAACAACAGGTTTAATCAAACGTTCTGGAGGGAGTTTGATGTTAGATCTAAGCAATGATTTAGAATCAAGTAGCTCCAAGTTGGAAATGATTAACACAATAGCTAGCATGACTAGCTTCTGTGAGGAGTTCTATAACTACGATTCTCTCTCCATTGAGGCACATCTTAAGCAAATGGCTTATGATGCTGTTTGGTCGCAATACTATGATGGAAGCAAATTACCCCAAGATGTCTATTCTTGTTTAACAGGAAGCTTGCCAAGTAATCAAACTTTATCAACTCAAGGTGATCGTGAAGAAGCTGACGAGTCATTCACTATTTCACCAACAGTGAGTTTCCCCCCTCTAACTCCTAGACAAGCGTTTCGTCCTTCAAGAACATATAACTCAAATGAATCAACTGCTGACCCTGAATTAACTCAATTAAAACGCCAAAAAAGTAACGCTTATCATAGATTTCTAGTTAAGAAAGTAGAAGAACAGCTTCGAGCCAGAGGATGTAAAGAACCTAAAGACAACATCTATATTGACCTGACTGGTGAACTTAATGGCATAAAGATTCTTTTTGAGATGAAAAGCTGCAATTCTAACAACGTAGTATCTCAAATTCGGAAAGCTGTCAGTCAAGTATACGAATACAGGTATCGGTACGCTCATGAGTTTCCACAAGAATCTACGCTATTGTGTATTGTTGCCCAAGAGCGACCTGATGACTGGTGGCTCAACTACCTTACTAATGATCGCGGTATAAATGTCATTTGGTTAGAGGGCGATGTTAATCTTGCTTGCGCTTCTGATTGTGATGAATTAATTCGACAGCTTGTTGACAGAGTTGAGTAGCAATCAGACAGGTATAAGATCGGGAGTAAGTAATGCTTCTAGTCCAGCTTTTTTTTCAGCATCTACGGTTGTTTGTTGAAACATTGGTAACAAGTGAGTTTGTCCCAAAGAAATAAGCATTTCATCAGTTGTTCGTACAGAGCCTAAAGGAATGCCAAATAAGTTGAGAGCTATGTACTTAGCCCAAACAGCTGCTAATACAGGAGGAACTGCATTGCCAACCTGACGGATAGGATGTCTGCTAGTTCCAGAGAAACACCAGAAATCTGGAAAAGTTTGCATCCTTGCTGATTCACGCGGAGTGACTTCACGCGGTTGAAAGGGATGAACATGCCCTTTACCACCTCCTTTATCTGAACCAACAATTATCGTATAGCTTGGTCTATCTGGATGTAATTTATTGATTCTAGTGGCAGAATCTCTCTCTCCAAACCTCAAATTTCTGTACCTGTTCTTAATCTCATCACTGTGCTTTCTACCAATATGATTATGAATAGTTCTAAGTTCTTCAGGTAAACCAGTCAATGCATGTTTAACACAAACTCTCGGTAGACGATCAATTTCCATTTGGATATCATCTCTTTTGAGTTGTTCTGTTCCACCATGCGTTGCTAGTAATTCTGGCAGATTGCTAGGAAGTTCGATTTCAGAACGTGACCCTATAATGAAAACCCTTTTCCTATATTGAGGAACACCGTAATCAGCAGCTTCCACAACATAGAACTTAACCTTATAAGGCTGAATTGCTTCTAAAGCTTGCAAGACTTGTTTAAACGTCTCGCCACCATTCACCGTTAATAAACCAGGGACGTTCTCCAGCCAAAAACATTCAGGCTCAAGAGCCTTTACATAGCTGACAAATCGCCACATCAGATTCCCACGCGGATCGTCCATCCCTCGACGACGACCAAATACTGAGAATGATTGACACGGTGGACCTCCTGCTAATAAAGCGACCTGCCCTTTACGCAGTCTAGCCGCCCTTAGCAAAGCATCTCCCTCAACTTGCCAAGCATCCCTTTGCAACACAACTGCGTTGCTTAAAAAATCATGGGTTCCGCTTCTTCGTCCCTCTCGCCTATTATGGCGAAGGGTAATGCAAGAGTGGCTATCTACCTCAAGACAGCAACGTGTTTCAAAAATACCAGTTGCTTCTAAGCCTAAATCCAGCCCACCCGCTCCTGAAAACACAGAAATGACAGGCAGTTTGCCGTTTATCAAGTATTTGGCAGAAATATTACTCATGTATTTTGCTCCATAATAGTCTGTACTATACATATTTTTCGCCCGCGTGCCAATATACATGTAACCATGTTTACAGGCTCTAGTCAAGTAAAATCTACAACTAAAAGCGTTGATTCCTTATGGCTGGTACTCGAATTCCTGACGACCTACATCAACAGTTACAAATGATTAGAGCGGAGCTTCTCCTCGAACTTGGTTCTGAAGCTCCTGCCTTACAAGATATGGTTAATGTGGCCATAACAAGGTTTATAGAGAGTTGGAAAACAGTAGAGCGTCAAAAAATCTTGAAAGCTTTACTTGAGTCACGAGAAAAAGCCCGTTCAAGGATGGGACAACGTGATTAGCTACTAATCTTCTGTAAGTGATGCAGCATAACTTCACCGTTAGACCTCTGACAAAAGCGCTGTCAATGTTTAGTAGATTCCACGACAAAATGTAGGAGAGCTAAGACGTGGAAAACGATATCAAGCAGATTGCACTAGAAAAGCTCTCACTTGCGCCATCACAAGAGGCACTCCATGAATTCATCCGTTGGCTCGATCTGGCTTGTAGCGAGGAGCCACTTGATTCGTTGCCGAGGCAAATCCTAACGCGGGGAGTAATTGCAGCAGGAAAGGAATTGATCGAGAAGCGAGCATATCCGAGCAATCATCCAGTCACGAAGACGCTGCAAGCAGCGGAGGCATACTGCTTAGCACCAACGAAGGCAACATTCGATCGCTATTTCCGCGCAGCAACAAATTCCTATCCATTCGGCACAGGCGAAGGCTGCTATGCGGTCAAGGAACTTGGTTATGCAGGATGCGAACCAGGCAGCGGATGTACGAGCGGCATTGGTGTCGCCCTAACAATTGAGCCACAGTAGTCTGATGTGGATAACCTACGGTTTTGAGCAGTTTGGGATAAAATACAGATACCACTAACGCATTTCAAATGAGCGAAACTGTCTACATCGAAACTAGCGTGGTTGGTTACTTAACAGCCAGACCCAGCAATAACTTGATCCTCATGGCAAACTTGGGGATTACACAAGAATGGTGGGACACACGCCGAGAGCAATTTGCCCTCTATATCTCCCAAGTAGTTTTAGACGAGGTAGCAAGAGGAGATGCAGAGATGGCAGATAAGAGACTTGATATCCTGCGTGATTTTCCATTACTGGAAGTCAACGATTTGTACACCTAATGAGTTAATGGGAGATTGATTATGTGGAAAGATGAAGTTTTAGAAGAGATTTATAGAATCCGTGAAGAACACGCGAAGTCCTTTAACTATGATTTGCAAGCAATTTGTAACGATCTTCGTAAAAAACAATCCACTAGCAGCAGACAAATTATTTCAGCACCACTCAAGCCTCGCCGTCTTCCCATAACATCGTTGGAGCGGACAAAATTGTGATATTTTGGAGTTGGGTTAGCAGCGATCTTTTGCTGCTAACCTACACCGTTCGGCAAGCAGAGGACATGGCATGAGAGAGAATGAGAATGCCTTGCATCGGGTCTTCAGGCGGTCACGCGTATTTCTGCCCGTCATTCACCCGATCGCGAGAGACACGGCGATACAGAGCATCGACACGGCGGTTCGTGCCGGTGCCGATGGAGTGTTCCTCATCAATCAGGGGATGTCCTCATCACAAGTGCTCGACTTCATCCCGGAAGTGCGTCGGCGATACGATGACCTATGGATCGGGGTGAACCTCCTTGGATCGGATCCTGAAGAAGTCATCGGTCTTATCGCCAGACTCCCAGTCGGCGGCATCTGGTCGGACAATGCCGAGATTGACGAGCAGTCGGACACGCAGCCCGCCGGAGAGCGGTTTCGGCAAGCACGCCACAAAACTGGATGGGAAGGACTCTACTTCGGTGGTGTCGCGTTCAAGTACCAACGAGAAGTACCTGCTTCCCTGCTGCCTGATGCAGCCAGAAAAGCAAGTCCGTGGATGGACGTGATAACATCGAGCGGCCCAGGGACCGGATACGCCGCGACAGTCGAGAAGGCAAGGGCCTTGCGATCTGGGGCCGGGACACATCCGGTGGCTCTTGCCAGCGGCGTGAGTCCAGAGAACGTAGACGGTTTTCTGCCGTATGTGGATGCCTATTTGGTTGCATCTGAAATCGAGACAGCGAAGTATTCAGGCATCCTGGTGTCGGAGCGGACGAAGCTGCTAGCCGAGAGAATCCATAACTGGAACCAGAGCGGAGCCGAACCAGCAGGTGCAGGCGACGCTTAGCAGCGCGCCTGACCTGCGGCGTTAGATCGCTGACAAAATGCTATCAATGTTTAGTAGATTCCACGACAAAATGTAGGAGAGCCAAGACGTGGAAAATGATATCAAGCAGATTGCACTAGAAAAGCTCTCACTTGTGCCATCACAAGCGGCACTCCATGAATTCATCCACTGGCTCGATCTGGCGTGCAGCGAGGAGCCACTTGATTTGTTGCCGAGGCAAATCCTAACGCGAGGGGTAATTGCAGCAGGAAAGGAATTGATAAAGAAGCGAGCATATCCGAGCAATCATCCAGTCGCGAAGACGCTGCAAGCAGCGGAGGCATACTGCTTAGCACCAACGGAGGCAACATTCGATCGCTATTTCCGCGCAGCAACAAATTCCTATCCATTCGGCACAGGCGAAGGCTGCTATGCAGTCAAGGAACTTGGTTATGCAGGATGCGAACCAGGAAGCGGATGTACGAGCGGTGCAGGAACGCTTGACCAGATAGCATACGAAGTTGGAGCAGCAGAAGTAATGCGATTAATCGCAAAAGAAATCGTGCCGTGGCTGAAAGGCGAAAGCGAGCCGATCGCAGAGTTTTTGGGTAGCGATTGAAGTGGATAGAATATAGGAAAAGCAAGGTTAAAACGAGGTCAAGCCCATGGCAGTTCGACAACCCCGTTATAGCAAAGAAGAGTTTGCCCAACGTGGCGATAAAATTTATGAATCTCAAGTGCGCCAGCAAGTCGAAGAAAGAAATTATGGCAAGATTGTGGCATCGATATTGAAACAGGTGCTTTTGAAGTGGCTGATATGCCTATGGTAGCAGTCAATCGATTTTATGCACGAAAACTCGATGCTCAACCTTCGTTGATTTGGATTGGACATTGAGCTATTTTCCATTTTGGCAGACGCAGTCTCGGGGTATGATATTCGATGTGGTCAATCATAATTGTGAAGCAATCATCAAAGTTGCAGTGGGTCGTATCGGTTCACCCAAAATAGCTTAGGATACTCGCTCAAGAACGAGGCATGATGGAAATGAGAGATATAGCGATAATGTCTGTTGATACACCCCGTACTCCAGGATGGTTGCGGTTAGTTATCGTTTCGGACACACACAATGTTGATATGCCTATCTCTCTTTTTCCTGAGGGTGATTTGTTGATCCACGCGGGAGATCACACAAAGAATGGACTGTTTTCTGAGCTTACTGATGCAGCAGTATGGCTGCGATCGCTGGCGGATCGGTTCACCTACGGTGTCGTGGCGATCGCTGGAAATCATGACAAGCCACTGGACGTAGAGACATGGCTCCAAACCGCCACCCTTTCGCAACCGGGAGAACTATGGAGCAATGAATTGATGACCACTGCAAGGGACTTATTCAAAGACAACGGCATTGACGATCGCTATGCACCCATGCGCTTGCTCCAGCATTCGGCTGAAGCGATCGCAGGGTTGAAGTTCTTTGGTTCGCCATACATAGGTCTGACACCTCGCCGACAGGCGATGACACAAGACAACCCTCTGCGCTACGAGGGTTTTGCCCGCGACCCTCAGCGTTTGATGGAACTATACGCAGATATCCCCCCTGGACTGGATGTGCTGATCACGCATAGCCCACCTCTGGGAATTCTCGACTCCAGCGTGCAATATGGTGGAGTCCTGCGAGAAAAGCCGATTGCAATTGGCAGCGTGGCTCTGCGGGCTCGTCTGCGAGGGATACCACCGTCTGAGCGCCCCCGACTACATGTTTTCGGTCACGAGCATGACTCTGGCGGGGTCTTTTGGGATGAGGAACTGGGGATTCTCTTTGTCAACGCAGCAGCTGTAAATGGCGATCGGGGTATCATTAAACAGGGAGGCGATTATGTCATGAAAGAAGGTTTTCGCCCTTGGGTAATCGACATCAGGGTAGGTTCCTAGTCCTAGCCGTCGGCATTGACTAGGCGTCAACAGCCCAACAAGTGCCGTGCAGGGGACAAAACAAATAGATTCTAATAATTTTGGTTCAGTTCATAGATCTCCACTGACGAGAAACGATTAGCTGGCTTGATTAGTTCGTGCAAAAGAGAATTAGGAGCTTCTGTATGAAATTAGACACCGAAACAGCTTCTCAATGGTCAAAGATGCTCCACAATGAGCAAACTTCGACCGAAATGCTTGAAAATATGTTCTACGCATTGGAAAAGGATTCTACAGAAGATCCTTTAAAGTGGGAGTTTTACCAATTAATTGCTCGACATGCCAACGCTCCTTTTAGAGCGCTTGAAAGCGTTATCTATGATTATTCATGGAGGGCATTAGCCGCAGTTGTTGCAGCCAATGAGAATGCTCCATCTGTTATTCTAGAAAACCTATTGGAATATAAAGACTGGTCAGTTCGTTTAAGTCTTGCATTGAACCCAACGACCCCAAGACGAATCCTAGAATTGCTAGCCGATGAGTATGCTGATGAAGTAACACTCAATCCAAGTATAGCTAGAGAAATAGAGGCAGCAATTAAGTCTGCAAATCGAGATAATCTTGACATTAAAGAAATACTTACGCTTTCCCAAAGCTCTTTCCGAGCAATTCGCATCACCATTGCCGAAAGCCTTAAAACACCTGTCGCCATCCTCGAACAGCTCGCCCTAGACAAAGATTTTCACGTTCGTACAGCAATTGCAAGGAATCCAAATACTCCTGCCTTAGTTTTGGCAAAGCTAGCAGGCGATCGCGACCCTGCTGACGAAGACTTCGCTATCCCCCAGTCTGTAGCAAGCAATCCAAGCACACCCATTTCAATCTTAGAGGAATTGATAACATATGGATGGAACGGTGAGCCTATAGAGGATGTGCAGATTAAGGCTAATACCAATCTACAAAGAATTCGCGAAATTTGTGAAACGGCGATGGATATGCTCAGGGATGGCAGCAGGGATCGTCCTAACCACGGTCAATTCCCATCCCGCCAGGAAGCGGTCGCTAGGTTGGTCGCACTGGGCGGTGCCGCCTTCGAGCCCCTCTGCCAAGCTCTCCAAGATTCGAGTGGTTACACCCGCAGATTCGCGGCAGAAGCATTGGGCAGGATTGACGATCCGCGCGCTGTGATGCCCCTCCTTCGCGCGTTCCAAGAGAGCGAGGTGTACGTTCAACGCCATGTAGCCTTCGCACTCGCGAAGATAGGAGATGCGCGGGCTGTTGCGCCGCTCTACAGCGCGCTTTGGCAACGAAACGTGGCTCGAGAGGCACTTTCGGCGTTGCATGCCGTACTAAAACGGACAGCAGGCACCGTCTCAAGCGACGATCTGCGCCGAGTGGCGAGTCTGGGGGATGACGGCATCGCTACAATCGAGGTGCCCGATACTGACGGGGGCTACCTCGCTTGGAATGAGGTCGAGGAGTGGCTGGACTACCGCCCAGTGAAGCATCTAGTCCAGATGGAGATGGAGCATCGCGGCTTGGCGAATGGAAACCGAAACCTAGCTTGAAGTCAATTACATTTCGCGAACTACTGACTGTTGGAGTTGCGATCGGATCGGTATCCACACTAGCCGCAGTGGGCGGCGGGTTTCTCACAGTTACCTAGGTGGGTGGTGGACAATGTCGAACAGCAAAGTAGAGTTATGAAACTTGGCTCTAGATTAAACACTCCACTGAAAACTAAAGTTGGGAAGTTACGATCGCTCCAAAATTATAAACTGTCATTCTTGCGATCGCGCTTTATTGTAGAAGGTAGAATAACAATTCTTGCAACCCCTGCTAATGAAATTAATTAAACGAACAGCAAACATTTTGACCATGCGGCATCTTCCTTGGGGAGCGTGGCTGTTTGGTGGCTTAATTGTCTGCTTGGGGATTATCCTGCTAACGAAGGCAGAACTGATAACGATATCCTGCACTCGTGACTTGCAACAACCCACTCAAGGACAATGTACGTTAACCAAATCTAATTGGTTGGGGCAAGTTCAAAGCCAACGCAGTTGGCAACTTCAACAGATTACAGGGGCAAGTTTCTTTCCTGTAGGTAGTAGTAAGGGTCGTAAAATCTATGAGATTTATCTAACTACAGCACAGGAACAGGTACCCTCTTCTATTAGCTCAGCGAATGAAAGCCAATTGCAGTCTCAGGTTGTACAAATTCAAACTTTTCTGAAAAACGCCCTACAACCGCAACTAACATTGCAGGAGGACGATCGATTCTCCTATTATTTTATGGGCATGGTAATGGTGACAATCGCTGTAGGAATAAACATCTTATTCGGTGGAATTTCAACGCTTAGTCTTAATAAGATAACCAAGAAATTGACACTAAAAAAACAAGGTGGGTTAGGAACGCACATCTTTGAGTGTGACCTGAATCAAATTGACCAGGTTATCGCGACCAGCAGTAAAATTCGCTGGAATGAATATCACATTACGATGATTGTGCTGAAAGCAGACACAGTGTCGAAACAGCCAAATGTGCAGCAGATACTCTTTTCGCTTTTCTTTCAAGGTATCGTAGGTTCAGTGCTAATTTTGCGCCTTCCATCTTTGTTTTTTAGCCGCAAAAGCGAGTATGAACTCTGTGTAAAGCAAATTCTTGACTTTCTCCATGCAGGAGGCTATCTCAAAGAAAATAATGCCGAGAAATAATTCGCAATGCCGATCGCATTTATATAAGGGAACGCAGTTATCTAGTGGAGCAAAACCCGAATAACTATTTGCACAGTAAGGTATCTATGCAGGTCTCTGGAATTCGCAGACAGGAAAGAAGAGTTAGCTTGTTTGGTTCCATGAGGAATTGTTTTTGGAAGCGAGCGATCGGTCTACTTGCTCAACATTTGTCCGCATAAATTACCTAAAACGACGTGAATTCGGGTTAAGGATTTCGGAACAAAGCAAGCCGACTTACTGGAACCGAGGGGCTTGATCCCCCTGCCATATCGGGCATCCCCCTTACAAAAGGGGGACAAGTGAGTTCTCCCCCCTTGCGATGGCAGGGCTGTTTCATTCTTGAGTAAATAGGAGAAAAGAAGTAAACCTAAAGGCAAAATGAGAGTATTTGCTTGATATTATGGCTTAAATGGCTAATTGCCTCCGTCAAAGCATCAAAACCATGCATTCGCAT